>CAYNJG010000041.1:0-38981 GCA_964397295.1 uncultured Pirellulaceae bacterium
GCGTGAAGAATTAACAAGTCGTGTCCTAGCAAACATGAGTCACGAGATTCGAACACCGCTTACGACTATTCTTGGAATGGTAGACCTAGCCAATAGCGCATCTCCGAGTAGCCAGCCAGAACACCTCAACGCGATTTCGTCAGCGGCGGAACACTTGCTGAACTTAGGCAATGACATTCTGGATTTGTCCAAGATGCAAGTGCAGCGTTTGGAGCTTGATTGTCAGGCATTTCGACTAGACCGATTTCTAAGTGACATGCGCGCCGAATGGGATATGCTTGCCGGACAGCGTGGCATTCAATTTGAAGTTGATATATCAGAAGACATGCCGCTTGAAGTTTTTGGAGATGCATTTCGGCTACGTCAGATATTGTCAAATCTTGTCGGTAACGCGACGAAGTTTACCGAGCAAGGAAGCGTCAATCTTTCCGTCTCTAAGTCACAAGTTAGAGAGTCGGCGATCAGCTTTGTCGTTCAAGACACGGGTGTGGGCATCGAAGAAGAAGATTTACCTAAGATCTTCGAAGCCTTTACTCAGGTTGATGCTTCGAAAAAACGCCGCCATGAAGGTGCCGGTTTGGGCCTAGCGATCGCCGGTAGGTTGGTTCGCCTGATGGGTGGTGAAATCAACGTCCGCAGCGAACCTGGTGTCGGAACGCGATTTTGGTTCGATGTCGATTTACCTGCAAAGCAAAAACAGAGCGTAGCAATAACACCGACCGCATCAGCAACGATCGCACCTGATTGTAGTGGGCTTCGCATCTTGGTTGCCGAAGATCACGACACCAATCGTTCGATCATTGTCGAAGTTTTACGCAGGGCTGGCGCCGACGTCACCGATGTGGAAAACGGAGTCGACGCGGTGAATGCGTGGCGAGCGGAAAGTTATGATCTGATCGTGATGGATTGCCATATGCCCGTTGTCAGTGGGCTGGAAGCCATCGAGATCATCCGAAATGAAGAATCATCTGACGATCGGATTCCAATTCTTGCCCTCACCGCATACGCAATGGAAGACGAAAAACGCACGATCATTGACAAAGGCGCGGACGGCTACTTTACGAAACCATTTGAGCAACAAGATTTGGTTCGCGCCGTTCTTGCGACTGTAAAGAAATAGTCCCGAGGCGAAGAGATTAACCAAAGTGTGAGTCGCACTTTGGTTTGCAACATCTTACAAGAACTACGAGCGACCGTTCTTCTGCGTTGCACCACCGCCCACTTGCCGCTCTCGTTGAATGGCTTCGTAGACTTCTTGGCGATGCACCGGAATGTCAGTGGGTGCGTCGATGCCCAAACGAACTTTGTCGCCGCGCACGTCCACCACTGTAATCACAATGTTGTCGCCAATGATGATGCTCTCGTCTCGGTGTCTGGAAAGAACCAACATGTGGATCCCCTTTTCGCAGCCACAACTGCACAATGAAATCAGGATGACAGTCGACCTCGCCCAAACATTTTGTGTGTGAGCGCGAATCGAACCCCACCACGGGCAACGAAGGGAAATGCCGGGAACCCCAACGAGTGCTAGCGGTGCATGATGACTTATCGACGAGGATGCTAGCAGAGACCAGCTTCGTCCAGAATTGCAGTCGAATTCTTGCTGGGCCGAGACCGCCTTACGCGGTTTGTTTCAAAGATGCCGTTGCGGCTGGCAACTCGTACTGAATAGGTCGATTGTCAGAGGTCACAACTTGTCGGCCCGACGAGAGTTTTGGGTTGATCAAAATTGGGTTGCGCAAATTCAAAACGAGTTTTTCGTCATAATGTGTAAGAACCGAAAGGACGATCAGCGGCTCACCGATAGCGAAAACATGATCTAAATGGCGACGCTCGACGTGAAGCGAATAGTCCGCGATGAATTCGCGAGGATCCACCATTGGAAACGAAAGATCTGATTTCTCAGTATTCTGCAGCCAATACAGCGAACCGTGTTCGCTATCACCTAGCAATAGCCACGAACGTTGTCGCTCGAAACCGAAGATACCACTGGGGAAATTGATGGCGGCCTCTTCGGGACGTTCGATGATTCCGAAGCGTTGAGTTTGAATTTGCATGGCCACACCTAATATTCGCAGTAAAGAGTTTCCTTGTGATCCCTATCGGAATAACCGTTAGGGTTTCGCCAATCGAAAAACCTCTGCCGTTGCTGTCAGTGATAGCCAACGAAAAAAGGCAGAGCTTTCACCCTGCCTCAAGTCTTCTGAATAAAGCTTGCTAAGCAGTTTCTTCGTCCGCACCGTTCGTAATTCGGAAGACGACCGCTGCTACGGCTCCAGCGACTAGTTGCGGCGCCAAGAACATCCAAATGTTCGGCCACGCAGCCTTCTTCATTACGCCCAAGCCGACAGCAACGGCGGGATTAAACGCACCGCCTGAGATCGCGCCAACAGAAACAGCACCAACGAGCACAGTAAAGCCAATGGCCAGACCGTAGAACGAGTTGCCAGCCGTGCCTGCAGCAGTAGCGGTGTTAAGTACGACGTAACAAAGGGCGAAGGTCAGCAGGAATTCGACGAGAAGAACCTTGGGTACGCCAGCCGCGACGGGGTCGAGCATTTCAGCGGCAGAACCGTGCAAAAAGACTGCCGCCGCGGCAGCAGCAATTCCAGCCAAACATTGTGCTACTACGTATGGCACTGCATCCGCTGGAGAGCATTTACCTCGCATGGTTACCGCCAGGGTAACTGCGGGGTTAAAGTGAGCGCCGGAAATATGTCCGCCCGCGAAGATCATAACCATCAACGAGCTTGCGATTGCCAACGGCCCAAGCATGCCAATGGCGTCACCGCCGAGTACAACGTTGCCAACGGTAAATACCAAAAAGAAGGTACCGATAAACTCAACTAAATATTTATTCATGTGATTTCCTTTCGTCTTATCGTCAGTCTCCGCCAACCGACGACGAGTGACTTTTGAATGAACGCTGGCGAATTCTACGCGCAATGGTGTAGTCGTTGCCAAGCCAGTTTTCGGCGTGAGGCGGAGTTTTGAAGGAAATCGTCGAGCGATCTAAATTGCGTATCCCCCGTTCGAACCAACAATTTGGTTGGCGAATCGATTCATTGATGAGTTAGACACATCGATAAGAGATCGTTGCGGCGTGAATCGCCTGCTTATACAGTCATCGCAATTGGCTGGGTTTATCTAGTTTCGTACGGAATCGAGAAGCCGATCTGCACCTAGAGCGATCAATTCGTTTGCCGTTCGAATGCCCAGTTCTTCGCATTGTTCGGCTGGGGCTGTTGCCGAAGTTCTAACTTGTTCGTTGCCTTTGCTATCAAGCACAATCGCGTCTAACACAAGAGAGTCTGATTCGATCCGAGCCCAGGCGCCGACTGGTGCTAAGCAACCGCCACGCAAACCACGTAGCAGTGCCCGCTCGGCGAGGACTGCGCAATGCGTTTCCGAATCATGAAGCGACTGAATCGCTTCTCGCGTTTCAGAATCCTCGTCGCGGGTTTCCAACCCGAGTGCCCCCTGCCCTACGGCTGGCAACATAATCGACTTGGGAATGACTTGTGAAATATGCGAGTCTAAACCCAAGCGATGTAATCCAGCTTCAGCGAGCACGATCGCATCCAATTCGCCTTCTTCCAACTTCTGCAGGCGAGTATCCACATTTCCCCGCAAATCGCAAACATTCAAATCGCTGCGATAAGCAAGTAGTTGCGATCTTCGTCTCGCACTACCTGTGGCCACGGTTGCACCTTCTGGCAGAGCATCGACAGAATCGACATGTTTCGCGATCAACGCGTCTCCACAACGTTCGCGTGGAGGTACGGCGGCGAGGCTCAAGCCCTCGGTGTGATCCGTTGGCAGATCTTTCAAGCTGTGAACGGCCAAGTCGACTTGGTTGTCCAGCAGAGCACGTTGAATCTCTTTTGTGAAAACGCCTTGCGTACCGACGGCGCCAATGGGACCTGACTTTACGTCGCCAAGCGTCTTCAAAAAAATGATTTCGGTTTCGATGTTGTGTTTCGCAAGTTCCGCAGCCACCCATGTTGCTTGCCAACGCGCGAGCTTACTGCCTCGAGTACCAATTCGAATTGCCATATCGCGTAAACTCGTGCTTGTTTATTGGGAAGACTTCGGCAAAACCGCATCGTGATGACGCTGTAAGACAGATTCGAACGTAGGATGTTGTAGTTGCTTTGCGTCATCGAATCGGAACGACACAACGTCGTGGGTTTTCGGCGCACTGTCCAATCTGGGAGTATCGCCGATTTCCGTGAGTTCGCCCAACGTGAACATGTCTTTGTCGCAGTTAAGTTGAAGTTCGACCCATTCAGGCTTCTTTGTATAGATGCTTGCCCACGGCGACTTTTGACCAGGCACAAACATGTGAACGAGTTGTTGGTTGTTCCACAAGAATTGTCCGTCGGGCGCCATGTCGGCCAGCAATTCGCATAGTTCCTCCAGCATTTCCATGTCCCACTTTGTTTTTTGTGCAGGTGGGAAGCCTTTCTTACTGAAATGCCAGCGACGCCCTAACTTCTTCCACGGCATGATGTCGGACGGATTCGACGATGCACGATCCAAGTATGTTTGGAAACCGGCAACAGCCTTTTCGATGAAGCTCCAGAATTCGGGGCGATCAATCTCTTCCCACGAGTGCACACTCAACTCGATTTCTTGCCACGGCCCACGCAAATTCTTGCACTTTACCCGCGACTCGTTGCCGTACATCGGGATATCGTCCATTTGGTTGAGTGATTTCAGATCGAGTTGGTCGCGGAGCGTGTCGCGTTTGAATGTGTTCTTGGCGACACGGAACTTCATTTTGACCAGCCATGTTTCTGCCGTGATCGCGTGGAAGAACCAACCGACGCTCTTCTTCTCTGCCGCAATTTCAACAACGCTACGTGCGTTCCAATTCGTATCGCTGAAGTCACCTTTCTTTTGGATGCGATCGACGACTTCGGCCAGAATCTGTCCGTCCCATTTGACTGGTTTGCCTTTGCGATCGACACGATCAGTAGTGTGCCAAAGTCGACCATTCGACTCCCATGGCATTTTCGTGTCTTCTCCCACTTCTTCGATGTCTTTGTCGTCTTCGGCTACTTCTTCGAGCTTTGATGGATCGAATGTTTCCCGATGAACGTAGGGTCCCTCTTTCAAAATGGGTGCCAACGCTTCGCCGGTATAGGTCCGATGACCCGACGCGACAGTGAGTTGCAGTCCTTTCGAATCGGCTGTTTTCGCCGGCGTCTTTTTCTTCTTCGTAGCGTATTCGGCGACTTCCTCCGGCCGTCCACTGACCACGACCTCGCCGCCGCGATCACCCGCCTCGGGGCCCATATCGATAATCCAGTCGGCGGTTTTGATGACGTCTAAGTTGTGCTCGATGACGACTACTGTGTTGCCCATGTCCACGAGTCGATTAAGGACATCCAACAACTTCACCAAATCGTCGAAGTGCAAACCAGTGGTGGGTTCGTCGAGCAAGTAAAGTGTTCGCCCGGTATCAGGCCGTGAAAGTTCGCTTGCCAGTTTTACACGTTGTGCTTCACCACCGGACAAGGTTGGAGCTGATTGCCCCAGTGTTAGATAGTCCAGACCAACGTCACAGAGTGTCTGTAGTGTGCGACGGATCTTCGGAATGTTTTGGAACAGTTTGACCGCCTCGCCGCACGTCATACCCAATACGTCGGAGATCGTTTGACCTCGATATTGCACTTGGAGCGTTTCTGGGTTGTAGCGAGATCCACGACAGGTTTCGCATTCAACCCAAACGTCTGGCAAGAAGTGCATCTCGATGCAAAGCTGACCGTTACCCTCACATGCTTCGCACCGTCCGCCGGGAACGTTGAAGCTGAATCGTCGCTGCGAGAACCCGCGCATCTTTGATTCGGGTAACGCAGCAAATAGATTTCGAATCAGTTCGAAAACGCCAGTGTAGGTTGCGGGATTCGAAGTTGGGGAGTTACCTAGCGGTTTCTGGTCGACGCGGATGACTTTGTTGACGTATTGCACGCCGTCAATTCGATCGTGTGCACCAGGAATCGAGTTCGCGCGGTGCAGTTTCTTCGCCAGCGCGGCGTGAAGAATTTCGTTGACGAAGGAACTCTTGCCACTGCCACTGACACCTGTAATGGCGGTGAAAGCGCCGAGCGGTATAGTTACGTCCGCATTGCGCAAATTGTTGTGTCGCGCACCAACGACGCGCAACCAATCAACTTTTGGTGCGGCTGGTGTTGGAGCGTCATCTTCCTTGGATTTCTTTGAGCCCTTCGACTTAGCTTTTCCATTGGAGTTGATCGCGGAATTTCCGTCCGCATCGAGTCGGCGATTTTCGGGGATGCCGATCGCCTTTGTTCCCGAAAGATACGGTCCGGTAACCGACGTCTTCCGTTTGCCGAGCGTTTCCGGATCGCCGGACGCGACAATGTTTCCGCCAAGCTTGCCAGCACCGGGACCAAAGTCGAATACATTGTCGCTGCTTTCGATGACTTCCTTGTCGTGTTCGACAAGAACGAGTGTGTTGCCAAGGTCACGCAACTTGTGAATTGCGCCGATCAATCGAGTGTTGTCGCGTGGATGCAGTCCGATCGTTGGCTCATCCAGGACGTAGAGTACGCCTGTGAGCCCACTGCCCAGTTGGCTGGCCAAGCGAATGCGTTGCGCTTCTCCGCCGGAAAGTGTGGCAGCTCCACGACAGAGCGTCAGGTAGTCGAGACCAACATCGTTGAGGAACTCTAACCGGCCTTGGATTTCGCGAATCAGTTCACCGGCAATTTTCTTGTCGCGGGAGGTTAGCTTCCACTTGTCGATTGTTTTCTGTAGCTGCCCCAGCGGCTGGCGACCGAGCTGATCCATCGTCAGACTCTGATACTTGAATGCCGAAGCATCTGCACGGAGGCGGCTACCGCCACAGACAGAACACTCGACTTCATCAACCAACAATTCCAATCGAGTCCGCAGCGTTGGCGACAGTCGCGCGGCTTCTTCTAACGCTGGATAGAGCCCTTTAAATTGGAACTGGAAATAAACTTTGCCGCTGTCCTTTCCATCTTTGAAGACGGTATACCAGCGGTCGCCAGTTCCATGCAGGACAAGTCGTCGTTGTCGACCATCGAGTTCTTCGAACGGCATGTCGATCTTGATGCCGGTGTCTCTCGAAAGTGCTGCAAGCATCCATTGCGAAATGTCAAAGGAAGCATGAGGCCACAGTCTGATTGCGCCTTCCGAAAGTGACAGTCGCCCATTGCTGATAAGTGCTGCCGGATTCGCTCCAACTTGTGTGCCAAGTCCCTCACATGCCTCGCACCAGCCAAGTTGGCTGTTGAATGAAAAGTTGTGCGGTGTCAGGCGTTCGAAGCTTTTGCCACAAGTTTCGCAGGCAAGATGTTGGCTGTGAATTGTCACGGGCCACATGTATTCTTCGACTTTGTTTTGTTGCTTGGCAACATGCATAACGCCGCGGCCCATTGCCAACGCAGCTTCGATGCTCTCCGCGATTCGTGAGCGTTCTTTTTCTTTGATGATTACTCGGTCAACAACGACTTCCACCGAGTGTTTTCGGCGACGATCGATCGCGGGCGGATTGTCGAGCGAATGCGTAACACCATCGATACGCACGCGAACGTAGCCGTTGGATCGCAAGTCTTCCCACAACGTGTCGAAGCGTTGCCCAACTTCGATCGCGACGGGTGACATAAGATATAGCTTGGTGCCCTCAGGCATTGCCATGATTTTGTCGACTACTTCATCCGCCGACTGAGTGCCGATCGGTATGTCGCATTCGGGACAGTGAGCTTTCCCGGCACGCGCCATCAAGATACGGAGGTAGTCGTAGATCTCTGTCGTTGTACCGACTGTGGATCGTGGAGAGCTGCCAAGGTTCTGTTGCTCGATCGCGATCGCTGGCGATAGTCCCTCGATTCGTTCGAGTGCTGGCTTTTGCATCTGACCGACGAACTGTCGTGCGTACGAACTGAGGCTTTCGACGTAGCGACGCTGGCCTTCGGCGTAGATCGTATCCATGGCGAGCGAGCTTTTGCCGCTGCCGCTGGGTCCACAGAAGACGGTCATTTCGTCGCGTGGGATTTTTATGTCGACCGTGCGAAGGTTGTGTTGCTCGGCCGCGACGACTTCGATTTCTTTGGCGAGGACAGCCTTTCCCTTCGTCTTCGTTGGCTTTTTCGCGGCGCCGTTCTTGTTTGGCTTGGGTTTGAGTCCGAGCAATGGTGCCAATGCGCGCCCAGTGTGCGAGTCGGGTGCTTTTGCGATGACTTCCGGCGTGCCATTGGCGACAATTTGCCCGCCGCTTGCGCCGCCTTCAGGACCGATATCCACAACCCAATCAGCGGTTTTGATAACGTCCAAATTGTGTTCGACGACTAGGACCGTATTGCCGGCTTCGACAAACCCGTGCAATACATCCAGCAACAGTTGCACATCCGCGAAGTGCAAACCGGTTGTGGGTTCGTCGAGCAGGTAAAGCGTGCTGCCGGTTGATTTCTTGACGAGCTCACGCGCGAGCTTAATACGTTGTGCTTCGCCACCTGATAGTGTTGGGGACGGTTGGCCGATCTGTAGATAGTCGAGTCCCACGCTCTGCAGCGTTTGTAACTTGTGATGGATCTTTGGAATGCTGTCGAAGAATTCGATCGCCGTTTGGATGTCCATTTCCAAAATATCGCTGATCGACTTGTCCTTGAACTTTACGCCCAGCGTTTCGCGGTTGTATCGATGTCCGTCGCAGACGGGGCACTGAACCCACACGTCGGCAAGGAAATCCATTTCGAGTTTCGTGGAGCCGTTGCCTTCGCAGGCTTGGCAGCGACCACCGTCGACGTTGAAGCTGAAACGTCCGGCTTTGTAGCCACGACGTTTCGATTCGGGTAGTTGTGTAAATAGCGAGCGGATGTCATCGAATACTTTGATGTACGTTCCCGGATTCGATCGAGGCGTACGACCGATAGGCGATTGGTCGATTGCGATCAACTTGTCTAGGTACTGCAGACCGTGGATCGCTTTGTGTTCGCCAGGTTCTCCATCGCCGTTGTTGAGGTCCCGGCGCAAAGCTTCGACGAGGATGTCGTTGACGAACGAACTCTTTCCGGAACCGGAGACACCCGTGATCGCGATGAACGATCCGAGCGGCAGGTGGATGTCGACATCTTTGAGGTTGTTGTGTTTGCAGTTGAGGATGCTTAGCCATTCATCGCCAATCTGTCGTTTTGGTTCGTCCGGCTTTGTTTTTACGCGGCGCGAGACTTTTTTGACTTTCGGCTTGCCCGTCTTTTCGTCGATGGGCGTAGGCGGAGCTTCCTGCGGTTCCGTTTGTTCTGTGAGTCGCCGTTGTTCTGGAACTTCGATCTTACGGTCGCCGGAAAGAAACTGTCCCGTGACGCTTTCCTTGCTTTTCGTGATCACATCGGGCGTACCTTCTGCGACCACATGGCCACCTCGGACACCTGGTCCTGGTCCAAAGTCAATGATGTGATCAGACAATCGCATTGTGTCTTCGTCATGCTCGACAACAACAACGGTGTTGCCCATATCGCGAAGTCGTTGAAGCGTTCCGAGCAGCTGATCGTTGTCGCGAGGGTGTAGACCGATGGATGGCTCGTCCAAGATGTACAAGACACCGACAAGTCCGCAACCGACTTGGCCGGCGAGTCGGATACGTTGCGTTTCGCCACCGGAAAGAGTGGGAGCTGTACGACTAAGTGTTAGATAGTCGAGACCCACGTTGGTAAGGAAACCGAGTCGTCCGCGGATTTCACGAAGCACCTCCGAGGCGATCGTCGTGCGTGTTTCGTCGAGCACGAGACCTTCAAAGAAATGTAATGCATCGCTGACTGGAAGATTGCAGATATCGGGAAGACTCTTCGTTTCCGCTTCCTGGAACTTCTCGGATTTCGTGCGGACGGAAAACGCGGCGGCGAATGGGTTGAGCCGATTGCCGTCGCATTCCGGACATGGAATCGTCCGCATGTACTTTTCGAGTTTCTTGATCTGAGTACTACTGTTGCTACCTCGATATTTCGCGAGCAGTTCGGGAATGATGCCCTCGAATTGCCCACCGTATTTGATGGGCGACTTGCCGCCACGCCATGTGAAGGTGATGTGATCTTCACCGGTTCCCCACAACAACAGTTCTTGAATGCCTTCGTTTAATTCTTCCCATGGCGATTCGAGTACCGTGCCTTCGTCCAGCATGTTGGCTCGCTCGACTTTTTCAGCAACTCCTGCATACACCGCGCGTTTCCATCGACCAATATCTTTCCATGGGCCAAGGATCTCGATAGCACCTTTGGCAAACGAAATGGAAGGATCTGGAATCAATAGTGCGGGATCGAACGAATAGAATTCGCCCAGTCCATCGCATTCTTCGCACATGCCTTGCGGGCTGTTGAAGCTGAAGAGCTGAGGACTTGGTGGTTCAAAACCGATACCGCAGTCCGAGCAGCCAAAGTCGATTGATAACAGCATGTCGCCAGGATTGCCGCCGCGTGTTTTCGTTTTGCGAGAGGTGGCGCGTTTGGAATCGGTTTTCTGGTCGTCAGCGTTTGGCACCGAATCTTGTTCGGCGATAATCAGTGTACCGCCGCCGATCTTGAGCGCCAGATCAACAGCCTCGGCAAGTCGAGGTCGAACGTCTTTTTTGATGGTGAGGCGATCGATCACCAGCTCGATATTGTGTCGCATCTGCCGGTCGAGGTTTTGGTCATCACTTAGCTGGACGACAATACCGTCGACACGTGCGCGAACGAAACCTTGTTTGAGGAAGTCCTCGAACAGATCACGGTGCTCGCCTTTTTGTCCACGAATAACGGGCGCGAGTACGATGACTTTCGAGTTTTCGGGCAAACAGAGAATTCGAGCCAGGATTTGTTCGCGGGTTTGCGAAGTGATCGGTTTGCCACAGCTGGGGCAATGACCGTCGCCAACGCGGGCAAAGAGAACTCTTAGGTAGTCGTAGATTTCCGTAATCGTACCGACGGTGGATCGCGGATTCGTACCCGCAGCTTTTTGCGAAATGGAAATCGAAGGACTGAGTCCGCCGATGTAGTCCACGTCGGGTTTTGGCATTTGGCCAAGAAACTGGCGCGCAAAACTAGACAGTGATTCAACGTACCGCCGCTGGCCTTCCGCATAGAGCGTATCGAATGCCAGCGAGCTTTTTCCGCTACCGCTAACGCCCGTGAGGCAGATCAGTTTGTTTCGAGGCAGTACGAGGCTAACGTCACGAAGATTGTGTTCGCGAGCCCCTTTAATCACGATGTCAGACGCAGGCATATCCGTTGCAACTTCACTAGGTTTGGCAAACCCAGCATTGTAGCCGATGTCCATTTTACCAACAGGCGCAGTTTCACCAGGAAGTAGCCAGTTGGGAGATTAATCGCAGGCTCACGAAATCCTTCGACGACCCCTTGTAAGCTAGGCGGCTTCACCTCACGACTCTACCTCGATGTCTAACCCGAGCCCAACGCCGCGTCATCGATTCTCACGAAGAGCAGTACTTTCTTCGCCGTAGTGTCAGCATTCCGAGTGTTCCCAGGGTCACTAAAAACTGGCCATTGGGTTCCGGCACGTTCGGCACAGCGATCGCGGGAAACGTGGTTAACACGCCTTCGCCCCAAGTGCCGAAGAACTCAGCGTCGGGCGAAGCGGTGATGTCGAGCGTGAGCGAACTGCTAATCGTGACGCTGCCTTCATTCATACGAAGGATGATACTGTTGGGCTTGTTCGGATCCGCAAGGAAAAAGTCGAACGGTGCGGGGTCGAATCCGGCCGTGATGGCGCCGATGTCGTCGGTGGCGAATTCAAGCGTATCTGTTGTGATTGGTTCTTCCGTTGCGAATACCGTGACTTTGCCGCCGCCTTCCGGAAACACCGCGACGAGTTCCGACGCGATGACGTCTTCAGTGAAGCTGTTGAGCGAAAATGCGAATGTGTCGTCACTGGTTGTTCCAATGCCTCGGACCAAGCTGAATGGAGCCACTTCGACACCGAGAACTATTTCGCCATCGATCATGACGTCGACGGAGGATTGTGCGGTCCACGAGGTGCCGCTTGTGGTGACGGATTCAAAGGGTGCTGCGCTATCTTGATCGATCAAACTTCCGTTCGCAGCAACGAGCTCCAGCTCGCGAAGTGGAACGGGGTCGCCGGTGGCTTGGATAGAAACCGGGCCGCCGGCTAGCGAGTAGGTACCTGCCAAGCGATCGGGCTCGCGCGTTAGACCTGTCTGGAGCAAACCTCCCACAACCGGGAAATCCGTGGGGACTACGCTCTGTCCCCACTGGGCTGTGTTGATGATGGCGTTGGCGGATACTTCAATGCCAAGAGTTACGGGGCCATTAAGTTCGACAGGGGCGCCTAGTACTCCCAACGTCACGTCGAGCGGATTAGAGGACGGTATGAAGAATGCAAACGGTGCTGGAACCTCGGTTACCGTTATGTCACTAGGCGAGTTGACGTCGAAGTGGAGGCCTCCCGCTAGAATAGGGCCCTTTGTCGTAACAACGGTTAGCAGTCCACCTTCTTCCGGGAAGATGCCAAACAGTTCTGCATCGAGATCCTCTTCGGATAGCGCGTAGAGTTGGAACGCAGATGTGGCTACTCCGTCGTTAGTAAATCCTTTTACGAATGTGTTCGGTTCTACTTGTACGTCGAGGTCCACGCTTCCGTTGAGTACGACTGCGGCATTCGAAGAGACCGACCACTCGGTGTCGGTGTTGCTGACGATGTTTTCGAAGGGGGCTGCGTTGGTTCCGCCGATGAGATTTCCTCCCGACGAGTTCAATTGCAGTTGTCGAATGGAAACGGGCTGTGTTGACTGAACGGATATCGGTCCGCCATCGATCGAGTACCTCCCGACGATTTGGGTATCGGTCGGTGGAGGCAAGGAATTGACTGCGAATTCTCCAGTGGCTGAACCACTGGAGAATTGTCCGCTGATGCTAGAGTTGGACGAAGCGACAACGTCCAATTCTATTGGGCCGTCAATGAACACTGCCGCGGTCGACGCTGCAGACCAGCTCTCGGATGTGTTCGATTCAAGCGATTCGAATGGTGCTGCACTGCCACCCGAGGTCAGTTCACCACTCGCCGCGTTGAGTTGAATACCGGTTAGTGGAGCAGCTGCGCTTCCAGCGAACGGAGCTATCGTAATTGGGCCACCCGAGAATGGTCGCGTTGCGAAAAACGGAAACGGCGTAGTTTCGCCTGCTGAAATTGGAAAGGCAATCCTTTCGCCCCTTTCGCCCCGACGTTGTTGGTGCCAGCCTTGTACTACCGCGTTCGCTGATACTGCGAGGTCCAAGGTTATGCTGCCGTCGACAACAACGTCCGACGATGCGAAGTATTCGATTGAGTTCGAAAAGGAAGTTCTGGATTGGAATGGTGCGAGAACTGATCCTGGCGTCAGGTTGCCTTGCGAGCTTGCGAGTCTCAAAGCTGCGAATTGAACGGGGTTCGTTTCGGTAGAGAGGACCAGGTTGCCGCCGCCGGTTGGAAATGTTCCAACGAGTTGAGCGTGTGTGCTGAAACTAAGCAGTAGGACAAGAAAGAAAGTGGCTGTGATTCTTTGCATGGTTTTGCCTGGGTTTGTACCGCGGATACGAAGCACGAGCGTCGAAGACGCATTCGTGTGGGGAACCGGGTGGTTGCGAGCAGGATGAACGTGAACGAACGACAAACAGTTTGTTTAAGGCTGGTTTTGTGCGATCTATCTAATAGTTCACGAGCATCTGGACAGCAAAGAAGGTGGATTAATTGACATCTGGTGTTGAACTTGCCCATGTTCAACTCCTTAGTTGTGACTGAATGTCGCTTTGGGTTTGATTCTTTCTGTAATTCTTGAAATTCTGTGATAGCTGCACGAAACCCGCTACTTTAGATGCCGCGCGAATCCTGAAAGTCGAGTTATCGACTCTTCTTGGGTAGAAAGCTCATGAATCCCAGCACACCGAGCAGCGTCAATAGTTGGCTGTTGGGTTCCGGCACGTTTGGCACTGCGATTGCTGGGAAGGTCCTTAGTACGCCTTCGCCCCAAGTGCCGAAGAACTCAGCGTCAGACGAAGCGGTGACATCGAGCGTGAGCGAACCATCGATCGTGACTGTGCCGGAGTTCATGCCCAGAATAATAGTGTTGGGCCGGAGCGGATCCGACAAGAAAAAGTCGAACGGTGCGGGGTCGAATCCGGCCGTGATGGCACCGACGTCATCCGTTGCGAATTCGATCGAGTCCGTAGTGATCGGTTCGTCGGTGGCGAATACCGTGACTTTGCCACCACCTTCCGGAAACACCGCAACGAGTTCCGATTCGATGACGTCTTCGGTAAAGCTGTTGAGCGAAAACGCGAATGTGTCGTCACTGGTATGTCCAATGGCTCGGATCAAGCTGAATGGAGCCACTTCGACACCCAGGACTATTTCGCCATCGATCATGACGTCGACGGAGGATTGTGCGGTCCACGAGGTACCGCTTGTGGTGACGGATTCAAAGGGTGCTGCGCTATCTTGATCGATCAAACTTCCTTTTGCAGCCACCAGCTCCAGCTCGCGAAGCGGAACGGGATCGCCGGTGGCTTGGATAGAAACCGGACCGCCGGCAAGCGAGTAGCTGCCTGCCAAGCGATCGGGTTCTCGGGTGAGGCCTGTATCAAACAAACCACCAACCACTGGGAAATCCAAGTGTCCAAAGCCACGTAACCGTTGAGCACTATCGATAACTGCGTCAGCGGATACTTCCAGGCCCAGAGTTAGGGGACCATCAAGCTCGACATCTGCCAACGTTCCAAACGTCGCGACGCGTGAATCGAAGGACAACGCGGAGAATGCAAATGGTGCTGAATTCTGGCTTGGCGTCAAAGCACCGGCCGAGTTCGATTCGAATTGCAGACCGCTCGCTGTAACAGGGCCCTTTGTCGTTATTACGGACAGAAGCCCGCCTTCTCTCGGGAAGATTCCAAACAATTCGGCGTCGAGATCTTCTTCGGAAAGTGCGTAGAGTTGGAACGCGGATGTGGCTACTCCGTCGTTGGTAAATCCCTTTACGAAGGTGTTTGGCTCTACTTGTACGTCCAGGTCCACGCTTCCGTTCAGTACGACGGACGCATTGGAAGAGACTGTCCATTGGGTGTCGGTGTTGCTGACTACGTTTTCAAAGGGTGCTGCGCTTGTTCCGCCAATGAGACTTCCACCAGACGAGTTCAATTGCAGCTGTCGAATAGAAACGGGCTGTGTTGACTGGATGGATATCGGCCCGCCTTCGATCGAGTATCGTCCGACGATTTGTGTGTCGGTCGGTGGCGCACTTACAAGGACTGTGAGGTCCGCCGTGGTCGAACCACCAAGAAAAAGTCCGTCAACCCGGGAGTCGGCCGATGCGATAACGTCCAATTCGGTTGGGCCATCGATTAGCACGGGCACCGACGAAGATGCAGACCAGCTATTGGGTGTGTTTGTTTCAAGCGTTTCGAATGGTGCGGCATTGCCACCCGAGGTTAGTTCACCACTCGACGCGTTAAGTAGGATGCCTGTTAGTGGAATCGCCGCGTTTCCAAAGAAGGGAGCTATTGTGATCGGGCCACCCGCAAACGGTCGCCTTGCGAAGTATGGCAACGGCTGACTATCGCTAGAAGCGGTAACAGGAAAAGGAACTGGCGTTGTGCCTCTGCCCCATATTGCATTAATCACGGCATCGGCAGACGCAGTGACGTCCAGCGTTACGGGACCATCAATGGTGACTGGAGTACCAAGTACTCCAAGCGTAACGTTTTCCGGTGCGGCGCCGTTGGAAAGGAAAAATGCAAACGGCGCTGGACTACGACCCGCAGTGACAGCTCCCGCCGCTGGTGAAAATTCAACTGCGCCGGCTTGGATCGGGCCGTCGGTTGGCGTGAGTGTGATGGGTCCGCCTTCCAGTGGAAACGTGCCTTCTAGTTCGGCTTGGACTGGCTGATAGGCGAATGCAAACAATGCGGTTGTAAGAATGAAAGATTGATAGATTTTCATAGTAGATCCTGATGATGAACGAACCAAGTGGATCGCTGTGTGATAGGTGTGAATTACAACGCGCTGGCCATTTAGCTAAGCAGTTGTAAGTTCATGAGCACCTATTCATCAGGAATTGCGGCAGGCGTTGACGGGTCCTGCGGCGCGAATTGTTAAGCTTGATCTTCGCAACCATGGTTGGGCACGTCAATAAAAATTGGACAGATTGCTAGTATGCAGGGTAATTGTCGTATTCCTTCGGTAGCAAGTAGCCGCTCGAGCCGAAACATCGGACTCGAGCGGAACGTAAATCGACTTTTCAACTCTTCTGACCCGGAAGCTTCATAGCGATCGGCCCACCTTCGGTTCGAATTGCCTTCGACAGGGAAAACGATACTCAAACGTAATCATCGGGCGAGCGTATGTTTTCGAAGCATGCTCACACACGGCGTCGAACTGCGAGTAAGCTAAGCATCGCCAAAAACGACAGCGAACTGCTGCTTGGTTCTGGCACGTTTGGTACGGCAAAGCCTGGGAACGTTGCGAATGCGCCATCGCCCCATGCGCCGACGAGTGTGGCATCTGCGGTTGCGAAGATGTCGAGCGTGATTGGTTCGTCGATAACGACAGGAACTCCGAGCGAGCCCAACACGACTCTGTTTTCTTCGTCTCCGAGGAAGAACGAAAACGGTGCGGCATTGTCGCCGGCGAAGATCGAACCTTCTTCGGCAACGAATTCAACACCCAATGTTTCGACAGGTCCGTTTGTAGCCAAGAGTGTGAGTGGTCCGCCGCCTTCGGGGAATAGTACCAGCAGTTGTGACTCGACTACCGCCGGATCGAGATCCTCAATCGCCAAGTCAATGCTCTCTTGGTTGAGTGGCGAATTGTCCATCAGTTCACTCCCATTGCCATCACCAGTTCCCGGCGCAATTGTTCCACCTTGGGTAATCGGCAGTGAAACAGCTATTGGTCCGTCACCCCAAAGGCCCTCGAGAACGGCATCTGCCGACGCTGTAGCATCAAGCTCGAGCGGGCCATCGATGACGACGGTTGTTCCCAGGCTGCCCCAGGTAACTTGATTCTGTCCGGGATTGGGAAGGAAGAATTGGAATGGCCTTGGGCTATCACCTTGCGCTATGGTGCCCTGGACTGCCGTGATCTGAATTCCAGTTGTGGCGATGGGGCCGTTCTTTGGAGATACCGTAATTGGTCCGCCTTCAAGGGGAAACGTTCCTTCAAGGTTGCCTGCGTTGGGACTCGCTTGTCGGATGTTGAACGAATTCCAGATACTTCCGTCGGTTGTGGCTGCGAAGAGGTTTGGATTCTCTGGGACATTCAAGTCCAGCGTAACCGTGCCGTCGATGGTAACGTCGGTCGTGGATCTAACGGACCAATCAGCGCCCGTGTTTTCGGTTACGGTTTCGAATGGTGCAGCTGATCCACCGGACGTTAATTCTCCTCCATTGAGATCGGTAATGTCCAAGCCGCGGGAAACGAACGGTCCGTCAACGGATTCAAGCGTGACGGCTCCACCACCAACCGGATAGGTTCCACGCAATCGGTTCGTCGAAGAAGGAATACCGCGACTAACTGAAAAGTCATTGGACTGATAGCCATCGTCGAAAGTTCCCAAGATTTCTGCGTCAGCCGTGGCCGTTAGATCTAACTCGACAAGCCCATCGATCGAGACATCTGCCGTTGACGAGACACTCCATTCGGTTGCTGAATTCGTATCAACCGAATCAAACGGGGCAGCGCTGCCTCCGCCCGTGAATGTCCCTTGTGTTGCGGAAAGGCTAATGCCTCGCAGCTGCGCGGGAGTTCTCTCTTGAGCGATGATACTGACTGGTCCTCCGCCATACGGAAAGTGCCCTGAAAAGCGAATCCGTTCTCTTTGTTCGATCGGGAATAAACTCGAAGAAGTCTCGTCGGTTACGATTCCTTTCACCTCAGGGCTACGTCCGAAAACATTGACGCTAAGCGTGACGCGACCATCGATCACCACGTCGGCGTCAGACGAGACCCTCCATTGGTCTGTTGAACTCGGATCAACATCGATCGTGCTGTAGGGGCTGGGGTCGCTGTTGAAACTGAAGGTGGCTCCGAATGCTGGGTCTGGAATCGTGAGGTCGAGCCCGCGAGTGACAACCGGGCCGCTGGTCGATTCGATGGTGATGGGGCCGCCGCCAAAAGCAAATGAGCCTGTCAATAGATCCGTCGGTGCGGGATCGATTCGCGTGACACGGAACTGGTTTGAGTTGGTACCATCGTTCGAAGTAGCGTCCACAATGGCTCCGCGAGAAGCTGCTACGTCCAAGACTACCGGACCATCGATCAAAACATCAGTAGTGGAATTTACTGACCAATTCTGCGGGGTGTTTCCGACAAGAGACTCAAATGGTGCTGGCGATCCGCCACCTGTCAGCGTTCCCGAAATCGCGTCGAAGCTTAACGATCTAGCGTTATACGGATTGCCAAACCTTGGTTCGACCGTAATCGGACCACCGTCATAGGCAAATGAGGCTGCCAACGAGGAGCCTCCACCGCCTCCGGTTACGGGAAATTCGACCGGTATGATCCCACTGCCGTAGGTCGCGGAAATAATCGCATCCGCAGACGCAACGACGTCGAGGGTTATAGGGCCGTCGAAAGTGACAGACGAACCGAGGTTTCCAAGTGTGACGTTGCCTGGCGCGGCGCTATTCGGAAGGAAGAATGTAAACGGTGCGGCACTTTCGCCTTGCGTAAGAGATCCTGCCGTGGGAACTAACTCAATACCACTAACTTCAACTGGACCACCGGTCGGCTGGACGGTGATTCTGCCACCTTCCGCAGGAAAGAATCCTTCTAGTTCAGCATGGGCTGAACATGCAATGGAGAAAGCGAATAACAATGCGAAGAGGCGAGTAAATCGATTGACTTTCATGATGACTCCCGGCGTATGCGAGAAACGCACAACAAAAAGGTTGATTTGAGCAATGAAACAAACGAACAAACGAACTCGAATTAAACGAAATTGCGGCTGTAAGTTGTTTTCATTGGCACCTTTTTGGGATCCAGAAGCTTTGTTTCTGTGACGTAATAATGTCGCTGAGATTCGGATTCTCTCAGTATCGTTTTGTCGAGTCAAGCAAATCTCTGATGGTGTGTTCTTGACTCGGATAATTTGAGTTGTTGTTAAAGCAATTTTCGATTCATAAACGGATTCCTCGGTCGGTTATCTGCTGTTGCTGACGCCGAATTAAGAGTAAACCAATCAGCCCCATGCAGATCGTGATGTTGGAACTTGGCTCGGGAGTCGGCCTACTAGTGGGCACAACGAAGAGCCCGAACTGGTTGGCTCCATTGTCCCAGTTCGCCGAGATCTCGCCGAATGGTGTGTCTGGTGCAACGATCACGTCCAGTTCGACCGAGCCATCGAGGGTTACTGGAGTTCCAAGCACCCCAAGCGTCACGTTGCCGGGCGCAGCACTGTCCGGAATGAAGAAATCAAATGGTTCTGCACTTGCGCCTTGAGTGAGAACACCAGGCTCAGCCAAGAACTCGACGCCCATGAGACCACGAGGGCCGTCTAGGAATTCCAGAGTGATTGGACCGCCTTCACGTGGATAGATTGCAACCACGGGTTCGGACTGCGTGATGCTAATCTCGGCGCTAGCAACGTCGTTTTGTATCGTACCCGAGATTACGGCGCCCGACGAAACGGTGACGTCGAGCGTGATCTGGCCATCCACGAATATGTTTTCTTGAGACTCCGCAGCCCATCGTTCTGGCGTGTTGCTTGAAAGGACCGAGAACGGAGATGCATCGCCGCCACCCGTGAATGTTCCCTGAGTCGCCGTCAGGTTGATGCCGTTTAGAAAACTGCCGTCGACGTCTAGCGTAAGTGGTCCGCCATCGATCGGATGTGAAAGTGTTATTCGGTCGAGTGGAAATACGTCCCTGACCAAAAACCGTCTTGCGACAATGCCTTCGAAATAGACTCCTGTTACGTTCTGTTCCGGTTCTGTAATCACGTCAAGCACAAGTACACCGTCGATCTGCACGTCGGTGCTAGAGCTTGCTTTCCAAAGGTTAGACGTGTTTGATTCCAGCGTTTCAAATGGGCTTGGGTCTCCACTGCTCGAGAGTCCGGAATTTGCCGATGCTAATTCCAAACCGAGCAGGTTGACGGGCCCACCTCTTGACTGAATGACGATCGGTCCACCGTTGAGATTGTCATGTCTGGCTGTTAGAGCATTTCCGAAACCGGGAAGCCGCTCTCCGACTATCAAATTCGAAGATCCAACCAATTGATTGTCTGCGCTGTACGTTTCTACATTGACCGTGGCATCATAGGACGCAACTACGTCCAGTTGGACGGAGCCATCGATTGTGACACCGGCGGATGTCGAGGCTTCCCACCGTGTAGTTGTGTTTTCGATAAGCGTTTCGAATGGAGCCGGACTGCCGCCTGCTTCTATCAAACCCTGCGTGGCTTGAAGAGCTAATCTTCCAACGGTCCAAGCGCTTTGGTCAGAAGGCGAAATCGTCACAGGGCCACCGCCACCTGGAATTGTTACCGCAAGTGGACTCGAGACGATTCCTTGGATTGGAAACCGTCTAGGACTTGTTCCGTCTCCGTACGATGCTTGAATATCGAATGGCGTTGCCTCGGGGGCGACTTGCATGTCCAACTCAACAATGCCGTCGAGCGTTACTTGTCGCAGTGCAGCAAACGTAATGTTGTCAGGATCGGTGCCTAAGAAAAAATCAAACGGGGCCGCGTCTTCACCTTTCGTAAGAATCCCAGGTTCGGCGATGAAGTTTAGTCCGGCAGTTTGAATGGGCCCATCAGTTGTCTCGACGGTCATCGCACCACCTCCTTCAGAAAAGTAGCCGATCAGCTGCGCGTAAGATACTTGGCACACCAGGAGTGTGACTGCGAATCCTGTTATGGCGCGTTTGATCATGGATAGCTTCTTTCCGGAAATTGTTGTTGGAGCGAGGAGGTTGTGACTATCTCCGTCTTCGAACTGCAAGCAAGCCAAGCATTCCAAACCACACCATCAAGCTCGAACTGGGTTCAGGCACCGTTGTCAGCGGAAAAACGCTGATTGCGGTTGGCGTAACACCATTGCCCCAAGTCGCTGTGATTGAACCGATAGGCGCGTCCGCTGAAACGAAAACGTCAAGTTCAACAGCGCCTGCAACGGTGACCGGGGTGCCTAAAACTCCAAGGGTTACGTTGCCAGGAGCGGCAGAATTGGGAATGAAAAACGCGAATGGTCCAGGAGAGGCACCTTGCGTCAGGATTCCGGGTTCGGCAACGAGTTCGAGCCCGCCAACGGCAAGCGGACCTCCGGTTGACACTATCGTGATGGGGCCGCCGCCAGGAGGATAAAACGCAACGAGCTCCCCACCGAAGTTGTCGTTAGGCTGGCCGGTTCGGTTTAGTCCAAACGTAAACGTCTCAGCTCCATCAAAGAACTGCCCAATGATAGTTGAGCCTTCAGTCGTTTGCACGTTTAATTCCACTGTACCGTCAATAACAACGTTGACTAGCGACTCAACGCTCCATTGATCGCCTGTGTTGCTGACTAGCGTGTCGAACGGTGCCGGGTCGGTCCCGGTCAATTGGCCGCGCGTTGCAGATAACTGCAACGACTGAATCGAGACTGGTGCGTCCACCGAAGTGAGACTAACAGCGCCTCCGGCAAAGGTATACTCGCCAATTAAGTTACTCGTGAATTCGGGGCCGCGTCGAACGACGGAGATCGGTTCTTGGGTGAATTCGTCGCTTACCATGCCATTGATCTGTGCGTCTGCTGAAGCAAGGACATCGAGCGTGATCAAACCATCAATGGCGACACTCACATCGGACCGGACAGACCATTGTTGTGACGAGTTTTCTGTAACGGAAGAAAGCGGTGCAGCATCGCCTCCGCTATTTAACGAACCGACCGTTGTTGACAATAAAATGCTATTGATTCGCTGACCATTTCCAGCCAGCGTGATTGCGCCGCCATCGAAGGGGAACGATCCTGTTATGCCCGCTATCGGCGCTCGTTCCAAAACTACAAAGCTGGACGTCGTTGTACCGTCATCAACTAGTCCGCTTAGAGTGTCGGCGAAGCGAGGGGTGGTGACTGCATCGACGTCAAGGGTAACGATACCGTCAATGATGACATCAACATCGGAGGTCGCGGTCCAGCGTTGTCCACTGTCGGTTACCACTCGTTCATACGGAGCCGCCGATCCACCCGACTCCAGCGAGGACGGTGCTCCTAGTTGATAGTGCAGGTCGAGGCTGCGTGTTGAAACAGGGCCGTTGGGTGCAACGATTGAGATTGGGCCACCGGCTTCTGAGTAGCTGCCAAAGATTCGGTCGGTCGATGTTGGTTCGTCTCGAACAAATGAGATTGGTGAGACGACATCTGATAGTACTGTAGCGGAACCAACTAGGTTGGCAGCTTTCGACGCAATTACGTCTAGTTCGACTGGACCATCGATCATCACATCTGCATTGGATTCGACCGTCCACTGCTGGGCTGTGTTTGTTGCTAACGTTTCGAAGGGGGCCGCGCTGCCGCCGCCGGTTAGTGTTCCAAACGTAGCTTCGATATTGAGTCCGCGAGCCGATACAGGACCGTTTTGTGGCGACAGCGTAATCGCACCACCATCAAACGGTACCGAGCCAACCAACGATGATTCGGTACTGATGACAATCGAACCATCTGAAACCGGGAACGATACCGGTACGATGCCATCGCCCCATTGGCCTTCGATCTGAGATCCCGCTTGTGCGGACACATCAAGTTCAATAGAACCGTCGAGCGTAATCGGTGTTCCAAGCGTGCCCAAAACAACGGTCCCAGTAGTTCCCGGGATTGGAATAAAGAACGAAAATGGTACTGGAATTACCCCTTGCGTTAACTGCCCGGGGTCGGCTTCAAACTGAACGCCAGCCGTCTCGATGGGGCCGAGCGTTGTCGTAAGCGTGATGTTTCCGCCCTCCGGTGGAAATGTTCCAATCAACCGCGTATCGGCTCCCGTCACCGGACCGGTTCTTCCTATCGAGAACTGGTTCGTCGTTGTGCCGTCGGTAACGAAGGCTTGAAGTTGTGCATCATTGGACGCCATCACGTCTAACTCGACGCTGCCGTCGATGATGACATCCGTGCTTGAAGCGACCGTCCAACGACTCACTTCATTGTTAGTTAGCGTTTCGTAAGGAGCAGCTGAGCCGCCACCGGTGATCGTGCCTCGAGTGGCATTAAAATCGAGGCCTCGTGTTAGGACGGGGGAACCGACAGATTCGATCGTAATTGGTCCGCCTTCAAATGGAAAATTCCCGCGGAGATTCGTTGTTCTTCCGGGTGCGTTGCGAGTTAGCTCGAACGGTTTACTGTTCAAGCCATCCGTATACTCGCCGTTAATGTTTGCATCGCTAGAGGCGACCACATCGAGTACCACGGTGCCGTCGAGCGTGACAAAGGCGCTGGAGTTTGCGGACCACTGGTTTGCCGTATTTGTTACTAGCGTGTCATAGGGTGCAGCACTACCGCCGCCCGTAATGGAGCCAGTAGTAGCATTTAGGCTTAGGCCCCTTGTCGCAATTGCTCCAGACGATTGGATAGTGATCGGTCCGCCATCGAAGTCATAACTTCCAGAGAGTGTTTGTGTCTGTTGCCGAAGAAAAAACTCGAATGGATTGTTTTCTCCATCTCGAACGAGTCCTTGGACCTGCGAATTCTCAGACGCGAAAACGTCAAGCGTGACATTTCCATCGATCGTTACGGCAGCATTCGATCGGGCCACCCATTGTGACTCAGAGCTTTCGGTTACTGAGTCGAAGGGCATGGCCGAGCCACCGGACGTCAGCGTGCCTTGGGCCGCGGTCAAACCGAGCTCGGTTGCTGTAAATGGTGCGGTCGAACTGAGTGTGATGGGTCCGCCATCGCTCGGGAAAGTACCACGCAATGTATTGGTGATCGGTACGCTAGCAGCAAAGACAGGCAGCGGGTTTTGCACGAACTCGTCAGACCAATTGCCGTCGATAGTCGCGCCGAAGGAGGCTACTACATCTAAGACGACGGTACCATCGAGGGTGATAGGCGCCGTTGAGCTTGCTGCCCATCGCTGCGGTGTGTTTGCGTCGATGTTTGCGAATGGAGAGGCATCGCCGCCACCGGTAAGTGAACCCGATCTAGCGATGAGTTCAATGGCTTGAATCTGACCTGGCGAAACCGATTCCAAGGACACCGGTCCACCCAATCGTGAATGCGAAGCAAGAATGAACAAACTGTTAAACGGTCGTTCAGTGATATCGAATGACGAAGTTGTGGATCCGTCGAAAGCAAGGCCTTCGTAGGAGCCAGTGAAACTATTCGTTTCGACGTCCAGTGTGACTATGCCGTCAATAACGACGTCGGTATTTGATTCGGCTATCCAATTGGCTCTATCCGATTCAATAAGCGTCTCAAATGGTGCTGGGTTATCAGACGTCGTAAGTCTACCTCCTCCGGAACCAGCGATGCTTAGCCGTCGCAACGAGACTGGATCGGCTGTTGGCCTAATCGAAATAGCGCCGCCGCCGGAAGGAAAGCTGCCAGTCAAACGATCGGATGGAATCGGGTCGTTGCGCGTGATGCTAAACGATCCATTGTCAATCGCATTGTTTCCTTGTGCATCAAGTACAGCATCGAAGGAAGCGGCAACGTCCAGCGTTACGCTGCCATCGATCGTGACGTCAGCAGCGGAGTTTGCCGTCCATCGTTGCGATGTGTTGTTTTCGAGCGTTTGGTAAGGTGCTGCGTTTCCACCACCGGCGAGTGAACCTTCGACAGCGGTGATGTCCAAGCCACGGGTTACTACGGGGTTGGATCCCGGAATGGTGCTGAGGGTAATGGGTCCACCATCGAACGGAAACGAACCAACTAAATCTCGCACAGGGTTTGTCGACACCACCTCGAACGGCAAGGGGAAAGAACCATTGCCCCAAAGTCCATCAATGAGTGCCTCGGGCGAAGCGACTACATCAAGTGTCACTGGGCCGTCGATCGTCACGCGAGCCAACGACCCTACCGTCCATTGTTCGGGGGTGTTGTTTAGGAGAGTATCGAATGGAGCTGCGCTTCCGCCACCGGTCAACGTTCCGCGTGTAGCTCGGAATTCGATACCCAGCATGGACAAAGGCCCGTCCGTCGGCGCGATCGTGATGGGACCGCCCCTGTTGAGGAAGCTACCTCGAAGAACGGCACCTGTGGGCTCATTTTCCTCGATTGTGAACTGCGCTGCCGAGCTCTCTTGCAGAGCGAACCCATTCAATCTCGAGCCGCCGGTTGTGGTAAGGTCTAGCGTCACGGATCCATCGATAGTGACATCTGCGGATGATCTGGCCACCCACCGTTGCGTTGTATTTGCTGTGAGTTCAGTAAATGGCGCGGGGTCGCCGCCGCCAGTAATCAAGCCGACCTGAGATTCGATAGCCATGCCTCGCAACGATACAGGTGCATCGGTCGTACTTATGGTGATGGGGCCACCATTGAACGGATAACTTCCTCGTAAAGTGTCGGTGAAGTCAGGTCGTTCTCTTAGGAGACCAAAATTAGCTTCGTCGAAATCGTTGAATACTCTGCCCTGGGCGAAAGTATCGCTTGATGCGATAAGGTCCAATTCGACATCGCCATCAATGATTAATCCGACGGCCGAGTTTGCTGACCATTCGGAACCTGTGTTGGTCAGTAGATTGTCGAATGGTGCCGCACTTCCACCGCCAGTTAAACTGCCGCGTGTCGTCCTCAGTTCCAGTCCGTTTACCGGAACGCCGTTTCCGGAAATCGTGACCGGGCCACCAACAAACGGAAAGCTCGCATTTATTGTGGGCGTGCCCCGTCTTTCTACTGCGAATTCAGTCGTTGTGATGCCGTCGTTGGCAAAAGCTTGAAATCCAGGAAATCCGGATGCTGCAACATCGAGGATCAAGCTACCGTCAATGGTGACGTCATTGTTCGAGTTAACCGTCCACTGTGTTTCGGTATTGTTTGTCAGTGTTTCAAAGGGTGCCGCGTTACCACCGCCTGTAAACAACGTGCCAACATTCGCTTGGAAATCTAGGCCACGTGTTGTTACGGGACCGTTGGGAGCCTGAATCGCGATCGGTCCGCCACTGGTGGCGTTAAAAGAAGCTAATAGGTTCGGTGTGAATTCCGGTGCGAGACGTGTGACTGAAAAAACTGCTGAGCCAAATCCGTTGGTTGCGGAACCAGAAACACTTGCGTCAGCCGATGCCGTGACATCTAACGTTACGGCTCCGTCGATCGTGATAGCAGTATTCGAGCCGACGGACCACAATTCTGATGTATTGGAATTAAGCGACTCGAAGGGCGCCGCACTGCCACCGCCGGTCAAGACACCAGCATCCGCCCGTAGATTCAGTTCATCGAGCGAGACTGACGCGATTGATGTTGGAGCGACGGTTATGGGACCACCATCAAAAGGAAACGAACCACTCAAAATCGGCTGGCCTTCAAAGAAACCGTTGATCGGAAACGGAGTTGGCACGATTCCGTTTCCCCAAGTCGCTGCAATGTCGGCTCCCGTTGCGAGGGCCGAAACGGCCAGATCCAGTTCCACTGGGCCGTCGATGGTGACGGGTGTACCCAGCACTCCAAAGGTTACGTTTCCGGGGCTGGCAGAGTTAGGTATGAAAAACGGAAACGGTGCGGGACTAGCTCCTTGGGTCAATATTCCTGGCTCAGCCACAAATTCTAAGCCGCCAGCTTGGATCGGGCCGTCGGTTGGTTCGATGGTTATGTTTCCGCCACCAACTGGAAACGAACCGCTAAGTTGCGCAGTGGAAATGTTGGTGGTAATAAGTAAGATCGCGAGCGTAACAAGTCGTCTACTCAACATGGGCTGGGCTCCTGGTGCTCTCATTCGCGAAAACTTGCTGGGACTTCGCATTATCTTGGGGTGAGAGAGTTGATGGAAAAGCGTGCAACGATTCAGCCGTGTTTTGCCGGCTGAAAATCAACAGCAACGAGTTCTTCTCATTAGCTTTTCAAGTCCATCGCTCGTTGGCGACGGGAAAGGGAAACAAAGGATCAGGAGGCTCTTCTCTGCCTAATTCTCCGTCAAACCGGTTGTAGCTTGGCATGATTTCACCGTCAACGTATTGGTAGATATCATAGCAATTTGTTCCGCTGTTAGTTATCAACAGAGGACCGGTGTGAGCAGAACGTTTGCGAAACGAGAAAGTACTCAAAACGAAACAACTTTTTTTGAGAACGCCAAATCCCAGGTGTTTTTTTCACGCAGCCAATCCCGATGTTCGGTTTACAGACCTCATTTGCCGTAAACTACGCGACTCGGAAATTGCCCCTCTGGAGAACCAATCGTGACAGCAAACTATTTCGCAATTGTCCTTCTTTTTTGCCTGGCGGCGTTAGCAAACGCTGCAGAGTCACGCCCGAACTTCGTCTGGCTTCTGTCTGAAGACAACTCAACACATTACCTGAAGATGTTTGATCCGAATGGCGCGGAAATGCCAAGGATCCAGGAACTCGCGAAACACGGTGTCATCTTTGACCGCGCCTTTTCCAACAGTCCCGTTTGCTCGGTTGCGCGGACGACGTTGATGACTAGTTGCTACGGCCCAAGAATTGGCACGCAGTTTCATCGCAAGAGCGTGACCGTTCCGATGCCGGACGGCGTAAAGATGTTCCCCGAATACTTGCGAGATACGGGATACTACGCGACGAACAACAGCAAGAAGGACTACAACGCGATCGAAAGCGACAACGTCTGGGACGAATCCTCTAACAAAGCTACATGGCGAAATCGAAAGCCTGGCCAGTCGTTTTTCCATATGCAGACATTTAAAACGACGCACGAAAGTTCGCTGCACTTCGCCGACATGGCGAAACCAACCAAGCATGATCCAGACTCTGTGTTCGTCGCACCCTATCATCCTGATACGCCGACTTTCCGCTACACGAACGCTCGCTACCGCGACAACATTCAGACGGTGGATCAGCAGATAGGCAAAGTCGTTGATCGGTTGACGGAAGATGGTCTACTCGAAGATACGTTTATCTTTTACTTCGGCGATCATGGTGGTGTGTTGCCTCGTGGTAAAGGCTACGCGTACGAAAGTGGCTTACACGTACCGCTCGTTGTGCGAGTTCCGGATAAATGGAAGCACCTTGCGCCTAACATTGGCAGCCGGTCGTCGCAGATCGTGAGCTTTGTCGATTTCGGACCGACGCTTTTAGCACTGGCTGGCAGTAAGGGCTCAGAGAAGGTCGATGGCCGTCCGATGTTTGGTTTAAATTCGCCGCCGATGGAATACGATGCGTTTGGCTACGCTGATCGCTTCGATGAAAAAGTCGATTTCGTGCGCACACTGCGCCGTGGAAAGTATGAGTACGTGCGCAGTTACCAGCCGTTCAATTTCGATGGTCTGCAAAACAACTATCGTTACAAAATGCTGGCGTTCGAAGAATGGCGAGAGCTCTACAAAGCAGGAAAGCTCAACGCGGTGCAGCGTCAGTTCTTCGAGCAACGTCCGGCCGAGGCGTTGTACGACATCGAAGCGGATCCGCACGAAACGAAAAACCTAGCCGACGATCCAATCCACGCCGCCGCCTTGGCCGAGTTGCGAAAGCGACTACAGGATAAAGTCAAATCGCTACCGGATCTAAGCTTCTATCCCGAGAGTCATTTGGTCGATGCGGCATTCGGAAACCCGGTGGCGTTTGGACAAAAACACAAAGCTGAAATTGCTTCGTTGGTTGAAATCGCGGATCTCGAACTGCTGCCTTTCGAACAAGCAGAGTCGGCGATCGAAAGTGCATTGTCCTCCGAAAACCGTTGGCAACGTTACTGGGGATTGATTGCGTGTAGCACGCACGGCGCAGTCGCAAAGTCGATGGTACCACGCGCAAAAGAGCTGGCAGAAAACGACGAAGAAAACCTCGTTCGACTACGGGCCGCTGAGTTTTTGGCGCTCACGGGCGGAATGGATACGCGAGACATTGTGGTTGAAACGTTGAAGAATTCTCGGCACGGGGTGGAAGCAAATCTGGTGCTTAACACGCTGGTGCTTCTTCGTGACGGCAAGCCCGGCTTTCAATTCGAAGTGACCAAAGGCTTTTCGAAACCCGAACCTGGAGTGGCCGAGATGAAACGTCGACTCTTGTACTTGAACGAATGAGCAAGTCCGCCATAACTCACGAACGCTACAAGTCAGTGATCTTCTGCGACCGACGTGGTTTCAATGCAAGGTGCGGTTTTGGCACACGCGGATGCTTGGCGTCGTCGACTGGCGTTTTTAAATGCAGTCCTTCGCCAAAGTAGAATTTTCGTGCTTCGGGATTGCTAACCACTTCTTGTGGCGTACCGTGACACAGAACCTGTCCAGCTCGCATGACGTAGCTGCGGTCCGTGATCTCCAGGGTCTCACGAACTTGATGGTCCGTGATCAAAATCGAAATACCCGTGTCGCGCAGCTCGCGGACGATGTCTTGAATACTATCAATGGTTACGGGATCGATGCCCGTAAAAGGTTCATCCAGCAAAATGATCTCCGGATCGGAAACCAAGCAACGTGCAATTTCCAAACGACGCCGTTCGCCGCCAGAAAGTGACGCAGCACGCGAGCGACGAATGTGAGTGATCGCGAAACGCTCAAGCAACTCTTGGCAGCGAACTTTCCGCGTCATACGGTCGAAATCTAAAAGTTCCATCATTGCCGTCAAGTTTTGCTCAACGCTTAGCTTGCGAAAGACGCTCGACTCCTGCGGCAAATAACCCATGCCACCATCTTTAGCGCGTTTGAACATGGGCCAATCGGTGACATCGATGCCTTGCAGTTCAACCGTACCGCGGTCGGGTTCCGTCATTCCGCAAGTCATGCGAAACGTGGTGGTTTTTCCAGCGCCGTTGGGGCCAAGCAAGCCAACGATCTCGCCCTTGCCGACATGAAAGTCGACTCCGTCAACGACCCGTCGCCGACCAAACGTTTTAACGAGTCCAGAAGCTCGTAGCACACATTGCATGGTTCCGTCCCTCCGTGACGCGGAACAAATTGAATCGTGTTAGCGAATGATGCCCATTCGAGAAAACTTCGGATAAAACAACAATGGCAACGTCCAAAACTCCTTGCTGGGAACTTTGGCGTGCCATGGATGGGGGTAGTAGATAAACACTGCTTCGCCGATTAGGAATTGTCGCTCGACGTAATTGTTCGTCCACAGGCGTCCGTCCAGACTGTGCGGGCTATTGTCGCCCATGGGGAAGAACTGATCTTTCGAGTCGTCGTCGAAGTCTTCCAAAACGAAATCGGCGAGTTGCCGGTCGTCGAATTCGGGTGCAGTCGCCCATTCTTCCGGTGAGCTAAACAATTGATCGGCGCGTTCAAACGTAATCCCCTTGTTGTAGTCGCCTTCGACCGGATCCACTTTCCAGTCGCCGTCCTTTTCTGCAATGTAGTAAATGTCGCGGTAGACTTTCGAACGTGTGACCGTTGCCTGTAAATCGTTGCCACCAATGCCCACGGGGGCGAGGTCACCGGGATCATCGGGACCGCCGTAGTACGGTCTCATTTTTTCGTTGGCTGGGCGTGCGTAGCGTGTTGTGCTGCCGAACTCCACAACTTTTCCATCCACCCACAAACGCAGACCTTTGTCGAAATTCGTAAACAGGATGTTGTGCGAACCAGGCCCTTTGATGCCCGTGGCCGCCGTCAATGTCTGGGCTTCTTTGAATTCTGCGGGCTGACCGTTCTGTTGCGTGATTGATATGGTGGCCTCGCCAGTTGCTACGTCAATCGAACACCGGAATTTCCAACCGCCTTCGACAAGATCTAGCAAGAGCGTGCCGGATTCACTTTCGATATCGACGTCGGTTTCAACACCCAAGTCGCCTACCCAGTTCTTGCCTCGGATACGATCGAAGAAACGAAACGTCGAGCTATATTGGCCCGTGCCCCGTTCCGGCAGTTTCGCGTTGGACGTGAAATACGAGTTATACGAATAGGTGTCGCTAATCAATCGCGGACGTAGCGTCGACAAGTTGACGGCTCGTCCTTGGTCGATCGAAACCCACTCGTTGAATGATGGCTTGTAGTTGCGAAATCGCATCCAGCTTTCGTTGTTTGATCGCGACAAGTTGAACGTTTGGTTCGTTGCGTCGGCCTTCCACGCTGATCCTGGATTCGGTTGCCAACATGGTGGCATCTTGGCAGCCTGCAACTTGGCTGAAACATGGTCTGTGTCATCCACCAATTGCAGCAGTGCCTTTAGCTTGCGAGGTGGCTTTTGTGCGATTTCAAATTGTTTGCCGATCTCGTTTGGTTTGACGTAAATGTCACCGTGAAATAGTCGCAGTGTTTCGCCCGGCAATCCGCAAAGGCGTTTGATGTAGTTTTGCTTGGCATCGTTGGGATTTTTGAAGACGATCACGTCAAACCGCTCTGGTTTGCCGAGCGGGTCGTAAGCGAACTTGTTCACCAGAATCCGATCGCCAGCAAATGATGCATCGCGACCTTCGTCGTACTTCACGGGCTGCGGGTAGGCACACACAGGGCAGACGCTGGTTATTACTTTGCCGTGCGTCTTTTGAATCTCAATGCTCGATCCGGTCGCATACGTTTGGCCGCATTCCTTGCATTCGATGTCCTTGTGTCGGCCGACCAGCGTTGGAGCCATCGAACCCGTGGGAATTACAAACGCTTCCGCTTCGAAACCGCGAATCAGCAAAGCCAGAACAACTGCCACGACGAGGCCTTCGATTGCCTCCCGCCACCATTTGGTTTCTTCGGTCGGGAAGTTCGGACCGGTTATAACGTCGCCTGAGGGTTTCTTAACATCTCGACTCGTTCCGTCGGGAATATGCTTGCGTTTTTTCTTCGCCATGAATTTTCGGACTTGGCTGAGGCTTGTGGCTGAACACGGCTGAGGGCCGTTGACACGAACGATTCGCGAGTTGATCCGAAATATAGCGAAAAAACTCGGTTCGAGATATCTGTTTCTACGATGCTATCGCCCAAACGGATCGATCCGAGGCAAGCCTTCCAGCGCGTATCGCGCGAGCTTCGTCGGCAAACAATCGTCAAACTGGCGAGTATTACAGGCCTCGCGGATTTGGTAATCTGCTTCTTCTAGCTTTTTCGACTGAGAACAACGTATGGCCGCTCCGCTGCTGAAAACCTACACCCTGGGCTGCAAAGTCAATCAATACGAGACGGAACTGGTCCGTGAAGCTTTGACAACGTTCGGCTACGAAGACAGCGCGGCGGAAGCGGAAGCCGATCTATGCGTCGTCAACACGTGCACGGTCACCAACGAGGGTGATTCGAAAAGTCGCCAAATCATCCGCCGCATGGCGCGACAAAACCCCGATGCGAAACTGATCGTAATGGGTTGCTACGCAACACGGGCGCCGGACGAGATTCGTGCGTTGCCAAACGTCGCCGAAGTCGTCACCGACAAACGCGAGTTGCCAGACTTGTTAGGAAGATTCGGCGTCATTGACTTCCCCGACGGTATTTCGCGATTTAGCAACCGGCATCGGGCCTATGTCAAAGTTCAAGACGGATGTCTGCTGCGATGTAGCTACTGCATCATCCCGACAGTACGTCCCAATATGGCAAGCCGACCACTCAACGCGATTGTGCGCGAAGTCGAGCGACTCGTCGACAACGGACATCGTGAAATCATCCTGACGGGAATCCACTTGGGCCACTACGGCGTCGAGTGGAATTATAAGAAACCGAAATCCGAATGGACGAGACTCTCGCACTTGTTACGTGCGTTGGTCAAATTGCCTGGCGATTTTCGAATTCGGCTTTCCAGCATCGAAGCTACTGAAGTCACCCGCGAACTAGTCGAAATCACCCGCGACCACGGCGACAAGATCTGTCCACACTTTCACGTATGTCTGCAAAGCGGATCGGACGGCATCCTGCGTCGTATGAAAAGACGCTGGGGCGCGAAACGGTTTGTCGATCGCTGTAACCTGATCCGCGAATCTCTGCACAAACCGGCGCTGACGACGGACATTATCGTTGGCTTCCCCGGCGAGACAGAAGAAGACTTTCAAGCGTCTTGCGATGTTTCGCGCCAATGCGGTTTCTCGAAGATCCATATCTTTCCCTTTAGTGCACGCAAAACGACACCCGCCGCAGAGATGCCCGACCAAATCTGCAAACAAGAGAAATCCGACCGTGTGGCAAGACTCGCCAAAGTCGAAGCAGAGCTTCGCGCGAGCTATTTCCAATCGCTCATCGGCGAGCCGTTGCAAATGATGGTCGAAAGCAACGACGAAGGTCAGTATCTCGGCACCGCGTGTCGCTATGCACCAATGAGTCTAAACAACGGTGACTATGCGAAAGGCCAGCTTGTTTCGGCGAAGGCAAATGCGATCGAGAATGGTGTGTTGGTTTGTGACTAGTGACTAGTGGCTAGTTTCGGACCCACGAAGCCAAAGTGATTAGCGGCGAAGCCGCGACAGCAGGTAGCCGTGGGCGTCAGCCCATGGTGATGGGCGGCCAACTGGAAGGAAAGCCGCGAAGCGGCGACAGCAATCGGAGCATCCAAATGGGAACCTACTCCAAACTAACCTATCACATCGTTTTCAGCACCAAACTCCGTCGTCCAGCCATTACCAATCCCATCCGAGAACGACTCTACGAATACATCGGAGGAATCATCCGTGGCCAAAACGGATCTCTTCTCGAAATTGGTGGTGTTGAGGACCATGTTCACATTCTCACGAACTTTTCGCCCACGCTTGCGATTTCAAATCTTATCCGCGATATCAAAGCCAATTCATCAAAATGGCTAAACGCGTTGCCTGAATCGAAAATGCGTTTCGAATGGCAAAAGGGTTACGGCGCATTCACGGTGAGTTACTCCCAAATCGACGTTGTCAGACGTTACATCCAGCATCAGGAAGAACACCACCGAACGGTGAGCTTCGAAGGTGAATACGTCCGATTCCTCGAGCGGCATGGAATTGAATACGAACGAAGATTCGTTTTTGAAACCGAACAGACTGGTTGATTGCTGTCGCCGCTTCGCGGCTGTGTGACATCTGGGACGGCCGCCGTCCATGGGCTGACGCCCAAGGCTACCTGCTGCCGCAGCTTTGCTGCTAAAAACGCATCCCTTTAAAACCGGAATCGCATACCACCCACGACGCCGCGGATTTCGGTGCCGCCAACGTCCAGGTAGTCGTAGCCTGCGAACCATTCCAAGTTTTCACCCTGCCGAATTGCTGCGGTCAGGCGACCGTGGAAAAGATCGGCTTCTCCGAGGTTTCCTAAATCGACTTCACCCGTGAACGTCATCGGACCAGCGAACAAATCGGTTCCAAGCGTCATGTTGAATCCGCCTTCCGAACCGTAGCGATCGGCGAGCCAGTTGAGGCCGATCCCCGCTCGAGTTCGCGAAAACTGTGTCGGAAACAATTCGTACACAACGTTGAAGTCGCCCATCCAAAGGTGATCGCGAAAGTCAGCATCGCGTTCTTGGAACATGCGTACGCCCGTATCAATACCGAGGCCACCCGTTGCGTTCAGCAATAGTCCGAATCCACTTCGGCTCACATCTGCTTCATCGGCCGCGTAGTCGATTTCGAAGCGAATCTGAAACGGCGGTAGATCGTCGAAGGGATCGGCGACAACTTCTTGCGTCGCGATAGCAATGGGTGGTTCGGTGACGGGGACTGGTTCGGCGTGAAGGACAACGGGTTCCGCTGGCACGACTTCGTATGTCGACTGCGGTAAGACAACTGGTTCGGCGTAGTAGTGATGTTCTTCGACGACGGTCGGCAAGCAAACGTCGTGTGAATAGAGGGCGCTAAAACTCAGGGGACTACGTAGTGGTCGTCGAGGTGGACGCCGCCGCTCACGTGGTGGAATTGTCGGTGTTGCTGATGGTCGTGGGTTTCGAGCGACCACGCTGCGAATGGATTGCAGCTTTCGCGACGGCTGCGAAGTCGTTGGACGCCGGGCAGGGCGAGGTGTTTCGCGAGGCGGGCGAGCCGGTTCTTCATCGTCATCGTCACGGTCTCGCGGTTCGGGTCGGGGTGCGGGGCGTGCCGCTGACTTCACCTCTCCTCGAGCGGCTGCTCGCAGTCCGCCAAGCTTTCCGGCCATTGCTGTTTGGCCCACTGCAAGCAAGAGAATAAACAAGACGATAGAAGTGATGGCCCTGGTTTGCATCGGTCGCTCCGTCCTTGGTTTGATGACGCTCGACATATTGCAGCGAGCGTGCCAAAGGAAGTAGCAAGTCAAAACAGGCGTAAAGCTTTTGGGATCGTTAAACTCCGAAGCCAGCGCGTCCTAAGATCGATTCTTGGTGGTGCGAGTTAGACGACAGTAGCATTGCTGCGATACCGCCTTCTAAAGATGGCAATTGGGACAAAGCATAAGATGCTCTGTTGTTCATGCGTGTAACCGCGGTTCTCTTTTTCGGCGAGTTCGCAACCTCTTGCGTCTGCCCCAAGTCAGGAACAGAATCCCAAGCGTTGGCACCACTACGTTTGAGAATTTCGGCTCAGGCACGCTGAAAACCACGTTGTCGATAATCACCGTTTCACCTTCCAACGCGTGAAAACCGAGAAGTCCACCACGACTAATTTCAGCCCGCAATCGGCCGGGTTCGATTTCTGTTAATTCGAGAGCGTTGTCGAATAGTGGCGAATCCGCTGGGAGGAAATACTCTATTTCAAAAACAGAGTTGGTGTGTTCCACTAGCGTTGGTCTATCCCCGCGATACTCGAATTCCACAAAACGTGCGCTCGAAGGGTGCTCACGCATGAGAGCTGCAGGTTCATTGAGTGCCCCGCGAAGTACAGCCGATTGACCTTCGATCGCCTCAGATCCAGACAGAAGACTAACTGCGCCGATTGTTGCTTCGCCAAGGGATTCTATTTCTATGGGTGGGATTTGATTGGGAAAACCCGTCAATCGGTCAGAAGCCGGAAACAAACGAACATCAATATTGCCCGAAAACCATCGCGTTGAGCCTTCCTCGAAGTCTAAGTTGGGCAAGTCAGTTGGCACGTGTATGCAAGTCTGTGCGATCCCGTTCAAACCGGTCACGGCGGTTTGCCAATCATCGCTAGTGATTCCGTTTGGGCCGAAAGAAGAATCGAGTCCTTCGATCAAAAATGTATGTCCTGTCAGTCGGATCGGCGGGGATGCCGAACCAAGCAACGTTGCATCGGAAATCCCATCCGGAAAGATATTCCTTTCGTCTCCACTTTGGGAAACTGCCGTGATTCTAGTGACGCCGGTAGCTACAAAGCCAAGATCGACCGTGAAGTCGGGATTAACAACATTGAGAACGAACTCCCCGCCAATGCCACCGTTGAATGAACGGCTAGGTCCTGCGATCACGGTGCAATCTTCTCCGTGTATGAGCGGATACGTGGGTTGGATCAGAGCTGCTTCTTCCTGTGTTAAACCAGATTGCAAAATCCAATCTGTAACGCTGCCATATTCAAGGTCAAGCACGCGAACGAAGTTGTTAGATGCTCTGACGTTTTCTACTATCGCATGGGCACCTGACTCTCGCATCAAATGTCCGACAGCACACGCAGTGTTGGAAGCATCCACGAAAATGGGCCGTGCTAAACTGAAGCCAGTGTTCTTTGGGAATTTTCCCGCCTGAGCGTATTCTTTGAGACGTCGTATCTGAAGCTGGCGATTCTTGCGTAAGACGGTTTCCAGTTGCGCCAAGTTGTCGTCAGAGAGTCTGCGATCAGCTTGCAGCCGGTCCAAAGCCGTTTGTATGCTTATATCCTGGTTCGTTTGCAAGATTTTGATGACGACTTCAAAGTGTCTTTGAACCTCACTCCGAAACTGGGATTCTGTGAGCGTCGGCTACGAATAGCGAGTTGCGCCGGCGTCGACCAGAAAGGCGCTCCGCAAACAAGAATGCGATTCGCCGATTTTTGGTGAGCCAAATGTAGGAAGCGAGAGAACATTTAGTAACAATCCCAACGCAACGATTCTTTGAAACGAACGCATGAATTATCCTTTGACTCATTGAGGCACGGCACAACGAGTATGACTGGCCTTCGGAACTGGGTCAACAAATTGGAGCCGTTTGGAACTCCAACCGTCGCAAATGAATCAAAGGCACTAGCTACTAAAGTCATCGATCACGGTGACACCAACCGATTGAAAAGAATCCATTTCGGACAGAACTCGTGGTGATTCGGACAGCGGGATGCGATTGCCGATTAACTTCGCAAGTGGAATCTTGCCTGACACGACCATCTCTAACATCGCTGGATAGTCTCGAGCAGACATACCGTGACTGCCGAGTAGCTCGAGTTCAAAAGCAATAACGCGACCCATCGGCAACGGCGGAGTTGCATGTTCGTCCAGCAACAGACCGGCTTGAATGTGCCGTCCCTGTTTGCGAAGCGACTTTACCGAATTCACGGCCGTCTCCGTGATGCCCAGTGCGTCGATCGACGCGTCTACTCCGCCATTGGTCGCGAGCATCACTTGCTTGCCGACTCGCGGTGTCTCGCGAGCGTTGACTATTTCATCTGCGCCCAGCTCTTTTGCTAATTCCAGCTTCTGATCAGTGATGTCGATAGCGATAACTCTCGCACCCATCGCTTTGGCTATCATGATTGCCGAAAGGCCAAGTCCACCGCATCCGTGAACGGCCAACCATTGATTCGGTTCAAGGTGAGCTTGCTGGACTACCGCGCGATAGGCCGTGGCGAAGCGACAACCGAGGCTCGCAGCGGTCACAAAGTCTAACTCGTCTGGCAGCTTCACGACGTTGTTGCTGGCGTAGTGAATCTCCACGCGTTCGGCAAACGAACCCCAGTGGGTGAAGCCAGGTTGGAAATCGTCATTGCATATTTGCAGCTGACCTTGCTCGCAATAGCGACATACACCGCAACCGCATGAGAATGGGACCGTTACGCGATCGCCGGTGGCAATGTTGTTCACGTTTGCGCCGACTGCGGACACGACGCCCGCGAGTTCATGCCCCGGTACGTGTGGCAACGTGATTGTGGGATCGTGTCCGATCCAAGCGTGCCAATCGCTCCGACAAACACCGTTCGCTTTTACGTCGATAACGACGCTGTCGGCGGACGGCGTGGGATCGGGAACTTCTTTGACAACGGGTAGCTTGCCAAATTCTTCGAAGACAGCGGCTTTCATCGTTTATGAAACACTCGCGGCAAACTTTTCCAAGTCTTGCTGCATTGCGTCGATCCGCTTTTTCATGGCTGCCTTGGTCGCCGGTAGATCGTCTAGATTTTCTTTCGGCACGTACGTGAACATGTAGTACTTCACTTTGGGCTCGGTGCCGGACGGTCGGGCTGCAACGTAATTGCCTTCTTCTGCCAAATCCATGATGATCAAATCGCCGTTGGGTCCGTCGAGCGGCTCGGGACTGCCGCCTACTTTTGTGACCGTGTTAGACTTGTAGTCACGAAACGCAGCAACCGGAACTCCTCCAAGCTCTTTCGGCGTATCGCTACGGAATTTCGCCATTAACTTCTTCATGATCGCCATGCCCTCGGAACCTTCCATGCGCTGTGTCACGAGTCGTTCACCGTGGAAACCCAGTTTCTTGTAGACCGAATCGAGCCGTTGATGCAAAGTTTCTCCCTTTGCTTTGCAGTCGGCTGCCAGCTCGGCCATCAACATTGTTGCCACAGCACCGTCTTTGTCGCGAGCGTACTGACCGACTAAGAAACCATGCGATTCTTCCGTGCCGTAGACGAAATTGTCTGGGCCCTGTTCGTCGATCGTGCCGACGATCCACTTGAAACCAACGAGGTTGTTCGCAAATGATTTGCAGCCGTACGACGCTGCGACGCGATTGACCAAATTCGTGGTAACCAATGTGGTCACTGCGTAGTGATCGGGAGAAAGCGTACCTGCTTCGGCGCGTTTCGAAAAAACGAAGTCACCCAGCAATGCACAGAGTTGATTCCCGTTGAACGTCTCCCATGGTCCTGCCGTATCGATTGTCAGCGGTGCCGCACAGCCGACG
>CAYNJG010000042.1:0-38758 GCA_964397295.1 uncultured Pirellulaceae bacterium
CCCATCAGATTGCGTTCAACAGTGGCTTGCATCAGCGTTACGCAGCCATTCCGGTCTGGCTTAGCGAGGGGCTGGCGATCTATTTTGAGTCACCCGATTTGTCGAGTAGCAAAGGTTGGAAAACAATTGGCAAAGTGAACCAAGTGCGTCTGCAACAGTTTAAAAAGTACTCGCGCCAACGCGACCCCGACTCGTTGCTCTCGCTAGTAAGTGCCGACGATCGATTTCACAACACGGGCCTGGCCACCGAAGCCTACGCCGAGTCGTGGGCGTTCTGCTACTTTTTGATTCGAACGCACCCTGATGAGTTCGCGGAATATCTCAAGATTTTGCAGCAAAAAGACCCGCTGGGTGAGGACTCACCGCAGGATCGCATTGACGATTTTGTGGCGGCATTCGACCGCCCACCGCAAGCCATGAACGCAGACATGATCAAGCACCTGCGTCGTATCAGATAGTCGAAATCGAATTGGTATGTACGGGCGCAAGCCGGCTTGCGCCCATACCGCTTTGACAACGCTTAAACCGAATCTTGACCGGGCAGCGCGATTGGCTTGAACTCAACCGGTGAATCCCAACCGTTGGTGATTTCAGGAACCCAACGTTCACTGTCCCAACGCTTCATCCCAAGTGATTTGCTGACCACGATAGCCGGCCGTGCGGCCCATGATGGCCATCATCGTGCTGTTCACCATGCGGTCTCCGTCGTTAAACGGCTTACCCGCGCGGATTGCGGCGAAGAACTCATTGTGCTCGGTTTGGTACATATCGTTGCTTTCGCCTTCGTATTTCCAAGTCACGTTGTTCTTAAGATCCGTGATGTTGCTACCGCGCGTTAGATCCGCGTTGCCTTTCGTGCCGAGAATGTAGAGGCTGTTTTCATTGAAGCAACGTGGAATCTGACGCTGTGCAACGAAACCTCGAGCCCCGTTGTCCCAGACGTAGTTGACTTCCACGTGGTCAAAGATGTCGCCACCTTCGGACGGAATCTGTCGTCCACCAACGGCAGTGCAACTGACCGGCGGTTTATCTCCGAATGCCCACGCAATCCAGTCGACCGTGTGACAGGCTTGCTCGACCAGGCCGTCTCCGCCAAGCCATGCGAAGTTGTACCAGTTCTTAACTTGCCACCATAAATCCGACTTACCTTCCGGACGCCGGTCTGCCGGCGGCATTGGTTTCACTGGTCCCGTCAGGTAGGTTCCGTGAACCGATCGGATGTCTCCAATTTCGCCATCGAGAATTCGCTTGAAGAGCTCGCGTTTTGCATCGTGGTATCGCCAACAAAACCCAGCCAGCACCGCGAGGTTCTTTTCTTTCGAGATCTTTACCGACTCCATTACCGAGCGAACCCCGGGAAAGTCCGTCGCCATCGGCTTTTCGGTGAAGACATGCTTACCTGCTTCAACCGCCGCACGAAAATGTTGCGGGCGAAAACCTGGTGGCGTGCAAAGCAAAACGACATCGCTCATGTCGATCACTTTTTCATAGGCATCAAGACCGATAAACGTGCTATCTGGATTGGTCGTAACACGCTCGCCCACTTTTTCGTCAGCCTTCAGATTCTTCAGACTGCGTTCTGCTTTATCACCAAATGCATCAGCAACCGCGACCAACTCTGTGTTTGGGTCAGCACGCAACGCTTGCAATGCGGCCCCAGATCCGCGACCTCCACAACCGACCAAGCCGAGTTTCAACGAGGCACTGCCCTGGGCGTGAACTGGTTGAGTCATCGTCGTGACACTGGCCGCCAAGCTCGTGCCAGCGACGGTGAGTCCCGTTCGCTTGAGAAAGGTGCGACGAGAGTCATCTGCCGCTGTATCCGTTTTGCTAGTTGCTTTCACGGGGTCAGTCATGGTGGGAACCCTTACTAGATCGATGGGAAGGACTGGTCGAACGAGTCCAAATTATAGCAAAGAACCAGACCGACTCATCAGGCTTCCACCCCATCACTTTCCCGTTTTCGACAACAAGATCCGATTCGTTGCCGGTCGGCGGTCAGAATGCTTAAACTGGAAGGAGTCCCCATCCTGTTTGAATTGAAAGTTTTGCGACATGGCATTGAAACGCATCGCGATGTTTACAATCGTGGCTTGTATGACGATACCGTCTGCAAAGGCATGCCTGTGGGACACAGATACCTTGCAAATGGAGCGTTCTCGTTTCCCTGAGGTGCTAGAGCTGATTACAGGAAAGTTCCTCCGGCATTCGCCTGCGTTCTACCAGTGGCGAATTAACGACCGGCACAAACGGCTCCAAAACGATGAATCGTCGAAAGCAATCTACAACGACCTAGCTGTCGCTTTCGATAAGACGGGGCAACATGACAAGGCGATCGCAACGATCGATAGCAAAGATAAATTGTGGCCCGGTGAATACGAGACACTCGCGAACAAAGGGACGTTTCTCATTCACAGCGGAAAGTTCGAGGAAGGACTCACCTTCATTCGTAAAGCCATTGAAATCAATCCGGACGCGCACTTCGGTCGCGAAGTTTATCAACAACTTCTCGTCGAGTATGTACTAGCCCGACAAGTCGATGGCGAAACGAAGCTACCGTTGGGTAAGAGCCGAGATCTCGCCGATGGTGTATTTCGCACGAGTAGTAACTTTGCGGACTTTGTTTTTAAGAAGCAAAAAGTCGAATACGCTGCACGTAACCACGAACGGGAAAAGGCACTGAAGGGAGTCTTAGGCATGATGCGTTTCGGCAATTACGACTCGCCCATTTTGCTAGAAGCTCTCGGTGATCTTTTGATCGACCAGACCGATCCAGGCAATGACGGAAAATGGCTGGCGTGTCGGGCATACCTTCAGGCGTCCTATCGGGTGCAAGACAACAACGAAGCCAGCGAGACATATCGCAAGAAAGCCAAATCAGCTTTAAAGCTGCACGAGGGCGCAAAGTTGGAGACTGTCGAGCGGCAGTTCCGAAAAGAGATCCGCGAGGCCAAGCAATGGTGGCACGACGTCGAAAAGAACGAAGCGGCTTGGATAAAGGCGGGCGTAGATGTGGATGCCGAGTTTTCGAAAAAGTACTTTAAATAACTCGCCACTCCTCCGAAACATCTTTCAGATTCTGGCAACGATAAACTGGATTTGTAAGCGAGTTGTAAATACAGATTCGTCGAACAGACGTCTTGGCGTAGGATGGATGTGGAGGTGGACCTACCGGTTCCGCCCACGCATCGCTCTTTCGGAGTTACAGGATGTCTCACGACAATTCGCTTTCGCTTGGCTATTTGGTTCTGATGGTTGTATTGGCCTTGGAAACCAACGTAAACGCGGCCGATCGCGGGACGGTTGGCGCAAGCATTTTAATCCGCAACGTGCCGCACGTCAGACAGAAACCCGATTTTTGCGGTGAGGCATGTGTGGCAAGCTGGCTGCAGAAGCTGGGCGCCGATGTCGATCAAGACACCGTATTCGATCAATCTGGTTTGGACCCGACTTCTGCCCGTGGTTGCTATTCACGTGAATTGGCGACGGCCATTCGAAACCTCGGATTCCAACCTGGACCGATTTGGAATCCCATTCCGGTAGCCGATCACCAAAGGCGACTTGAACAGCTATGGAAAACAACCCACGCCGATCTGGCCCGCGGTGTTCCTTCGATCATCTGCATGCGAACGCGAGAAGGTGCCGGAGCAACCGAGCATTTTCGTTTGTTGCTCGGCTATGACGCATCTACCGACGAAGTCATTTATCACGAACCGGCGACGGATAACGGGGCCTACCATCGTATGGCACGCGAAAAGTTGATTCGGCTGTGGCCACTCAAGTATGACACAAAAGAATGGACCGCTGTTCGTTTTCGCTTGGCTGGCTTGGCCTCCGATCGTATTTCCAAACTGGCTGCCTCGAAAGGCCCAACGAATGCGGATTACGTCCAGCACATCCGACGACTACAAGATCGTCTGCCGGACAAACTTTTTACGATTGTGCTGGAGCGACCATTTGTCGTCATTGGCGATGAAGACGCCGAACGTGTCCGCAGACGCGCGAAGAATACAGTAAATTGGGCGACGGACCGACTGAAGGCCGAGTACTTCGCGAAGGATCCCGATCGAATCCTCGACGTCTGGTTGTTCAAAGACAAAGATAGCTATGAGGTTAACGCGGCACGGTTGTTTCGAAGCAAACCAGATACGCCTTACGGATACTATTCTCCCACCGATAATGCACTGGTGATGAATATTGCGACCGGCGGAGGCACCCTGGTGCACGAGATTGTGCACCCGTTTATCGAAGCCAATTTTCCCGAGTGTCCATCCTGGTTCAATGAAGGGCTGGGATCACTGTATGAGCAGAGCGCATCGCGTGAAGATCGAATCATAGGCTTGACCAACTGGCGACTGGCCGGTCTGCAACGCGCGATTCGGGCCGAACGCGTACCTTCGTTCGCATCGCTTTGCTCGACGACAACGAATCAGTTTTACCGCGAAGATCCGGGAACCAACTACTCCCAAGCTCGCTATCTTTGTTACTATCTGCAGGAGCACGGTCTGTTGCGAAAGTTCTACCACGAATTTTCGGCAAATCACGCGGACGACCCCACGGGCTACAAAACATTGCAAGCCATTCTTGGGAAAAGGGACATGCAGGCCTTTCAAAAAAAATGGAAAGCGTATGTACTTACGCTGAAATTCTAATAAAACGCCAAACGCCGCCCGGCAAGCGACTAGCTGCCGTGACTGCAACACCTCGTGCTCTCCGCTCAGTGTTTTTGGCGAGACACTGAGTATGACCGACAGCAGGAAGACGACTTTTTCGCGCGAGCCGATCTCTTCGTCAACCTGGCCAATCAGCAGACCTCAGATGATGTCATCAAGGATGTTGCCGGATCACTGCTATACGCTGCGGTGAGATTCCATGCGTTTGACTACTGGGGCTATTTCGAAGATCGTGCTTCGTTCGAGGCATCCAAGAAAGAGGCGATCGAACACTATGTTGATCGATTTCGTTCCTATCTAGAGGCTAATCTTGAAAGCCACGCAGAACGATTTGAGGAATGACGCCAAGGGATTTGCAGCCGACCTGCACCTGTGTTGATCGCACGTTCTCCTACATAAGACGTCTGGCCGACATAAAAAAAGCCCCGCTGGCTGCGGGGCTCGTTTTTTCTGGTTTTCAGTCGGCGATCGAAAGCTTAGGCAGCGTCTTTCTTCTTTTTCGCCGCTGCTTCTTTCTTTTCTTTTCGCTTCACTGCTTTGACGGCGAATGCCGCGTCAAAGTTCTTGCCGAAGACGGTTTGAACTTTTGCGTCGTCTTCCATCTCGTCGAACTTGCCTTTGCAGTTCTTGCAGCAGAATCCAACTTCGGTGCTCGCAAACTTCGTCAACGTTTTCTTATTGATCTTGCCTTTGCCGTTGAGCGCACACTTCACCTGGCGAGCTTGCTTCGTCGCAACCAGCTGGTGATTGGCTTTTGCAGCAAGTGTCTCGTCGGTTTTTACCTTCTCCGCAAAACCTTTCACGCAATTGCCGCAGCACATGTAGACTTTCGACGACTTGTACTCGACGAATTCCTCAGCGTCGATTGGCTTGCCTGACATCGGGCACTTTGTTTCGGCAAGGATCTTCTTCAATTCAGCTTTCTTCTTTTCACGCTGAGCTACGCGTTCTTCCTTGGTGAGTTTCTTCTTCTCTATCTTTACTTCTTCAGCAGCACCTAAGAATGATACAGCCAAGAAGAAGAAAGCGATGCACGAGACGTAAGCAACATTGCGTTTCATAGGATTCGACTCCGTATTTAGATTGAGTGGATAACGATTGAGTAGCAGCGCTAGGTATCCTATCGGCTGACGCAACACTAATCGAGCAACCGAGTCGTGACAATTTGACGTGAAAGTGGGGCTTTCACCGCGAGAATCGCTTTACTCCGGCTGCTTGGCCTTCACCAGAAAGAATGGGCACGGCGAAAACTCGCTGGTCAGGTACAGATCGTTACCTTCAGTGCCGTAACAGATAGCTTCGCCTTGCTTGCGAGCTGGCATGTCGATCGTTCGCGGTTTGCGTTTGAAGGCGGCGGCCCAATCTTCACCTTCGCCGCGTGTGTACTCAAACGCTTGCCCAAGCGTTAGCACGATTGCTCGCTTTCCATCACTCGAGACATCCATCGCGGTGACAAGCGGCAATTTAATCTGAGCGATCGGTTCTGCGGTAATCTTTTCTTCTTTCGTTTCGTCAGGCAAGTCGGCCATAAACACTCGGCACGTTAGCCAACGCCGTTTTTCAACGAGCAGGATCTTTTTGTTGATCGCGTCGACAGCCAGTGCTTCGCAGTCCATCGGCCCGGTCGAGTACTTGAGCTTGATCGTCTGAAGCGGTTTCACTTCGTTGTGTGGATTTCCGGGCTCTTCTACAACGTAAAGCCGCACGGATTTGCGACGACTACCATTGTCACCGATGTCGCCAATCAACAATCGTGGTTTTCCATCGCGGGTGTACGAGCACATATCCTCCCAGTCGACGGCATCGGCCTTCTTTATTTGGCTCGTCCCAAGATGGTTCCCTTTGACGTCGAAAGCGTAGAGCTTTGCTCGATCTCCAGAATCGTTATGCGTCCAAAAGATTTCCGCGTTGCGTCGAGATACTGCGAGTCCACTGCTCTCGCTTACTTTTCGGTTTTCAAGCTTGCAGATTTGCTTCGGAGGAAGATACTCCAAATCAGCTGCTTCAGCACCGGACGCTTCGACGACCACTTCGTCGCTAACGGCCGCCGAGACACACAAAAGCGAAACGACGAGAGAGAAGATAAGTTCAGGAGCGGTTGACATCGTGTTCTTTTTCGTCAGTTGATTGGGGTACTGCATTATAGCTCGACGTTGAACAACGATGGGTTCGCTCGCAATAGTTCAGCTTTAATACGCTCTGCCGAGGCTCCAAGTTCACTCGCATGCCAAATCGCGTGACTAATTGCCACTCGAGAACCTCCAGCCGCCAGCAATTCCGGCAATCGAGTCTCGTCGACGCCACCGATAGCAAAGCTAGGCAGACGAATCTCGCCAGCGACTTCTTTTACAAACTCGAGCCCTGCGAACTGCTGAAACTGTTTCGTCTCCGAAGGAAACACCGGACCGACCCCAATATAGTCCGCGCCATCAACAACGGCTTGCTTCGCTTGCGAAAGACAATGTGTCGAAACGCCGATCAACATTTCCGGGCCAACGATCGCACGGGCGTCGGCAACGCTAAGCTCTGACTGTCCGACGTGCACGCCATCCGCGTTGACCACCCTCGCAATATCCGGACGGTCATTGATGATGAACGTAATACCGGCCGACTTCAATATGCCGCCAACCTCGCGCGCTACATCAACGATTTCACGATCCGTGGCCTCTTTGGCTCGAAGTTGCACTACGTCCACTTTGGACCTCGCCAACTCCGCGACTCGATTTCGAAACTCATCGCCGAAACCGAAGCTACCGTCGATCAGAACGTAAAGCCAAGCATGCTGAAGACGCTGACTGCCTCGGACCAAATGTCCGATCGACTTCTCGAGCGTGTACGTTCGATACCGCAAGGATTCAAAGTGTTTCGCCGCGTCCTTCGAAGTGTCCGAGGCAAGGAGCTTTGAATACTCTTCCATCACCCGCAGTGCTTCAGTCGCACGCTTCACATTTGCGAGCGCCACATCAACAAGACCTGGCCGCGAATACTCTGCTTCACCTTGCACCTGAACGCCAACGTCCGTCTCCGTCGAGCGGCATGCGGTGCGTTCCTCGACCGACATCAAGCGAACAACTGTCCTGGACACCTCGTGGCGAATGGACTTACATGTTTCAGTCAGAAACCTGTCCTGCCAATGAAACCGCAAGAATTCTTCGACCACGCGCAACCCCTCGGTGGCGCGATTTGCATTCGCATCCAGCACGCGAAATGCTGACCGACGATTGTGCATCTTCGCTTGGTTGGATTCGCTATTTTTTTTGCTGTCGGGCATTGCAGGCTTTTCGTGAAGCTTTGATCAATACAACTATCGCGATCGACCGATAAAGAGCTAGAGTACGACACGGCTCCATAAGCAAAACGAATATTAGCCTTCACCGCTACTTTCTTTTGCTAATTCGCACCGGGTCGATTTTTCTGGGGTGTTTTCGGGAACGTACTCAACCCTAACCCGCCAACAAAACTCGACTTGCCTTGCTCGGCTTGTGACAGAGGGATAAAATCAAAGCACACGGACGGTAGAGGTAACCGAACGCTATTTTCGTTCGAAAACAAATCTGGGAGATTCGGTGAATGGGGCCCATGGGGCCGGTCATTCGAGTCTGGCCTGCGGTCTTCTGTTCGTATCGATACGAACCTCTTTGCTGCTAATACCGAGTAGCTCCGTTTGATTGTCATGCTGGTAGGGCTCGTACAGATTGTGCGTGGCGGAAACACTACCAACCAAAACGAAACCATTTTGACATAGGACTTGTTCTTAGCTGCTAAGAAGGAATACTTAGGTTAGAACAATCTAGCAGTCGAGCGCGCCGGACGGTGCTTGTCTGAAGCAACGTTTAACCCGACTCGATTCGACTCGCGTTTGAGGAATAAGAATGTACGAGAGATTTACCGACCGTGCCCGCAAGGTAATGCAACTTGCCAACCAAGAGGCACAACGATTCAACCACGAATACATTGGCACGGAACACATCTTGCTTGGCTTGGTCAAGGAAGGCAGTGGCGTGGCCGCGAATGTACTGAAGAACCTTGATGTCGATCTTCGCAAGATTCGACTCGAAGTTGAAAAGCTTGTCCAAAGCGGACCAGAGATGGTCACGATGGGTAAGCTGCCTCAGACGCCTCGAGCCAAGAAAGTCATCGAGTACTCGATGGAAGAGGCTCGAAACCTGAACCACAACTATGTTGGTACCGAGCACATCCTGCTCGGCCTGCTTCGCGAACAAGAAGGTGTTGCGGCTCAGGTGCTAATGAACTTGGGGCTGAAACTCGAAGAAGTCCGCGAAGAAGTTCTTAACCTCCTCGGCCATGACATGGAATCCGAAGGCGGGCGTGAAGGTGGACGCGAAGGCGGTTCATCGGAAGGTGCTACTTCATCGAAAGGCGGCAAGAGCAAGACACCTGCTCTCGATAGCTTTGGTCGTGACCTCACGGACTTGGCCAAGCAGAAGAAGCTCGACCCAGTAATCGGTCGCGAACGAGAAATCGAACGAGCGATCCAGATTCTTTGCCGTCGAACGAAAAACAATCCAGTACTACTTGGCGAAGCAGGCGTTGGTAAAACAGCAATCGTCGAAGGCTTCGCACAACGCGTCGTCAGCGGCAACGTGCCAGAGTTGCTCGCGGACAAGCGGATTGTTGTTCTCGACCTCGCAATGATGGTCGCCGGAACAAAGTACCGTGGTCAATTCGAAGAGCGTATCAAAGCGGTCATGAACGAAGTGCGTCGTGCGAAAAACACGATTCTGTTCATCGACGAATTACACACGCTAGTCGGTGCCGGTGGTGCTGAAGGTGCTATCGACGCGGCAAACGTGCTCAAGCCAGCTTTAGCTCGTGGCGAAATCCAATGCATTGGTGCTACGACGCTCGACGAATACCGAAAGTACATAGAAAAAGACAGCGCACTTGATCGTCGCTTCCAACTAATCATGGTCGACCCGGCCACGAAGGACGAAGCGGTCGAGATTCTCAAAGGACTTCGCGATCGTTACGAAGAACATCACCGTGTGAAGTTCACAGACGAATCGATCGAAGCAGCTGTTGAATACTCCAGCCGATACATCACGGGCCGTTGCCTACCCGACAAAGCGATCGACGTGATCGACGAAGCGGGTGCAAGAGTCCGATTGCGAACGATGACTCGTCCGCCCGATTTGAAAGAGATCGATGGCGAAGTCGAGCAGCTTAATAAGGACAAAGAAGAAGCGGTTGCAAACCAGGACTTCGAAAAAGCTGCCTCGCTCCGCGACCAGGCCGACAAGCTTCGCAAGAAGAAAGACGAACTGACCGAAAAGTGGCGTGAGAAGTCTCGCGAGACGGACGGTGTTGTTGACGAAGACGTTATCGCAGAAGTCGTCTCCAAGATGACGGGCATTCCGCTAACTCGACTCAGCACCGAAGACAGTGCTCGATTAATGCAGATGGAAGACGCACTTCACAAGCGTGTCATTAGTCAGCACGAAGCCATCAAAGCGATCGCAAAAGCCGTTCGCCGAACTCGCAGCGGCCTGAAGGATCCAAAACGACCAACCGGTTGCTTTGTCTTCGCTGGTCCAACGGGTGTCGGCAAAACGTTGCTCGCGAAAGCACTTGCCGAATTCATGTTCGGTGACGAAGAAGCACTCATCCAAATCGACATGTCGGAATACATGGAGAAGCACAATGTCAGTCGTCTGATCGGTGCCCCTCCAGGCTACGTCGGATTCGAAGAAGGCGGTCAGCTGACCGAAAAGATTCGACGCCGGCCGTACGCGGTTGTATTGCTGGACGAGATCGAGAAAGCTCACCCTGACTGCTTCAATATGTTGTTGCAAGTCATGGAAGAAGGCCGCCTGACTGACAGCTTCGGTCGCAACGTCGACTTCCGCAACGTGCTCTTGATCATGACTACCAACGCTGGTGCGGAAGCAATCAAGAACGAATCATCGTTCGGCTTCACCAAGCCATCGGCGGATGCATCGTACGACGACATGAAAGCTCGAGTAATGGAACGCATCGAACGCGTTTTCCGACCTGAGTTCCTCAATCGTCTCGACGAAACGATTATCTTCCGCCACCTCACGGACGAAGACCTTAAGGAAGTTATCGACCTAGAATTGGCCAAGGTTCGGCAACGATTGCTGGAGCGAGGCCTGGAGCTAAATCTCAGCGACGACGCGAAAGAGTTCTTGATCAAGAAGGGTTCGAATCTCGACTACGGTGCTCGTCCACTTCGTCGTGCGATTGAAAACTTCATCGAAGATCCACTTTCGGAAGAACTGCTCAAGGGCGAGTTCAAAGAAAAGAACAAAATCGATGTCACTGCCGTTCGAGACGAAGAGACCAACAAGGTCAAGCGTCTGAACTTCGAAGGCATTGCCGTAGAAGTGAAGCCAGAACCGGAAGAGCCTGCAACCGCTGGGGCCGGCGCCGGCGACGGCGAGTAACTCAACGCCAATCAATGCGAAACGGTGGGTGGTCAGGTCGACCACTCACCGTTTTTTTGTGCGATTGTGGAAACTTGCTGACACACGTTTGACGCACGACGAGCCGCAACCAAAGCATTATCCAGGAATTGAACAAGCAAGACGGCCGTGCGTGAACTGTTTGCCTCGGATCTGGTCTGTCGAAACCCAAACGATGCTCTACAATCCCGGTCTACGCAGCCCGCCCGTCTTAGCGATGGAAGAACTAGTCTCATCAACGCGAATTCAAAACTCAAGAAAGAGCTCGGGCTCTTCAAAGTCTTCAGCATTGCGTTAGGTACCACACTGAGTGCGGGGTTCTTTCTACTACCCGGATACGCTGCCCATGAGGCAGGTGCCGCGCTCGTACTTGCTTATGTATTGGCAGCAGTCCCGCTGGTTCCTTCCATGCTGAGCATCGTGGAATTGGCGACTGCCATGCCGAAAGCGGGCGGTACCTACTACTTTCTAGATCGAAGCATGGGGCCTCTCGTCGGTACGGTCGGCGGACTGGGTACGTGGCTGGCGCTCATGCTCAAGACGTCGTTTGCTCTGATCGGCATGGGCTACTACCTGATGATCTTCTTCCCAAGAATCCCGACGATCCCGGTTGCCATTCTGTTCGCGCTGTTGTTTGGCACGTTGAACCTTTTCGGCGCGAAGAAAAGCGCGTCGCTACAGGTTTGGTTGGTAATGGGACTGTTGGCCATTCTTGGCTGGTTCATCAGTAATGGAATTCAGCACGTACAGCCGGCGCACTTCGACAATTTTTTTGAAAAGGGATTCGAAAAGATCATTTCCACAACGGGCATGGTCTACATCAGTTACGTCGGCATCACCAAAATTGCCAGCGTGGCGGAAGAAGTCGAAAACCCTGAACGCAATTTGCCACTGGGCGTCTTCCTGGCGATGGGGTTGTCGGTCCTCATCTATGCATTAGGCACCTACGTGATGGTCGGCGTACTTCCGATGGACGTGCTGGAGGTCAGTAAGACGCCTGTCGCCGCGGCAGCCAACGTGCTGATCGGTCGCCCCGGTCAAATCCTCGTTACGATCGCCGCCTTACTCGCATTCGCTTCGGTGGCGAATGCGGGGATTCTTAGTGCCAGCCGTTACCCACTCGCAATGGGCCGCGACCGTTTGTTGCCGTCCTTCTTCAGCCGCCTTTCAAAGAGCGGTACGCCATTTGTTGGAATCGTCGCAACAGTAGGCGTAATCATCAGCGTGCTGCTGTTATTTGACGCGGCCAAAATCGCCAAATTGGCCAGCGCTTTTCAATTGTTGATGTTTGCCATGGTTTGCCTGGCAGTGATTGTGATGCGCGAGAGTCATATCGAATCCTATGACCCCAGCTATCGCTCACCCTTTTACCCGTGGATGCAAATCCTTGGAGTATTCGTTCCGCTCTGGCTGATTTCGCAAATGGGTTCGCTGCCCGTGCTGTTTACGGGAGGACTGCTGCTTGCGAGTGGCGCGTGGTACTTCCACTACGCCCGACGCCGCGTCGTACGTGACGGAGCGATCTACCATGTTTTTGAACGACTGGGGCAGCACCGTTACGAACCGCTGGATGCCGAGCTGCGAACGATTCTTAAAGAGCGTGGCTTGCGCGAGACGGATCCTTTTGAAGAAACCATCGCGCATGCTTCGTTCTTCGATGCGGAAGACAACGCGACGCTCACGGAAATCGCATTGGCGGCTGGCCGGGAGTTATCTGGCAAAGTTGGCCAAACGGCGGAACGTCTGGCCGAGGATTTGCTAAACGGCGCCATTACTGGTACCACGCCTGCCGACCATGGAGTCGCCCTATTGCATGTTCGGCTGCCCAATCTAGAGCGTCCTCACTTGGTAATGGTGCGTTCGCGAAAAGGAGTCCAAGTCGAAATCGCCAAAGAACAGTGGAGTCACGGCTCGCCACCCGAACCGATTTTCGCATTCTTTTTTCTCGTCAGCCATCAAGGGCACGCCGGACAGCATTTGCGGCTGTTGGCACATATCGCCCTGCACGTAGATCAGGACAATTTCATGGAAGACTGGAACGCCGCAGAGGGAGAGCGCGACGTGAAGATGCTGATGCTGCGCGACGAGCGATCACTGGCGATTCATTTGACGAAAGACGCGCCTTCAGCCAAGTGGATCGGTTTGCGTTTGCGAGAACTAAGCCTGCCGGATGGATGTCTGATTGCACTCATCCATCGTGGTGCTCGCACTGTCATTCCGCGTGGTAAAACCAGCCTACAGGAAGACGACTACGTCACGATTATTGGTGAACCGAAAGTCATCCTCGCGTTGCATGACGAGTTCATCGGAGAGACGAAGATCGAGTAACGGGTTCCAAAAATCAGCCAGTGCGATCTTCAACACATCAAACGCAAACGGGCTATCAGCAACTTCTACCGCCGAATCGTTGGTGGCGGCTATAGCCGTTCCGGCCCGGTCTGCGGCGGCATCGAGGCTTGGATGATTCGGAAGATTGGAATCTACTCCAACAAGCCTTTAAACACCTGCTGCAACTAAAGTAACGTCGCAGTGTTACAGCCTGCCAGCACTCGGCCTCATAGTTGTCTCAAGCCGCAGGCTCGGCCTAACCGAAGAACCCAAGAGAAACACCAATGCGCCCAAAATAGGACAGTGCAGCTAGCGATGCCTTCAGCCGCCATACAACAGCGAAAGTCAATCTTTGCCGACTTTGGCCAAATGTCGATCGATGCGCTGTCGTACATCGGTGGACTGACGTTGTTTATTCTGCGTACGATAGGCTGGATGATTCGTCGCCTGCCCCGCAGCGAACATCTGCTGCCATGCTTTTACGAAGTGGGAATCAAAAGCCTGCCGGTGGTTGCGATCACTGGCACGTTCATCGGTATGGTGCTGGCGGTGCAGACATTTTATCAGTTCAGCACGCTAGGACTCGAGTCACGTCTCGGTGCCGTCATCAACATGTCTCTGGTGCGAGAACTCGGTCCCGTTTTGGCAGCCACCATGCTTGCCGGACGAGTTGGTTCAGCAATGGCAGCTCAATTGGGCACTATGCGAGTCACCGAACAAATCGATGCGCTCAGCAGCATGGGTGCGAGTCCGATGCAGCACCTCGTTGTGCCTCGCTTCCTTGCTTGCGTGATCATGATCCCCGTGATGACAATCGTCGCAGACTTTATGGGAGTCGTTGGCGGGTACCTGTACAGCGTGAATGGCTTCGGCATCGACCGGCATTTTTATTGGTACAACTCGGCGCAATTCATTAGCAGCTGGGATTTCATCAACGGCGTCATCAAGAGCTTTTTCTTCGGCGCCACCATCGCGATGGTCAGTTGCTACCGTGGCTTCCATTGCAAACCCGGAGCAGAAGGTGTTGGTGACGCGGCCACGGCGGCTTTTGTACATTCGTTCGTATTGATCTTGGTGATTGACTTCATCCTGAACGTCAGCATGGATTCGTTCTTCGAAATGATCCAGTCGACGGGAGTGTTTGGCTAGTCATGGAACCCTTCCTCGATCAATCTCGTACGTTGCTGGAATTCAAGCATGTGACCGTGCGATTTCGTACTCAGACAGTGCTTCGTGACATCTCTTGGAATTTGCGACGCGGCGAAACACTGGCCGTCATTGGCGAAAGTGGCTGCGGCAAAACGGTGATGCTCAAGAATACGATAGGACTTATTCAACCTAATTCTGGTCGAGTTCTGTTCGACGGACAAAACATCAACGAACTCTCGGACGCGGAACTGACCGAACAACGAACACGGTACGGACTCGTTTTCCAGCAGGCCGCTCTATTCGACAGCATGACGATTGGTCAAAACGTGGCGTTTCCGTTGAAACTGCATCGCAAATTAAAGCTCGCAGAGATCAAAGACATTGTCGTGCGTCGCCTGGCGGATGTTGGCTTACCCGCATCGGTGATACATAAACGACCCGCGGAACTTTCCGGCGGCATGCGAAAACGCGTTGGACTGGCCAGGGCCCTGGTGCTCGATCCGGAAGTCGTTCTCTACGACGAACCGACCACCGGCTTAGACCCTATCATGAGCGACGTCATCAACCAGCTGATGCTGCAAACGGCGAGCACCGGCAACGTGAGCAGCATCGTCGTCACACACGACATGAATAGCGCACTTAAAGTCGCTGATCGAATCATCATGCTGTATCCAATTCCAATGTTGGATTCTACCGAATCGCAAATCGTCTTTGAGGGAACACCCGACGAGCTGCGAGCATGCACCGAACCACGTGTTCGTCAGTTCGTCCAAGGCGAAGCTGGCGAACGACTGAAAATGTTGGCTGCTTCCTAAAACCGAATCAGCAGGAGTCCTTGGGGGGACATCATGGACGATCGCGTTATACACTTTCGACTGGGTCTGTTCGTCGTCATCGTCGGGACGGCGTTGATGGCGATATTCTTGGTCTATCTCTTCGGAGAGCTACCAAGCGCTGGCCAAAAGAACATATACGTTCGATTCGCTGACGTTACCGGAGTTACTGAAGAAACACCCGTGCGCAAAAACGGGATCTTAGTCGGTCGCGTACGCAAAATGATGCCGGTGGAAAATGGCGTTGTTGTCTCACTAGCGATCGACCCAAAGTGGAATCTGTACGAAAACGAAGTCTGTCGCATTGGAAGCGACAATCTTTTCGGAGACTCGGTACTAGAATTCGTTTCCAATGGTGACCCAAACGCGTCGTCTCGCGAGATGCAAGACGGGGAGTATATGAAGGGCATCGTGGCAAGCAATCCGCTTGACGCGATGCGTGTTGTCGTGGACATGAAAGAAGAATTCCACAACGCCCTGCTCTCGATTCGAAGTGCTGGTGAAGAAGTCGGTGGCATGGCCGAGAGCATGAATCTTCTGGTCGCCGACAATCAACGACAGGTTAGCGACGTGCTAAGTCGAGCGGACCACGCATTTGGGCGTTTCGATACAGCGATGGTTTCGATCAACCAAGTTGTCGGAAACGAAGACTTGCAACTCGCCCTTGAAGAAGCACTGGAAGGCGTACCGAATCTGATTAGTAACGCAGGCAGCCTCTTAGAAAGCGTTGAAAAAGTCACGACCGAAGCAGAACTAAACTTGAAGAACCTGCGTGGACTTACGGAACCGCTCGGTTCACAGGGCGAGACGATCGTCAGCAAACTAAACGCAAGCGCAACGCGACTTGATTCGATGTTGATCGACTTTCAATCTTTCGGAAAACAACTCAATAGTGGACAAGGAACGGTGGGCCAACTGGTCCACAACCCAGAGCTCTACAACAACCTGAACCGCGCGGCGCAGAACATCGAAGACCTCAGTCGACAGCTTCGACCGATTGTGAATGACGCGCGAGTCGCCGTGGATAAAGTTGCTCGAAACCCACGCATGCTTGGCGTACAAGGCGCGCTGCATCGGCAAACTTCCGGTATCAAGTAACAACGCTAAACGCACGACGATAGGCGCACGAAAAAAGCGAGCACACATTGATGCTCGCTTTTCTCTTGGATAAGCCAGTGCCGCTATAGTTAGGCAACTTGCTGGTGAATCGCGTCCAACGTTGGCTGGTCAAGACCAAGGCCTTGCGCCAACTGCGTTAGATACTGCACTTCTTCACGCGTATCGACTTTTACTGTCATCACACTTAGTGCGTAAACTTGCGGGCCCAATTGCTGGGGAACGCTTCGTGCAAAACCAGAAGCATCCAACGGCGAAGATAGCTCTTGCTTCAAGAATGCTATTTCCTGTTGGTCGAGCTCACCAAGCTTGCCGATGATGTTTTGCTGCTCGGTTGCATCTACCTGGCCATCTGCTTTGGCCGCATTGCACATAGCTCGAATCAAGAGAGTGGCTTGATCGTTTGCAGCTTGTAGCTCGGGTGCTGGTGGTGGTTCAGGTGGTGCCGCATCTCCGCCACCAAGTAAACCACCAAGAAGGCCGAGGCCGCCGCCTCCACCACCACCGCCGCCCATTTGCTTGGCGACTGCTGCTTTGAGTAAACCGCCGAGGATGTTGTTACTTGCACCGCCTCCGCCACCACCGCCAAGTAGCCCACCCAGCATTCCGCCAACACCACCAGCTTGTTGTTGCTGCGGAGCTCCGCCGCCCAACAGTCCTTTGAGCAATCCGGCTGCGCCGCTGCTTTGTTGTGGTTGTGCTCCGCCTCCGCCAAGCACCGAGCCGAGCAAGTTACCGCCTGTTGCATTGCTGCCCAAAAGAGCACCTAAGAGCTTTACAGCGTCCATTTCGTTTCCTCTAAAAAGGTTGTGGTTGACCGCGGTGGACTCATTGCCAACCGAAGCAAACTCGTCTTTGTTCGTTTTCGCAACCGATGTAGTCGCACACTGGGAAAGTTTAGCGGTTAGCACTGTTCAAATGGAAGATAAGCTTTCGACGAGATGAAGAGTTGCCCAATTTCGCGCGTAAACCGCCCGCGAAACTCTAGCTCAACAGAAAAAAGGGATATGGACATTTCCAAGAAATGACGGACAACCGCTAATTCGCTGGTCTCGCTACACTCCATTCGTGGATGGAATCTGCCGCAACGTCTCTATCAAAAATCGCCAGTACTTTTGCACGGAGCTGACTTTTACGCGTTCATCGGGCGAATGTGCCCCCCGAATTGTGGGGCCAAAAGAAATCATGTCCATGTCTGGGTAATTTCGCCCAATGATCCCGCACTCAAGCCCTGCATGGCATGCTGCCACATGGGGCGACTCGCCAAACAGTTCTCCGTAGACGTCCGACATGAGCTTCACGATGTCTGAAGAAGGAGCCGGCTGCCAGCCTGGGTACGAGCCATTGACGGACACATCGGCGTTTGCAAGTTCGAGAACCGCCTTGATCGCATTTGCTAAATCGTCGCGTTCGGAGTTCACGCTGCTGCGGGTGAGACACATGATCGTGAACTCACCACCCTCGAGCTGAACCCGAGCCAAGTTGTTAGACGTTTGAACCAGGCCTTCGATATCAGGACACATCCGATGTATACCGCATGGACAGCCGTAAATGGCCGCTAGCAAACGCTGCTGTAGAGTTGCCGGCATGACCTTATTGGGTGTGTCAATCGCTTCCAGAACCAATTCAAGATTCGGATCTGTCGTTGCGTACTCGGCCAACAGTTGTTCGCGAACAGCGTTGGCAACCTCTTCCACTTTTCCGGCATCGCTCTTCGTACACACCAACGTGGCCACAGACTCCCGCGGAATCGCATTACGAAGACTACCGCCATCAATCGTTGCGACTCGAACACCACAAGCTTGGGATGCCGCCCACAAAAAGCGATTCATCAGTTTATTTGAGTTCGCTCGCCCGAGATGGATATCAACTCCCGAGTGCCCTCCAGTCAACCCACGCACGGTTACTCGATAACCTGTGGAACCGTCAGGTGCCGACTCAGATTGATAGCTGCCGGTTGCGGTTACGTCGCATCCTCCAGCACAACCGATTGTCAATTCGTTGTCTTCTTCCGTATCAAGATTGAGGAGGATCTTTCCCGATAATAAACCGCCTTCTAAACCCTGTGCGCCGGTCATGCCGGTCTCTTCGTCGATCGTGAACAGTGCCTCCATTGCCGGATGAGCAATTTCGTTCGACGCCAGTATCGTCATGATGCTGGCAACACCCATTCCATTATCGGCACCGAGCGTTGTGCCGCGTGCTTTGACCCAATCTCCTTCGACAAACATTTCGATGCCCTGCGAAGCAAAATCGAAATCCGAGTCCGAGTTCTTCTGGTGCACCATATCCAGATGCGACTGCATGACGACTGGCATACGATCTTCCATACCAGCGCTAGCAGGCTTGCGGATGATTACGTTACCAACGGCATCCACCATCGTTTCTAGGCCTAATCCTTCGCCGAATGATTTTGCGAATTCGATCACGCGTTCTTCTTTTTTTGAAGCGCGAGGAACTGAGTTCAAATCAGCGAAATGATTCCAAACTGCGGTAGGCTCGAGTTGCCGAACTTCTTCATTCATATGCCATGACTTTCGCTTGAGGTGCGTGTTCCCCGTTATACGGGATAGACAACGTTGGGCCGAGGCCCATCTCGCCGACCGCCAAACACCACCTGCGTACCGCGGCGGGCAAATAAAAAACGCGGCCGAAATCGACCGCGTTTCTATTTTTATAAATTGCGAGTTTCTGGCTTACGACAACTCTGCCAAAACTGCGTCAACAGCTTGAGCTGATGCGACTTGGCCAAAGTTGTCAGACAACAACAGGAAGTCGGCGAAATCAATCACTCCGTCACCATTAATGTCGCCATCGTCGCTTCCGCCTTGCTCACCGAAATTCCTCGAGAGAATCAAGAAGTCGGCGAAGTCAACAGCTCCGTTGTTGTTAATGTCCGCAAAGAGGCTCGGTGCTATCGGTTGTGTGATGCCAAACGAATGCTGGTCGGAATCGGAAACCGCGTCTCCATTTGGAAGCGCGCCCGTTACAGTTCCAGTATTGACGATTTGACCGGCATCCACGTCAGCCTGGGTCACAAAGTATGTGCCCATAAACATCACTGACTCACCTGGACTCAGTTCACCATCGAAGTCCGACAGTTCAACAGCATTGAGCGTAAATGCCAGATCTTTATCAGCGACAAACAGGGCGGGTGTTGGTGGCTGATCGTTGTCACCTACGCCATTGTCACCTGGATCATCGAAAATGTCGTCGAAGCTGTAGAAGCCATCGCCAGGGCCCGATCCCAAATGCCATTGCCATGTTGGATCAATTGTTGGCGAATCGCTTGGGAATGTTTGATCGGCGGTAATCGAAATCCAGTAGTCACCGATCTCGAGACCAGTTAGCGGTAGCATAGCGTCGTACTCAAAAATGCTTCCGCCACCAGGTGCAGTACCTGCGATAGCCGTCGTCGGCACGTTGGCATCGTCTACTCCAGCAAGACCACCATCGGCATGGAATGTAAGCACGGGTGCTCCAGGAAGGCCGCTGCTGTCTTCAAAGATCTCGATCAAGAAGTCAGTTTCAGGCTGAGCAGATCCGACGAATGGACCATCATAAACGCCCGAGAAACTGACACCTTCAATGACAGTGAAATCGGATACGGAGAAGTTATCCCAAGCCTTCGCTTCGAAAGGATCGCTAGTCGCATTCAAAACGCGATCGAACGAGGAAAACACTCCAAAATCACCGGAAGAAGGAGTAGATCGTGCCTGATGGTGGGCCACGAATGGAACGGCAACTTGTTCATCAAACGTGAAATCTGGCAGCGAATCGGTAACTTCGATACCGGAAATGTCTTCCGATCCGTTGTTGGTAATGTCGAACGAATAGATCAACTCATCGCCAACTTGAAGATCATTGGTCAAATTCGGGCTACCGTTTACATCCCATAGGGTCTTTTGGATGTCGATTGGATTTATCGGCTGTGTGATAATGGTTTCGTGCGTATCCATCGCCATCACCGCACCATCAGGACCGTCTGCGGATACCGTTCCCGTATTGATAATCTCTCCCGCATCAATGTCGGCCTGAGTAACGAAGTACGTGGCCATGAACATCACGGTCTCACCTGGAGCCAAAGAGCCGTCGAAATCAATCTCTCTGGAGGCACGCCATTCGAATGCTAGATCTTTACTAGATTCGAATTGAACCGGTGTGGCCGGCTGGTCATTGTCTCCAACATTGTTATCACCCGCATCGTCGAAGGTGTCGTCGAAGGAGTAGAAACCATCGGCGGTACCACTGGAATTCGCACCCAGGTGCCACTGCCATGTTGGATCAAAACCACCGCCGGAAGTTCCCGGTGCCGCAGTTGGGAAAGTTTGTAGCGCTGTGATCGATACCCAGTAGTCGCCAGCCGGAACAACGGTAAACGGCAACATCGCATCGTAAGCGAAAACTGGTCCACCGAACTCTGCGGTATGCCCCAACAAGGTCGAGGTCACATTCGCGTCGTTGACTCCAGCAGCACCGCCGTTGACGTTAAACGTGAACGAAGGTGTCGCGCCCGGTGCATTTGAATCATCAGGGAAGATTTCGATAAGGAAGTCAGTCAGCGGTACGGGACCAGCGTTGGCGAATGGCTCGATGTAGGCTCCTGCCCAACTGAGGCCGTCAACGATTGTCGCATCCGAGAATGAGAAGTTATCCCATGCTTTTGCCTCAAAGGGATCACTGTCGAGCAAACGGTCGACAGAGGCAAACGGCCCAAGATTACCATCGTCTGGTATGAAGATCTCTTGCGAGAACGCCGTAAACGGAGCCACTACTTGTGGCTGGAAGACGACGCCTGGCAATGCGTCCGTCACGACAACGTTGGTAAGGTCCGTCTCGCCCGTATTCGTTATGTCAAACGAGTACAGCAATTCATCACCGACTTGCAAGTCCGTGAACAATTCAGGACTGCCGTTGATGTCCCACAAGAACTTATCGATATCGATTGAAGACACGGGAGGCATATCGATTTCGACGACCTCTGTGTCCATGTCCATAGCCGTTCCGTCCGGTCCATCACCCGTTACGGTAGCCGTGTTCACGATCTCACCATTTGCAACGTCATCTGCAGTGACCGTGTATGCTCCAATGAAGACGACAGTTTCACCCGGATCGAGCTCTCCGTCGAACGGAACTTGTCGTGCAGCATTCAGAGTGAATGCAAGATCTTTACCTGCTTCAAAGTTCACTGGTGTTGGTGGCTGGTTGTTGTCGCCAACTCCATTGTCGCCAGCATCATCAAAGATGTCGTCGAAGGAAAAGAACCCGTCCGCTCCACCAGGATTGGTACCCAGTTGCCATTGCCAAGTTGGGTCGATGGCTGGCGCTGCGTTAGGGAAAGTCTGAACAGCGGTAACCGAAACCCAGTAGTCCCCGGCAGCTAATACTGTGAAGGGGATAGCCGCTTCGTAGTCGAAGATAGATCCGCCGCCTGGTGCTGTACCAACAAATGTCGAAGTAACGTTCGCGTCGTTCACGCCAGCATCACCTCCATCGATCACAACCGCACTCTCCAACGTGCCAGGCACACCAGCATTATCGTTGTAGAATTCGATCGAGAAGCTTGTCTGCGGAGTAGTTCCAAACGCAAATGCTTCTGCGTAAACCCCCGAGAAGTCGACGCCGTCCAAAACCGTCTCGGAGCCGAGCGTGAAGTTATCCCAAGCTTTGGCTTCATACGGATCAGTTGTTTGCGGCGTCGTAGGTGAACCGGGAGTCGCCTCCACGGATGCAAACACACCAAGGTCGCCAGAGCTAGCGATGAACGAGGCTTGCTCATGAACCACAAACTTTTCAAGCACTTCCGCTTGGATAGTGATTCCAGGCAGCGGGTCCGTGACCGTTACGTTGCCTACAGTTGTATTGCCATCGTTGGTAACTTCGAAAGCGTAGAGCAACTCGTCACCGACATTGATATCGGTTGTTAAGTGAGGGCTACCATTGATGTCCCAAAGGAACTTATCCAACTCAAGACTCGACGTTCCTGTCGAGTACAACTTGAAGGCCAAGTCTTTGTCAGGTTGATTATTGGTTGGAGCAGGTTCTTGATCTACTTTACCGACTCCAAGATCGCCAGGCGTGTCAAAATAGTCGTCGAAAAAGAAGAACCCATCGGCGTCAGTCGAATCGGCTAGGTGCCACTGCCACGTTGGGTCGAATGCAGTTTCGTTCGGAAACGTCTGAAGAGCAGTAATGGAGATCCAATAGTCGCCAGCCGCAAGATCTGTTGCAGGCAAGGATGCGTTATACGAATAGACAGGCCCGTCAAACTCCGCGGTATGCGAAAGTAGCGTTGATGCTACGCTTCCGTCACTGACACCGGCGACGCCAGCGTCCAACTCGAAGCTGTGCAATACAGCACCTGGAGCGTTGCTGGCATTCGAAAAGATTTCAACCAGAAAATCGGTTTCCGGGATGACAATATTGGTACCGGTCGCGAACGGTTCAATGTATGCGCCTACCCAGCTGATCCGATTAATTGAGGCATCAGCCCCGATGCTAAAGTTATCCCAAGCTTTCGCCTCGAAGGGATCGCTGCCGAGCGTGCGATCAACAGATGCAAACGGGCCGAGATTGTTATCGTCCGGAATGCTCGCAGGCTGTTCGAACACGGTCAGCGGATCGCCGTGCAACATCTCTCGATTTTCCAAAGACTCAATCTGCAATGAACCTCCACGCTGGAGAACCTTACGCTGTGATCGGGAACGTTTCTTCTTATTTGATTGCTTCATCTCGTTACTCCCTATGTGGTCCACCGACTAGCGAAGCCCATCTTCGCTGCACCAATCCCAAGCACTTATTCGTAATCTGTGTTTCTAAGTACGGCAAGGAATTGGCGGAATACCTTAGCCTGATGACATGATCGGGCTAACCTGTTAATTCTGTCTAGCCAGTAGAGTAACCATTCCAGCTGAGGAAAACTAGTTCTTCATGTCCTGTTGAAAATCTTCATTTGCCATGGCCTCCGGCTTGATTTACGTCCAATTAGCTGAACGAATGTGCCAGGCAGTACCTACGGCTGATTCCTTAACCAACGTTTAACTTTTGCCCACCATTGGAGTTACAAGCATGGCCGCCAATTCCACCATTCTGAAAAGCTGGTCTGGACCATTCGGAGGAGTACCTCCGTGGAGAGAAATTAACCCCAACGAATTCTTGCCTGCATTCAAAACTGCAATCGAGGAAGCCCAAAAAGAAGTCACATCCATCGCCAATCAAGAATCTGCCCCAACATTTCACAATACGCTTGTCGCCCTAGAACAAGCTGGGGACACACTCGACCGCGTCCAATCGATCTTCTGGGTCCACGCCGGCAACTTGAATTTGGACCCAGTCCCCGACATCCAAAAACAAATCATGCCAAAGCTGGCCGCCCACTCCGACGCGATCATTCAAAACGAGACGCTCTTCAAGCGAATCGAAGCTGTCCGCAACGGCGAAGAGATGGCAAACCTCAGTTCCGCGGAACAGCGTCTTGTCGAAGATCGTTACCAAACGTTCGTGAGACGTGGTGCGAATCTCAATGAGCAGGACAAAGCCACACTGACGAATATGAACCAGGAGCTTGCCAGTCTGTTCGCAGACTTCACGCAAAACGTACTCGACGACGAACAGCAATACGCAACGTGGATTGACAACGAAGCAGACCTTACGGGCTTGCCAAGCAACATCGTCAACTCCCTAGCGAACGCAGCGAAAGAAAAAGGGCAACCGGACAAATGGTGCGTGTTGAACACAAGATCTTTCGTCGATCCGTTTTTGACGTATGCCGACAGCCGCGACCTGCGTGAACAAGTTTGGAGAACCTTTTACAGTCGCGGCGACAACGGTGACGAAAAAGATAACAACGCGAATATCACAAAAATACTTCGACTGCGTGCGCAACGAGCAAAGCTACTTGGCTACGAAACGCACGCGCATTGGTCTATCGAAAGATCGATGGCAAAAACTCCCAGCGCCGCCATGAAACTAATGATGGGCATCTGGCCAAAAGCGGTCGCACGTGTGCAGGAAGAAGTAAGCGACATGCAAGCGATGGCTGACAACTTGGGCGACGAAGTGACCATCGAAGCCTGGGACTATCGCTACTACGCTGAGAAAGTTCGAAAAAGCAAATACGACTTAGACTTCAATGAAGTAAAGCCATACCTGCAACTCGAAAAACTCGTCGATGCCATGCTCTGGTGTTCTTCGCAGCTGTTCCATTTGGAGTTCGCGTCCAACAACGACGTCCCAAAATTCCATGAAGACGTTCGTGTGTGGGAGGTCAACCGAAACGGCAACCACATCGGTCTTTTCTACCTCGACCCGTACGCCCGGGAAGGCAAACGCAGCGGTGCCTGGATGACGGACTACCGCTGCCAATACAACATCGACAAACCGGTCACTCCGCTGGTCTCGAATAATTCGAATTTCGTAAAAGCCGCGCCAGGTGAACCGATTTTAATCTCGTGGGATGACGCCGAAACGCTTTTCCATGAATTTGGTCACGCGCTGCATGGCTTGCTGTCACAGGTTCAATACCCATCACAATCTGGCACAAACGTCGCGCGGGACTATGTTGAGTTTCCGTCCCAGATTTTCGAACACTGGCTTCCAACAAACGAAGTGCTTCGCCAATTCTGTGTCCACTGCGAAACCGGCGAACCCATTCCAGAATCTCTTGTCGAAAAGATCGAGCGTGCCGCTAAGTTCAACCAGGGGTTCGGTACCGTCGAGTTTCTCGCCAGCGCAATCATGGACATGAAGCTACATCTCGCTGGCGACGTTGAGATCGACCCCAAGGAGTTCGAAACAACAACGCTCGCTGAGTTGGGCATGCCCAAAGAAATGGTTATGCGACACCGTAATCCGCATTTCCTGCATCTATTCTCCGACGACGGATATTCCGCGGCATACTACAGCTATCTCTGGGCCGACGCACTGACGGCCGACGCAGCAGAAGCGTTCTCTGACAAAGGAAGCTTCTTCGACAAGGAACTCGCGGATCTGCTGTACGACAAAGTGCTCTCTGCAGGAGACACCGTCGATCCAGAAGAAGGCTACCGAGCATTCCGAGGTCGCGACGTCGATGTGTCTGCGCTACTTCGCAAAAGGGGATTTCCGATCAACAGTTAGGCGGACCGTTTTAAGCGAGCGAAGTTCATTGCCCCAATTCCGCTTCAGCCTTTTGCGAAAAGATCTTCATTACTTCGTCATCTGACTTCCTGATGAAGGCATCGAACTTTGGATAAAACTCGTCCAACGCGAGACCCATGTGTTTCTTGAACGCCGCAGATTTTCCCATGCGAGGAATATCGAAATACCATTCTTTCAGCACAGTAACTTCGTCCACCCCCTGAACGTGAATCAAGTACGCAGTCGCCCAAGCACCTAACATGTAGTAAACCTGCGGGGATTCACCTGTCTCCCAATAGGTTTCGGCATCCAATCGCCACGCTTTGCCATTGGCGATAAAGTCATTGATACCCGGTTCACCAATGTTGCCGCCTGTCTTCCTCAACTGCAACATGTAATCTTTGAAGTCCGCTAAATGAAGATTCTCCATGAACTTGGCGGAGCTATAGGTTGCCATTCCTTCGGCCATCCATGAATTGAAGTTTTCGTCGGACGTCCGATCTTTGTAGGAATCAACATGAGCGACCTGAAAAACATGGTGGTACTCGTGCAGCGCTCCCCAAGTGTTTTCGATAGGGTTTTGTGAGCGTTCCGTCGCGTTGGTCGTTACATCCTCGTACACGCGAATCGGTGGTTCGCTCCACGTTAGACCGCCTTCCGCTTTACCAGCCAATACAGCCTTGATTTCCGCGACGTTGTTCGGCCGTTGCAAAAACTCCTCGATTTGCTCTTCGATCGATTCCGATGCTTTGGGGTTGGCTCGACTCTTGGCTCGGAGTCGGTAGATGTCTCGAATGTTCTCCTCATTCCCTGGGCCGAGTAAGTAGACGTAATACGGCCCATAGTTGCCGAAATAGTTGATGGCATACTTCAGTCCTCGCTGGTAGTTCTGCACAAGTGAATCATTGGCTTTCAGGCCATCCGCGACAACAATCACAGGCTTGACGCGAGTTTCTTGGTTCCGGCTTTGATCCTGAGTTGCGTTTCGATGGTCATCTTTGGTTGAATGAGATTGTGTTGTCTGACCTTCACTCGCTTGAGCGGCGAAGACGATCAGTAGCATCAATAGAATTGGAATCGGTCTCATTGCTCTTGCTATTCTTGCCGAGAAGGGAGTTTCAAGTGGAGGTTAATTTTGACGGACTTCGCAGCGCGATAACACCCATCAACTTGATGTTCGATGGAATGCTATATCGAGACCTGAAGTCGCTCACTGGTCACCTGATCCACGCAAAGAAGCGACTCAACGGAGAGCGTCCCGATTTCCAAGGCGCGCTCAACGAAATCAATCAACTGGAATCCTCTTTTAACTCCGCGTTTGGCCAATGGGAAAAGAAGTTAACCGGGGAAATCCACCGGTTGAAGACTGCGATTGAGAAAGACCCAAGCACAGCGATGGGCGCAACAAAGAAGATCAATAAATACCAGGCGGAGCTGACAAGTGGACGCGGATCAACCACGTCGATGCCTAGCAAAATAACCCAAGTTCGAAATCAACTGATCGCAGCGTCGGGAAAACCGGAGACTGACCCAACTTCCGCCACTTCTGGGATCGAATCAAGCGAATCACAACCAAGAGTTTCCAACCAGAAAAAGACGTTGCCCGTCGTCTATCGAAAATCAGTAACACAGATCGTTCGCAAAGCGAAAAAACTCGGTGACGCCAAGAGGTTTCACGAACTAGCGCAAGCCGTCTTTAGAAACGTTTCAAAACCATTGAGGCCTTTGGCTGAAAGCCAGATTCAACAGGGAACGCTCTACTACCGCCATCAATCCGTTGCAAGCAACGAAGTGACCGACGATGTTGTCCGACAAATGCTGCAGTTCCTCGTCGTCACCGGAAAAACAGAAGGCGTAGACATCATTCTACTGCAATCGATTTTCCCCGCAGTAGAGTCCACCGTTGAAATTCCCGTCATTGAATTCGAAAAGCCGCAGATCGATGTCTTTGAACCACTCGGCGACATGGAAATCATCGTCAAGTTCCTCAAAGCGAATTTCAAAGAGGACGATTTCAAGCCAACGTTCAGCCGCTACCACCTTCTTCGTGAAAAGGCGGCAGAGCACCAGCGAGAAGAAAAATTCAATCCCCAGCAGGAAAAGATTCACCGCTATCTAACTGGGCCAATCTTTGACTTGGTCGACATTGCCCACGAAACGAAAGACGATGAAATTCGCTTCGTCGGTAAGATCAACAAGCACCTCTAGCTACCGCACACTCATCGAATCGTGTTGAAGCCAGACTGCCGCGACAGTGTCGGGCTCATGATCGGACTTGGCTCGCCCCATTCAAGCAACACTTCACGCTGCTGCTCGACGCGATTCGGGCGTGTGGCGACGCGAGACTTACCAGGAATTGAAGCAGACGATGGAGCGGCCTGTCTTCGAGCAAGCTTCTGCTGCGCGTACCAACTGCCTACCTGCGAGGATTCCGCGTTCGGAGATTGTTGCACCGTCGCCAATTTCGCGGGCTGTCTACCCCGACCAAAAGAGTTTGACGCGACCAGTGTCGCTGATGGTGCCGAACGATTCGGCGCGTTCGCGACAGGATCACGCACCCACTCGAGCCACGTTACTTGCAAGTCGGACAAAGAGTCAAAACCGTAGTGCTGTTTTGTCGTATCGGTCCAGTTGTTCGTCTCCAACCCGTCCTCGATGTACTTCACAAACTTTTGCCGGCCGCCTTGCATCACCAAGTATCGAGCCAGTGAGAACCCCTGTGAGTAAAGTGGCAAAATGTCGTCGGGGTACTCCGTCATCGCAAACATGCGGTTAAACGGAATTCCGCGTTCGGTAGTGAGGAACTCGTATAACATGCGATGCTGTTTCAGCTTCTCCGATTGGTGCTCGACTGTCGTACAAGCTCCTTCGTCGGCCCAGCGTGGCAACGGACGACCAAAATGTGTCGCAAAGATCGTATGGGTGACTTCGTGAGGAAGAACAGAATCGAGAATACGTTCCCGCGAACCCTGAATCGACATTTCCCAACCGAAAGGTCGGCCTGCGGGTTTTGCTTGGAAGAGTCCGTCACCCGTTGGCCGAGCAAACCGACGGGCTTCGGTTTCGAACATAAAGCTTGTCTGACCGCCTGCACCCAGCCGAGGGTTGACCTTCGCGACAATGGGACACGGATCATGCCAAGTTGGAAGCTCTTGCCCGAGCCACGAAATGGCCAATTCTTTCCGAAATCGTTCTGCCTCGTTGGCAATTTCTTTAGCCAACGCGCGTGTCGGGGCAGTGACAATGAAATTCCGTGATCGTGCAGAGCCAGCAAAACTTTGTGCCGGCAATGCCAGCGAAACGGCGAATACGAACACACACAGTGAACGACAGAAAACAGCTTCCATGCCTAATGCTCCTTCCTTGGAGTCGTCGTCGCCAATCGTTGGCGATTCGGTCTGATGTTTGACGCAGCGTTACAAAAACCGCTTTAGCCATTGCCACGAAAAGCCTTCGTGTCGCAATGCCGAGCCAATCATCTTGCAGCTTCCGTGCCGCACGTATTTGGTTACGTGGATTCGCGAAATCCTCTCGCTCGCCCAGGCTTCGGGTCTTCTGTCCGTAGGAACAAATGACCACAACCTTGTAACTTTTGCTAAAGATAACCTATTGTGCCGAAAGTCCCGATGGAGATTTTTTCAAGACGGCCAATAGCATCGCTGGCATTGGCAGCACAGAGAAGTTTCGTTGGATAACGAAGAGCCGTTCGATTGGCGACTGAAGCCACCGAGACTAACGCGCCAACTTTTTACGAACGTTGGTGGATTCAGAACTCGGGGAAATGATTTCGGCAGGAACTCCGGCAACTATGGTTTGAGGCGGAACATTTCGATTCACCAACGCTGCGGCGCCAACGACCGCATCCGGACCAATCACAGTGCCGTCGAGCACCGTCGAGTTTGCACCCAACCAACAGTTATGCAAAATCTCGACACCGCCCTTTTCGATACGAGGCTGATCAACGAACGGCACACCAGAAAAATCGATGCCATGGTTTCCGCCGCCGATTATGTAGCAATGCCCGCCAACGAGTGTCTTGCGTCCAATCGAAACACGCGATTCGGAAATGACGGTGCAGTTGACGCTGATGTTGACCTCGCTCTCCAACTCGATCGTGCCACCTTTGCAAACCAGTGCCGAATTCCGGCCAATAATGGAATTCGAACCAATAACGATCGTCGTGCTGCTATCACCTTTAGCATCAATGACCACATTGTCGTCTATTACAACGTTGTTACCGATGACGATCCGTCCCGGATGACGGAAGACAACATTTCGCCCAACGACCAGTCCACAGCCACACTGCTGAAATAAACCGGGCATCAGTTTTTGACGCAAGTAAATCCCCACCGCGCCGCGCGTACCTTGCAGCAACATCGTGAGCATTTCGAAGTAGAAGAACTTCCAGATAGACGACTCGCCCAGAGTGAGCCATTTGTACTTTTGAAGATTGGATGTTTTACGATCTTTGAAAAGCTGCCGAATCTCAGAGTCCGGCTGTACAACCTTCAACGAGCTTCCCGGTGCCCATTTTTCGGAAGCCCATTCGGTCTTGCCATCTGACGGTGAGGGTGTTTTGCTTTTCGACAAAGAAATACTCCAATTCCCCTAGACAAGCTTCACAGTACTAACGTTTGACGAATGCTGCGACCCGCACTTTAGGTGGGAGAATGGCAAAGGATGGATGTAGCCCGTCGTTGTTCAATTTTTTTCTTTTGCCCTACGCCGTTAGTCTAGCGATTTTTGCGAGTTCGTGAAGACTTTTGAGCAATATATCAGGGCAATGTGACAGAAGGTTTTCTTCATCACATTCACCGGTGGGCAAACAGATGACTTTCATGCCGTGGGCTCTAGCACACTGGATATCGTTGGGAGTGTCGCCGATCACCCATGCATGCTTGGGCTCAACCGGACGATTCAAATATTGAGCCACCGCCTCGATAGCTCGGCCGGCAACGTCGTCTCGGTTCGCATCGACATCGCCGTAGCCGCCGAAGGAAAAGTAATCCCACAGGCCAAAGTGCTCGAGTTTTCGTTTTGCGGCTGCTTGCATATTTCCTGTCAGCAAGCCTAACGCAGCCTGGCCCGAGCCACCGGAAACCAAGTTCAACAGTTCGACAGCGCCCGGTAACACAACACCGTCTCGTTCTTCCAACGCTTCCGACAACTTCGAAAGATAAGTCTCGTAAAACAGTTCGAAGTTTTGCTGCGTGGCTTCTATTTCGTGGGCCGCGAATAGATCGAGCGTAATGCCTCGATCCGTTCGTCCGGAAAAGCAAACGCCGCGAGTTTCGGGCGGCACATCAAACGCTTCTTCCAATGCGCGACCCATCGCCAAGCCGCCGGCACCGCCCGATCGAATGAGTGTGCCGTCGATGTCAAACAGCCAAATCACGCGTTCCTTCCCAATATCGCTAGACAATTCAGACAAGGCGAGACTAGACAATTCGTCGGGGCGAGACATCGCGGCTTTCAATTGGTATTCTGTGTGCTGTGCGGTTGCCGATTGTAGCCGTCCTTCAGATTTACAGGAGTGTGAAATGCCCCGCGTTCGATTTACTTTCGTTTTGTTTCTTGGCTTCGCCGTGGCTTGTAGTGCCAAAGAAGGTAAGTACCCAACTTTCACGGACGCAGAGAAAGCTGGCATCGACTACACAATTCAAGGCGAGTACGAAGGCGAAGTCGGCGGCCAGAAATGGGGCGCTCAAATCATCGCAACCGGCGACGGTGCATTCCGAGGCGTCGGATTTCCAGGTGGCTTGCCTGGTAACGGTTGGACGAAAGAAACTGCGGGCGAACCATTGATTGGAAAACTCGACGATGATTCGGTGGAGATGAAATCCGATGAATTCGTCCTCAAAATTGACGGCAAGTTCGTTCACGTTTTCGATACAGGACTCAGCCCGCTCGGCAAACTTCCGAGAGTCGAACGCAAGAGTGAAACACTGGGACAAAAAGCCCCCGAGGGTGCTACCGTTTTGTTCGATGGCAAAAAGTCGATCGACAACTGGGAGTCTGCAAAAATCGTCGAAGAAGAGTTACTCGGCGCAACCAGTTGCTTCACCAAAGAAAAACTCGGCGACCACAAATTGCATATCGAATTTCGCACGCCATTTATGCCCAGCGCCGCCGGCCAAGCACGAGGAAACAGTGGCGTCTACGTGCAAAGTCGGTACGAGGTCCAAGTACTCGACTCGTTCGGACTAGAGGGTAAGGACAACGAATGCGGGGGGATCTACCAAGTCTCGAAACCACAAGTGAACATGTGCTTTCCACCGCTTGCGTGGCAAACCTACGATATCGATTTTACTGCCGCGAAATGGCAGGATGGGAAGAAAACCAAGAATGCGAGAATTACCGTGCGACACAACGGCGTGGTAATTCACGACGACCTTGAACTACCCAAACACACACCCGGGCGCACTCATGAAGCTGACAGCCCTGCCCCGCTGTTTCTGCAAGACCACAGCAATCCCGTCGCGTTTCGCAACGTTTGGGTCATCAAATCCGCTGGAAAATAGTCGGCTCATTCCGCTAATTTGAAGCGATACTGACCCGGATTTCGGTCGATCGTCTTGGCTTTCGCTAGAGGTAGGGCATGGCACGTTGGCCAAAACGAGTTCGCACTACGATTTTCACGTACGCGGCGATCTTTATATTGTTTCCGCTGCTCTGCTATTTGGCTCATCTATGGGTAACGGGCAAGTTTTTCTAGACTTAGCCGGACAGACACTTCTTGAAAGATATCGCTGCGTTTGTCCGTTATGTCCTCGGACGTCATACGACTTCAACAGCGCCAACTAAAATAGAAAGTACGGAGCCAACCATGCCGTCAGACGTATCCCAAGTTCCTGCCGAACAACAGCATCTGCTTAGTCACTGGGACTCGCTTGACGAACAAGCTCGCACGCAACTGTCATCGCAAATCGAAAACATCGACTTTGAATTGATGTCGCAGTTGTTTTCGGGCAAAGAGAAAGCAACCGACTGGGCAGAGCTGGCGAGTCGCGCCGAACCGCCAGCGGCGTTTCGACTGAATTCTGACAACAACCGTTTCTCCGTTGAGCAGGCCATAGCAGCTGGCGAAGAAGCACTCGAAGCCGGACAGTTAGGAGCCATTGTTGTCGCCGGTGGGCAAGGTAGTCGTCTTGGATTCGAACACCCAAAAGGCATGTACGAAATTGGTCCGATTTCGAATCGCACGCTCTTCCAATTTCACATCGAACAGATTCAAGCGATCGCGCGGCGATATAGCGTTTCGATTCCTCTGTACTTGATGACCAGCCCGGCAACCCATCAAGAAACGGTGGACTTCCTACAAGCAAACAATCGGTTTGGATTACCCGAAGCAGACCTGCATATTTTCTGCCAAGGCACGATGCCGGCGGTCGATGCGAAATCCGGAAAGCTACTTCTGCAAGAACCGAACAAGATCTTCGAAAGCCCCAATGGGCACGGCGGAACGCTGGCAGCTTTGGTCGACAATGGTTGTCTCGACGACATGAAGTCACGTGGCATCACCGAGTTGTTCTACTTCCAAGTTGACAATCCTATCGTCGAGATCTGCCAGCCTGAACTGCTCGGATATCACCTGTTGTCTCAGTCAGAAATGACCACCCAGGTCGTCGGCAAAGAGGATCCGATGGAAAAAGTGGGCAACATTGTCGCGATCGACGGCAAGATGACGGTTATCGAATACAGCGACCTTCCCGCTGATCAAGCTGACCGCCGAGACGCTGACAACAACCCCGTGTTCTGGGCAGGCAACTTGGCCGTGCACGTTTTCTCGACGGAGTTCCTAAGGCGAGCCAGCGTCGACGCCTCCGCCCTACCCTTCCATCGCGCACACAAGAAAGTTGCGTTCGTCGATGAGACCGGCAACACTGTTTCACCAAACGAGCCTAACGCTATCAAGTTTGAAAAATTCATCTTCGACTTGATGCCGGCTGCGAAGAATCCGATCGCGGTCGAAGCGGATGCGAGTCTAGTGTTTGCTCCGTTGAAGAACGCAAGTGGAGCACCGAAAGACACGCCAGAATCAACTCGCGCGGCCATTAGTGCTAAGCACCGAAAGATGCTGGAAGAAGCCGGCGCCACAGTGAAGTCCGATGTGCAAGTCGAGATCAGCCCATTGTTTGCACTCGACGCAACGGAACTAAAAGAAAAAATCACGGACTCGCTGTTCGTGAGCAACGATCACTACTTTGAAGGCTAGACGTCGGTCGGTGGCTTCCAGCTACCATCCAGTCGGGACTGTGGCTGCTCGGAGCCACCAAGACTCGCAACCGTCGCTACCATGGAGCTAATATGCTGCACGCAGTCATTCTCGCCGGCGGATCCGGCACACGTTTTTGGCCCGCGAGTCGTTCGATGCGTCCGAAACAACTGCTCGATCTCGCGGGTGACGACTCCATGATTCAGTCGACCGTTTCGCGACTCGGCAGCCTCGTTTCCAACGACCGCGTGCTGGTCGTCACCAATCAGCGACTTGTCGACCCCATCCGAACGCAACTTCCCGACTTGCCTGCCGAGTCCGTTTTAGGTGAACCGTGCAAACGCGATACGGCACCGTGCATTGGCGTTGCCGCCGCGTGGGTCAGCCGCAACGACCCCGACGCCATCATGGCCGTCATGCCTGCTGACCATGTAATCTCCACGGACGAAGTCTTTCAAGCCACAATCAACCGCGCTGCCGAGTTGGTCGAACAAAAACCAACGCGATTGGTTACGTTCGGGATCAAACCGACTTATCCAGCCGAATCGTTTGGTTACATTGAAAGTGGCGAGACGCTCGCGGACAACGCGTTCAAAGTCAAACAGTTCCGTGAAAAGCCGAAAGCTGAAATTGCTCAGCAATATCTCGACGCCGGTACGTTTTATTGGAATTCGGGCATCTTCGTTTGGCGAGCACAAACGATTCTAGATCTTCTGGAAAAGTACGAACCAGCGATGTTTGGCCACATCGCTACGATTCGCGATGCCATAGGCCAACCAAACTTTTCCGACGTATTTCAAATAGAGTTCGAAAAGATCAGTGGAACGTCGATCGACTACGCCGTAATGGAACGAGCTGAAGAAGTGGCGGTCATTGAGGCACCGTTCAACTGGGATGATGTAGGCAGTTGGACGTCACTGGAAAGACTACGGGGAACGGACGACGCTGGCAACACAACCGTTGGACGTTGCCTAAATGTCGAAACAAAGAACTCCATCATTCGCAGCGAAGGCGATCACTTAGTTGCAACCGTGGGCGTCGAAGACTTGATTGTGGTTCACACGCCCAACGCAACGCTGGTTGCAAATCGGCACGATGAAGAATCCGTTCGAAAAATCGTGAAACTGCTAGAAGAAAACGGCATGAAGGAATACATGTAGCGGTATCGCGGTGAGCCACTTCGCTATGGTCGTCGTTCTAGATAGGTACTAAGAATCTGTTGCGCCGCGAGCATGTCCAGCCGCTCTTTCCGACGTTTTCGCGTGAGCTTTGCATTGATCATCTTTTGTTCCGCATCCACCGAAGTGTAACGCTCGTCGTTGAAGGCAACCGGAAGCTGCGTAAGTTCACGTAGCCATCTGCCGAATGTTCTCGCCTCGACCGATTTTTCGCTTTCGTCACCGCTGAGGTGAATTGGCAAGCCAACAACAAAACCGATAACCGATTCTGATTCAACGAATTCGCAAAACCATTCTGCGTCGAGCTTATCGCCACGCCGCGTATAGTTGTCGAACGGACTGGCAAGAATCTGTCCAGGATCGCTGATGGCGACGCCGATGCGCACGGTGCCGTAGTCGACTCCGGCAAGACGCCCCTCGCGGGGCATGTCGTTTTCGATCGGAGTCTCGTTCACTCCGCCGTCACCGCACCAACATCAACAGTGTCTTTACGCATTTCGCGAAGCCGATCGACGGCAATCTTGACTTCGGCGGCAGGCAAAAGATAACTCGATGTGCGAGCTGCGCGGGCAATATTGATTCCGACAAAGTTGCCATGAACGTCCACCACTGGACCTCCGCAATGAAGCGGGCTGATCGCAGTGTCGTGCTGAATCACTTTCGCAAAACCACTTCGGCGTTTGCTAAGTTTGCCGCCAATAAAATCCTCGAACTCGGCCAAGGCGTCATCGAAATCAGAATACCGAGCGAGTTTAGCCGACAGCTCAATTAGTTGCCCGTCACGTTTCACGGTAAGGCGTACTCGGTCCCCCGGAAAACGCACAAGCACATGGTCAACTAGTTCCTTCGCGGTCGCGATTGCCAAGCCATCGATTGCCGTGACGAGGTCTCCGATTTCTACGCCCGCCAGATCAGCTCCACTGCCGACAATCAGATTGTCGACGACTGGCGGATCCGTATCTTCACCATTCATGCTTATCCCAAGCTTGCCCTCGCTTGGAACTCGCGTTGGCTCACGACTTACGGCGCCGATTGCTAATGGATGCACATTCAGTCCGGAACTCGCCAACAATGCGCCAACGCGAGGTGTCTTGGCGACGCTGAGCTTTGTAGTCGGCAAAGGTCGGCTGGATCGCAGCAACGCCAAGTCGTGCGATTTGAGCACAGCGACTTTCTTTACTGGGAACGATGAACTGCGAAGATATTTACAGTGCAAATTCGAGCTTTTCAAAAGACTTGCCTTTGTCACAATCAGACGCTCATCAATGATCGTTCCCAGCGCGACAACGTTTGCGTTATCAAGCACTTTCACGGTCGATCGACTTGCAGAATCCAACACTTTCGAAAATGACTCTTTGACTTGGTCCGCGTTCTTTCCAATCCCAACTACCGCACGGCCACGACCGCGTCGCAAGTTGACCGATTCGAGCCAATCCTTCAGCAAATCAGCATCATCGCGTGTCTGCGATTCGCCATAGGCTTCGCGAGCACCAATAACGAGTGTGGATTCCATGAGAATGCCGTCTCGCTTGTATTCGATCGTTACCGTTGTGTCAGGCTCCGTCTCGGACACTAAGCTCTTCAGCTTGTCGAAACTCTTCACTTCCATGCCATTGAATCGAACAATCAGATCTCCGCGTTTGAGATTTGCTCGGGCTGCAGGGCCGCGAACTTTTTTTACGCGTGCACCGCTCGAGTCTGGATCGTGTTCGATTCCGATGAACGGCCGCGACATTTTAAGTAGCCCCCACACATCTTTCTGTGCGAGGCGATCCCAATGCCTGGCGTACTGATCAATCGGAACATGCAAGTTCGTCGTCAGGTCGGCGCCGATGCGACTGTGAACGCCAATGACGTTGCCATTGAGATTAACAAGTGGTCCGCCCGAATCACCACCAACCAATGTACAGTCAGTGAGGATCACTTTTGACGTTCTCTTTAGAATTCGCCCCAAGCGAACGACCGCTGCGTTTTTGCTTTCGAAGCCACCAGGGTGTCCGGTCGCTATCACCCAATCGCCCGCCTTTAATTGCGACGAACGCGCTCGTGTCAAAAACGGCCACGTTCCTTGATCCGTGATCTTCATCAGACCCATATCCAGATCTTGATGAAGCCCGAGCGTGACACCTTTGGCTTCTTTACCGTCTTCGAAGTAAAACGTTACTTTTTGATTCGGTCGGCTTGAAACGTGAGCGGCAGTTAGCACGTAACCTTCTTTGCTCACGATGACGCCGCTACCGAATGCAAACCCGCCTCGTTCGCCGCGTCCGACTTTCACAGAAACGGTCGCCGCGCGAGCCTTTTTCGATGCAGCTTTTACTTTTGATTCTAAACGCTCAAGATCACGGTGATTCTGAACGACCACCGAAGCGCTGCGAGTGGATGTTGCAGTAGGACGGTCGGCGTGAACGGAACAGGACCAAAAGAGCAAACACAGACATGAGATGGCCCATGTTGTGGAAGATCTTTTCGTCGCCGACGCTCTATTCATGCCATTGCCCTTCTTGTCATCCATAAACTATTCCGCGAATTGTGCGCCGACTAGGAGTACTCGGGCAAGCATGCGGAAGTCATTCCATAGTAACAAAACCCGCTGCGAAATTCGCATAAATGGATCGAATCTCATTGAGTAAAACGACTCTATGCGTTTCATTTCGACCGTCATGCCGATTTTGCGGTTCAGAATCGAATTCGATTTTGCGGTATAATTACGCATCTTCGCGGGAGACTGGCCTCTGTCTCAATATTTGAATCCTTTTGACGCTCATCCTTTTCTAAAGCAAATCAGTTGTCAAAACTCATCGTTGGTTGCGGATATGTGGGAATTCGTCTCGCAAAATACTGGAGCGACAAGGGCGAAGAAGTGTGGGCTACGACACGTAGCGAGGACCGAGCGGCAGAGTTTTCCGAACTTGGCTTGAAGCCGATCGTTATGGACGTCGCGAACGCAGATTCGGGCGGAGTCGAACTTCCCGACATCGAGACAGTTGTCTTTGCCGTTGGATTCGATCGATCAGGGCCTCATCAGATTCACGAAGTCTACGTCGATGGATTGCGAAAGGTATTGCAGCTCTGCTCACCGAGCGTGAAGCGATTCATCTACCTTTCATCTACGGGGGTATACGGCCAAACCGATGGTGATTGGGTTGACGAAGATTCACCCTGTCACCCCATTCGCGACGGAGGCAAAGCGTGCCTTGCGGCCGAACAGGTGTTGCAAGCCAGTGAAGAGATGTCGGCCAAGACAATCGTTTTGCGACTAGCTGGGATTTACGGTCCCGATCGCCTTCCACAGGCCGCGGTACTAAGACGTGGTGATCCATTACGAGTTGCGGCAGACGGACACCTGAACTTAATTCATGTTGACGATATCGTTCGCGTAATAGCGAAGAGCGAGACTGCTGCGGCACCTCAGACAATGTGCGTGTCCGATGGATCGCCGGTCCTTCGCGGTGAGTTTTACGAACGCTTAGCAGAGTTGCTGGAGACCGCACCTCCCATCTTTGCATCTCCGGAACAAGGATCTTCGCGAGCCGATCGAGCCCGCGGTTCAAAACGAATTCGAAACGATCGCTTGGTGGAACGCTTGAATCCAGAGATTGTTTTTCCTTCTTATCGTGAAGGATTAGCTGACATTGTTCGCCAGATGTAAAGAAACAACTTGTGGGTACGTCTTATCAGATACCCGTAGCCGAATGATCACAAT
>CAYNJG010000043.1:0-37643 GCA_964397295.1 uncultured Pirellulaceae bacterium
CGCGGCAGAATACCAAGTTCCGGACTTCAAAACGGTTGTGCCAAATCGTCCAGGTGTGGCGGTTAAGTTGCAAGCTGTCTTGGACGCTGCCAAGGTTCGCGACACTGCAAAGTTCTTGGGGCTACATAGTTCTCACGATAATTTTCACGCGAGCATACCGCTGGCGGAAGTGCGAGAGCGAGGCTACGTAATATACGGTTTTGATGATTCACCACTTCCTCAAGCGAAGGGCGGGCCTGTGCGATTCTTCATTCCGGATCATGCTCAGTGCAATACGGAGGACATTGATGAGTGTGCAAATGTGAAATTTGTTGACCACATGGAATTCACATCAACTCGAGGCTTCGACAATCGCCCCACCGACGAAGAAGAACATGCAAAGCTGCACGAGCACGAATAGTACTTCTTCTTTTTCTTGCAGACAATTTTAGCTAGATCACTAGATAGCCGCCCCAAAGTCCGAACATCAGGCCGAAGCGGAAAATCAAAATCGTTGCACCAATGATGGCGGCGAAGATCGCAGCCATCAGCACGGCCCCGCTCGCTATGTCCAGCGCATCACGAATATCGTCATCCAATTCGTCCGTGATTGCCTTGGCCAAAAACTCGATCGAACTATTGAATAGTTCCGCGGACAAGACTAGCCCCATGCACAACAACAGCACGCACCACTCGAGCATGCTGACTTGCAAGTAGACTGCTGCGATAAACACTAGAGCGGAAATCGCGAAGTGAACATAGAAACTCGTTTGACCTGTCACGCCAACGCGAATGCCTCGAAACGCATTGCGAAACTTCAGCGACCAGTGATTGCGTCGAGTTTTAGCCATTCGCCTATCGTAACCGATTACTCGAAGCCAAGTGCCCCGACCGGCGGAATATAACCACCGCCGATTCTACCCAGATTCGAACGTATAAATCGCGGAACGATTTCGAACTTGAATCCAAAGTTATTGCGACTGGCATCGTAGTTGGCACCGACGCTGACCAATAAGGATTCGCCGACTCGCACGATACTGCCGCTCTGTCCGATGTTGCCCGTTTCGCTGAAGTCTACGGTGCTGGCGTAATTCAGAATCCATTTTGGACTTATTCGGTAGCTGGCTGCGGTTGTTAGGACGTTGCTGCTGATTGGACCTTCAATTGAACGAATGCCGACAAAGTACTGCGAACGACCGGGCCGCGTGAGAGCGACACCGAGCGAGGCTGTTCTAAGCCCGTCGTCAAAGAAGTCGAAGTAGCCATCCGACAATACCGTTGTGCGATCGCCTAGGTGCCAACGCATATCGTACGTTGTTGGACCCAGTGTCTCGCCAAAGTTGTCGCGGTCTTCTCGTGGGAAGATCGTTGTTTCAAAGTCCAGCGTCAGCACGTCGACGATACGATATCGTCCGGGAACTCCTCGTTTAGTTTGCCAACGGTTACGCAGTGAGATGCGACCCATCATCAGATCGTCTGCGATCTCTGTACTCTGTGCCGTAACGGACCGTTGTATTCCGGACCGAAAAGCAAAATTTCGCTCATCATGCCGCAACGCGACATCGGTTCCAAACGTCTGGCCGAAGGTATCGAACAAGAAGCGACGCCGAGCAAACTCGACTGCGTCGTCGTCTAGTGCATCGTAGAGCGGTAGTTGCGTGTAGTTCTCGCTGGCGTCGGCCCACAAGAATTCAGCACCTAGCACGACTTTGTGGGCAAGACCATTCAAGTTGAAGAGTTCGTTTTGCAAAGTCGGATCAACGCGCCAAAACGGAACACTTGCACGAACGCCCGCTTGTCCGAGCACCCGAGTTAGCTCGTTTTGGTTCAAGTCCTCTTGCCAATGTGCGACTTCTCCCAGCGCAAACGGTACGACTTTGAATGCGCCCAGTTGCATCGGAAGGTCGATTTCTTGCCGCGTCGCCAAACGCGCGCCTTCGACGTCGCGTTCCCACGCAAGCGGATCGAATTTTGCAGCATCCACAAAATTTGTCGGTGCTTCTGCCGTCCTTAACCGACCGTATCCGATCTGCGTATGCTCGAACCAAGTTAATCGATTGCGCAACAGCGACTGACCGAGCTGATAGTGATCGAATCGTGGCAACCATTCAGTTTGCGTGAAAAAGTCATTCAATCGCAAACCGGCGCCAACGCTCCATGAGCCACTGCCGTTGTACTTCTTTAGTTCGATGTTCGTGTCTTGATCTTTTTCGAGATCCCACTCTTCTTCGTAGTATTGTTCCAAGAAATTGCGGTCGCTGATCCAGCCGAGTTGGGTCGTCAGCTGAAATGCTGATGGGAAGAATCGACGATCTTGGAATCGAGCGCGACCGCGGAAGTCTTCTTCGAGCGGGACGCTTCGTCGGTCGAGTCCTAGATTGTCGGTGCCATTGTCATTGATAAACCAGCTATTGAACTTTCCGTAACCTATTGCCGGACGACCGAAAAACAGGTCGCGCCGATAGTCAAGATCCGTGCCGAATCCGAGCCCACGCTGGCTCAAGTAATCCAGCGATGTGGTCCACTTCGTATTCTCCGGAGCAGTAATGCCGAGGATCTGAAACATATTCCAACGGGTCAGCAGTTGTGCTCCAAACACGCTATCGTTGCCGACGCGAATTCGATCCAAGTACAGAGACGGATTGCGAGCCAAGTCCGTCGAGAATCTAGGCCAGCGGAAGAGTGGAACGCCGCCGACGAACAAACGTGTATTGTTTGAATTGACTTGTAGACGCTCAAACCGCGACGCATCGCCCGGCAATCCTCCCAACCGACTCTGTGGCTGGATCAGTGGAGTCGTACCCGTATCAAAGTTCAATGCATCGCTTTGAATCCAATAGCGTGGAACGCCTAAGCGGCTTGTCGTAAACGCTGCATTGTTCGCTTGAAAGACTGTCGGTGAGAATTGGCGCAGTACGTCGGCTTTTATACGAAACGGTGTTTGGTATTGGTCGTATGCTCGACCTGCATCCGCAAATAGCTCAGCTTCTAAGATGACTCCGTTTTGCCGCTGCACGTCGTAGTACATGCGTTCGGCGAAGACTACTTGGCGACCTTGTCGGAATTCAATGTTGCCTTCCAAGTAAAACTCGACCGGTGCGTTTCCGGCGCCGATTCCGCTGAGACCTGCTGCGCCTTTTTCGGTCCAAACGACAATGCGGTCTGCGGTAATCTCGATAATTCCGTCGTCGCCGAAAATGTTGATTTGCGTCGGCGTATTGATGATCCAAACGGTTTCCAAGCCACGAGGGAAACTACGGATATTTGATTCCGTCCCTCCGCGTGGACGAATTTGAATCCGAGAACCCACCTGCGGTGCTTGATTGACGACGCCAGGGTCGGTTGCCCAGTCTGGGCGTTGTGGCGAGCCGGATAAGGCGGACTGCCGATTCTCGGTCGGTAGCAGCGGATCGCCCACCAGCAGGCGCGCGTCTTCCGCTCGATCTTCCAGCGCCAAACGGCTTAGTGCGGGTTCTTGAGCGAAGGAAACGGATCCAAAGAACAATGCTATGGCGATACAGAAAGCGCGCACCGGTAGACTAGCAGTCGATGCCGACAATTCATTAGCCGAGGTGTACTCGGCATTCGATCGTCGCGTCATCCACGTACGCATCGCACGTTCAAGTTGGCAATACAGCGCAACCAGATTTGGACATCCTTGTCCACACAACGTCCAACGAGACGATGTGCGTTTCTTAAAATTGAAGAGCTCAACATGCAGTAACTTTGAGCTGCATGCACTAGACTAGCGGCGGGATTATAGGAACGCGCGAATTTAGTGACAAGATTCGTTCAAGCCTACACTAGCAAACGTAAACTACTACCTCATCGCTATTTACGCCGGGTGATTCATAATAGTTCGGCGGCTAGCAATACTACCGCCAGACAGCACAGAAGATTCCTAGCAGCTTTCATGAAGAACGGACTCCCAACGTCGATCACACAATTCTTGGTCGGATGGCGATTTGCGCTGCTGCTGATTGCTGTGCTAATCGTGATTGCAGGGATGCTGATTCCGTTAGATGTCGACTTCGATCGCAAGGTTGCGAATATGATTTCCGATCGCAACGGAGTGCTCGAACCCTTTCTGCGGCTCAAGCGATCCTTCGGTGGAAACGAGATTGTACTTGCGGTCTACGAGGACCCGGATCTGTTGGACGAAGACGAGAGTGGCATCGAACGGCTTGAGAAAGTTCGCACTCGGCTAGAAGCAGTAGAAGGTGTGCGTTCGGTTTTGAGTTTGGACAAGCTGAGCACGCGATTCATTCCGATCTCGAGTAAGACCAACGGCTACGCCATTCGCATGCGGGAATTGTTCGAAGGTTATACCCATAACGACGAAGGCAATATTGCGGTCGTCGTTTGCATGCTGAAACCTGAAGAAGAAACCGAAGCCTCGCGTCGCAAAACTATCGCCGACATTCGAACGACGATGCAAAATCTTCCTGACGAACTGCCGCCCGGGATGCTCACGGGCGAACCCGTTATGCTGGTCGATGGATTCCGGTTCGTCGAACAAGACGGTCATCGTTTGGGTCGCTGGTCAACGGTGCTGCTCGGTTTGACACTATTGATTTGTTTTCGCAGTATTCGCTGGATGCTGATTTGCGTGGCTGTGGTGCAACTTTCATTGTTGATTACCAGACTGACCATGTATGGGCTGGGTATGCGAATGAGCATGGTCAGTTCCATGTTGACTGCCGTGGTTACGGTAGTGGCCGTGGCGACCGTTGTTCACTTGATCGTGCGTTTCACGGATGCGAGAAATGGTGAGCGTTCGCCGATTCATGCATTGGCACTCACCATTCGGATTCTCTTGGTGCCGGTTGCTTGGGCTTGTTTGACTGACGCAGTTGGCTTTGGAGCGCTCAAGTCGGCAAGCGTTGGACCCGTTGGTGATTTTGGCGTGATGATGGCCATTAGTTGCATTGCTGTATTAGTGAGTGTCTGGCTGTTGGTGCCGTCGATGGCGACGATTCCGTTTTTCGGTGATGCATTGTTGAAGAAACAACAAGGTTCGGACCAGAGCAAGCTAAGAACTACTCTGCACCGATTTGCTGACTTTGTTGAACGGCGAAGTGCGGCGTTGGCGATTGGTTCAGTGATTATTATCGCGTTCTCGTTGTGGGGTTTGCGATTTCTAGAAGTGGAAACCGATTTTACGCGTAACTTTCGCCGTGGTGCCGAAATCGTAAAGGCATACAATTTCGTGGAAGATCGCCTAGGCGGCGCAGGGGTTGGCGACATTTTAGTACCCGCGCCGGAGACGTTGACGTGGGAGTACTTGCGTCACGTGAGACAATTCGAACAGCAGCTGATGGCTGAATCGCAAAACGGTGGTCCGGCGTCGGGACTTACAAAGGTGCTCAGTTTGGCTGACGCCGTCCTTGTCGCGGCACCGAATATGGCGGTCAACAAAAAATCCGACTGGTCTAGCGAAGGAATAACTCGCACGGGGTTGATCGCGATGAAGGCGCGGATTCCTTCGTTTTATGCGGCGCTTCATGGTGAGGATCCGGAAAACGAAGGCAACTACTACTTGCGTATCATGTTCCGTGCGAGGGAGCAGCAAGACGCAGCGCAAAAACGAAGATTGATCGCCAGAATCCAAGAAGTGGGTAAAGAAATGTTCGGCGAGAAAAAATGGGGCAACGAGGATCAGGAGCTCGAAGTGACAGGCTTCTTTGTGTTGCTTACGTCGCTGATCGATAATATCGTCGGAGACCAATACACCACGTTCTTGATCGCAGTTGTTGGAATTGGTCTAACGATGTTAATTGCGTTTCGCAGTCTTCGCTTGGCACTAATCGCGCTGGTTCCCAATGCGTTGCCCGTGTTAGTTGTTTCTGGGTTGATGGGTTGGGTGACGAGAGTCGGGTTGTTCGAATTCCGCATCAACATGGGATCTGCGATGATCGCGGCCGTTTCGCTGGGACTATCGATAGACAGTTCCATTCATTACATCTTCGCTTTTCAGCGAGCCCGTAAGCTCGGTGGTACGGTCAGTGAATCGATTCGCAGCGCGCACGGAACGGTGGGACTTTCGATGATCTTTGCAACGTTGGCGCTGATCGTTGGTTTTTCCGTCCTCGCAACGAGCAATTTCACGCCGACCGTCTACTTCGGAAGTCTCGTTTCACTCGCCATGCTTGGCGGATTGCTTGGAAACTTAGTGATACTGCCGGTGCTTTTGCGAATGGTCGTTCGGGACAAAGAGTAGACCGGTTTGCCAAGATCTATGACTCTGATTCGTTGGCGATCTGCGCCAAGTACAGGGCTCGCCGGTGTTTTCGTTTTAGATCGACGAAGCAGATTCCAATTGCGATGGGAAATAACAATACGAGCGGTGCTGTCGCGCCCAATGTCCGCGCAGTTGCATCATCCCAATCACATAACGAAAAGTTAACTGCTGCTTGCACTACAGCAAAGATAATAGACGCAGCAAACAAGCCGTAGATTTTGTTTCGCGTCGACTCCCACCCACGTGAATTTGCGGTATCGCGCCTCCGTTGCAAGAATTTGTCGACAAGCTGAGGTACGGACCCAGTTGCCGAAACACAATCGTAGCCGTGTCGGTCATAGAAAACCCTAAGCATGGTATACGACTCAATGCACTGTAGCTCTGCCTTTTCGACATTGCTGAGAGCTTGCGACTGTTGCCGCTTTTGCAATTCCCCCAGTATCTGTTGACCGAGCGTTGGGTTCTGCATGATCGGCTGATTCTGTTTGTGGCATCTCGGCCACCACTACGAATTACTACTTCTCGACAGAGAACTTGTGGACGGTCGTTTGCTTGAACGTTTCACCTGGATTCAGAATCGCACTAGGAAAGTCTGACTGATTGGGCGAGTCGGGGTAATGCTGGGTTTCCAAGCAGAACGCGGTTTGACGGTCGTACCCAACCGTGCCGTCGAGGAAGTTGCCTGTATAAAGCTGAATGCCGGGCTGAGTCGTATGAATCTCCATCACGCGACCACTCTTTGGATCTTTCACTCGTGCTGCGAGTGTGAGCTTTCCGTCTTGCCCGCGTAACGCGTAGCAATGATCGTAGCCATTCGTGTCACCACCGGGAGTGTCGGCAATGTCTTTACCTAGTTTCTTGGCGGTCGTGAAATCGAATGAGGTGCCCGTGACTGGAACGATCTCCGTTGGGATGGAGCCCTCGTCGACTTCCAAATACTTGTCCGCTGTGATCATCATTTCGTGATCGTGAATGCTGCCTGCTTTCGCACCTGCCAAATTCCAGTAGCAGTGATTCGTGAGATTGATGGGGGTCGCTTTATCCGTGGTGGCCGTGAATTCAACCTTCAGTGAATTGTCGTTGCCCAGGAAGTATGTGACGCTTACGTCAAGTTTGCCGGGGTAGCCTTCTTCACCATCCGGGCTTGTTCGAGAAAACTTCAAACCGAGGCCATCGTCGGACTTCATTTCTTCCACATTCCACATGCACTTGTCGAAGCCCTTGATTCCGCCATGCAAATGGTTCTCACCATTGTTCACTGCGAGCGTATACGTTTTACCTTCGAGTGTGAATTTCCCGCCCGCGATGCGATTGCAGTAGCGGCCAACCGTAGCTCCGAAGTACGGATGATCATTCATATAGGCCTCGAGATTATCGAATCCCAGCGTGACGTTGGTGTTTTTGCCGTCACGATCCGGAACTTCCATCGCCACGACGATGGCGCCATAGTCCATCATCTTGAGCACGGCACCACTCGCGTTTTTGAGCGTGAAGAGCGTTACTGTCTCGCCATCGGATGTCTTTCCAAAACTTACTTTTTCTAAAGTCATCTCTGCGGATACCTCGTTAGACTGCACACAAAAACCCAAGGCAATGACAAGAACGCCGAAAAGGATATGACCAAAGAATTGCTTGATTTTCATCGATTCGTACCCTCGAGCAGTGCTCTATAGTGTTTCTTTTTGGACTTTCATATTCCGTTCGTGTCACGCTGCCGCAACATTGAAATACGTAAAAGCCGCAAAAGCAAGCGGCGATAGCGAGCTTGTCCGGGAATTCCGGCAATTTGATCTATTCTTTCTGTAAGCTTGTTTAGCCAATGCCGACAAAACGAGTGTCTTGCGGAAGCCGTATGGCTACTGGAACAAGTCGCTCAGCATTAAATTTATGAACCGTTATGTCCGAGTCATCTTCCATTACAAAAATCGACGTCACCCAGTGGGTCGAGAACTATGGAGATGGGCTCTATGCATACGCGTTAAAGCGGGTTGGCAAATCCGATGTTGCAGAGGATCTTGTGCAAGAGACGTTTGTTGCTGCACTTCGAGCGGCGGATAAGTTCGAAGGACGGTCACAAGTGAAGACGTGGCTAACTAGTATCCTGCGAAACAAGATTACCGACCATCTACGGAAAGTAGGTCGGCAAAGAAAACACGCAGAGCAGGATCGAATCGAAAGCGAACCCACGACGTTTAAGAACGGTCAATGGGTGATTGGACTAAAAAAATGGCGAACGGATCCAGGGACATCGATCGAGAATCAAGAATTTTGGGGCGTAATCGATCAATGTATCGAGAAGCTGCCATCGAATCTGGACTCGGCTTTTCGTATGAGAGATCTAGAGGAGCTGGCAATGTCCGACATATGTGAGACATTGGATATCACGGCGACGAATTTGTCCGTGCGACTCCATCGCGCACGTGTGTTACTGCGAGAATGTATCGATCGAAATTGGTTTTCGGCAGGAGAGCAATCATGAAGAAGTTTTTCTGTTCCTTAAATATGATTCTCACATTGAAATGTGAGAAGTCGTCGCACCTGGTGTCTGACTCGTTAGACCGCGAGCTAACGATTGTTGAACGATGGGCCGTAACGTTGCACTATATTGGCTGCTGGTCTTGCCGGCGATTTGGCAAGCAAATCCGTCAGATTCGCCAATCACTTTTGAAACGTCCTGTGTCGACTAGCGAAGCAAGGCTCACGCCTAGTGCTGTGCGACGCATACATGAAGCGATTGAATCAGAGTAAGCCGTTTACGGTCGTGGTAAAATGCAACGGGCTGGGCATTCAAATACCCAGCCCGCTTTTTGTGTCGTTATATTCAGCAGACACCTCTTCGGTATCTACTGCCGGAACTCTATAGCCAGCTCTCTAGCAACAAACGCATCTTTCGCATTTCTGCTGCATGTTCCGCGTCAGGCATTTCGACCATGTGTACCGTTAACGCACGCTGATACTTTTCGCGGTTTAGTTGGTTTACAAGCTTGCCGTAGTCGACGATGCCTTGGCCAATGCGAACTTGCATTTCCGTTTCCGTCGAATCGCGGAGATATACGTTGTAAGTGTAGCTGACAAGATTTTCGAAACCGCGTTTGTTGTGCGGTCCGCAAATGTAGTGGCTCGGATCCAGTGCGACGCCAAGGCCTTTTACGTTGTCGCAAAGCACGACGACCGTGTCGGGATCCTCGGACAAGCAACCCACTTCGCTGCGGATGCTGACGACAACACTTTCTTCGTTAGCGAGATCAACGAGTTTGCGAAGACGTTCGACTTCTTCGTTGAAAGGTGTACCGAGTTCGGATGAAGGAACTGTAATGGATGAAACTTTCGTTGCTTTTGCCAATCGGCAACAAGCTTGGAAGTCATCGTAGTAGTTGTCGCCTGTCTGGGGCGCTACATAGTAGCCGGTGACGTCGAGGCGATGAATGTCGCGACAAACGGCGATCGCTTTATCGATGCTCTGACGAACTTCAGAAGGCTTTAGCTGGGGACTGTCTTCAGTGATACTAATTTCTACGGCCGAAAACTCGAGCTCGATCAATTTCTCGTAGACATCGGGTAACGGCAATTCACTAAAGCACTCTGTGGATGCTGCGACTAACACGCGAGGCTCCTTCCAAAATTCAAACTTCTTGTACGATTCGCCGTTGCTCAACTGACTTCTGTGAGCGAGGGAGGCCGGCAGCTTAGTCGGTTGCTGGTAAACAGGGCAACACCAATGGTTTTGCGGCTTGTATCCGGTTTTTGTAGTCTTCTATCGAGATGTCGAGGAGACAGAGACGACATTCGTTAACAGGATGCTACGATTTAAGTGCACGAGGCACTTAGCCCGCAAAACCACAACGAGCCTTTCACTAGCATTGATAGCAAGATGAGTTCTGAAAACCAACCAACTCCGGCACCGGAACCACCGCCACCACCGCTTCCCAACACAGGACGCCGCAGGACGCTTGCGGGCGACCAAGCGATTGTCGTCGTGCAACAGCCAAGTATCTGGCGTGGCATTCTAAGTTGGCTTGGTTGGTTGATTGCAGGGTTGTGTTTGCTGGCGATCATGAGCTTCGTCACGTCTCGCAACGAGTACTTCAATAACTCGGGCGGTATCCAAGAGAAGTATCATTCGCTATCGAAGGCTAGCTCTTCAAACAAGATTGCCGTACTCAAGGCGACGGGTGTGATCACGACGGGCGACGGTTTCGTGAAACGACAAATCGATCGCATTAAAAAAGACGAAGACATCAAGGGCATCGTTCTGCGAGTCGACTCGCCCGGCGGGACCGTCTACGGTTCCGACTTCATTCTTCACCATCTCAAAGAACTGGTGAAAGAACGTGATATACCCATGGTCGTCAGCATGGGAAGTGTTGCGGCCAGCGGCGGCTACTACATTGCCATGGCCGTGGGTGACCAAGAAAAGAGTATCTATGCTGAACCCCTGACAACGACTGGTTCGATTGGCGTCATCATTCCGCACTATAATGTTGCAGGCTTGATGGAGGAGTATGGCGTTGAAGATGACTCGTTGGCGACGCATCCTCGAAAGAAGATGCTCAGTATGTCGCGACCGATCTCGGACGATGATCGCCAAGTCTTGGATAAGTACGTCGGTCATGCCTTTGATCGATTCAAAGACGTCATTAAAGAAGGCCGCCCACAGTTCCGCGATGATCCTGCGGCGCTAGACGTATTGGCAACCGGCGAAGTCTTTACCGCCGAGCAAGCGAAAGAGTCGGGGCTCGTGGACGAAATTGGATTCGTCGAAGACGCAATCGAACGCGTACTTGAGTTGGCCAACTTGGACGAAGATACAACACGAGTCGTGACGTACAGTCGACCGATTACGCTCGCAGATGCAATTTCGCTTAGCAAGGCACCTGGGTCGGAAAAGAGCGCAGTGTTATCATCGCTGATGAAACTGAGCAATCAGCAAGCGTACTATCTCAATGCGCCGCTTGCGAATTTGCTTACGGGCGAAGAAGATTGACGAAGAACTATGGAGCGATCAAATGAATGCAAGAAACATGTGTGGCTTGATTGGCACAGCGTACTTCTGTATCAAATATCCAGCCATCATATTCCCTATCGGGATATCGTGCGTTGTTGCGATGGCAGTTCTTGCGTATGCCTTCTGGCTCGCTGATTATTGGACGAATGCCGACTCTGTAACGGAATGATTGCTAGACAATCACGCTGGTAAGAGCCACGAATTCCGGATGTTCACGAAGCGGATCAAAGTCTGCTTCGCTTGAAACCATATCGCGGTATTCGGGATCGAGGTCGAACGACTGAGAAAGATAGACGAGTGCGAGTGGCACATTCTTGGCGAGGCTCCAGTAGCACGCCAAATTGTAGTGAATGATCGCTTCGTCGGGGCAAATCGCTAGTGCATCTTCGAGTGATTGAATCGCGGCGTCGATTTTATCGAGTCGTTTGTAGCACCATCCAAGCGCCAGCAGCGTGTGAATGTTTTCGGGCTCGAGATCCTTCGACAATTGCAATGCGTCTGCAGCGTCGCCGTAGCGTTCCATGATGCGGTACGCCTGGCCTTTCAAGTGCAGCCCAACACCACTGTTGCGAGTCTCCTCCTCGAGTCGCTCCAAAGTTTCGAGAGCCCGAGTCGCGATTCGATCACGAGCGGGAATGGTGAGACGATAACGGTCCGACAAGACCATCGCCAAATCCAGGTAGCCTTCTACTTCTTGCAGCAATTGCTGTCGCTTAGTTCTCGCGTATGCCGTCACTTGCTACCTCACAGACCCTTCGTTGAAGTCCGTCAATTCTATGCGCTTCGGTATCAATTCCAAGCACTTACTGACAACAGACCTGATAACTTTACCGCGACGCGTGACTGTTTATCTTATCGCGGTTGGGAACAGCGAATACCTTCCCACGTGTCTAGTAACCGTGATCGGCAGAAACACGTGAGATTCTGTCGCAAAAACGAATACAACCTGCCGTAGCTGCTGGCAATGCTAGGCTCGTGTCTTCTTTCTCGCACATAATCTTGCCCGAGATTCACGAACGACACTTGAGTAGTGAATTTGCAACCTTTCGAACACGCTGTTGATTCCCCAGCTCCAGCCAATTGCGATCGGGGATCACTTCTTCCCAGGATTTTGAGGAAACCCGCTTAGACCTCGAGTTGCCAAGTATTCGGTACGCGTTTTGCGACCACTAATCTGAGTCGATTCTCTACTCCTGAGGACGTGGTGCGAAACCTAACGATCACGCTTGCTCTTACTGCAATTCTGCTGGCAGCAGCCTGCGAGATAGATCTGCGACCGTTTTACAACCAGCAAACCGCTGTCGCACAATCAATTCAAAATGACCCGTGGCGTCGAACGAAAGACGGTTGGGAACGCACGTCTAGTTGGAACATCCGAGGCAAACCAATAGCAGCTCGGATTCACCCGGGCCTGGTTGCTGGAATGCAGCTCTTACTTTGCATTGGCGGCTTGGTTGTCACAGACGAGACGCAAAGCGAATTGCCCCCAGACGTAATTCAGCTGTGAGCAAACCTGCTTGCATTCGATCAATCCGTCAAACTTTTTTGACGCCATTCTAAGTTTCAGAACGGTTTTCAGATTTTCTTGCACGGATCTTCGCGCGATTTGTCACTAACGAAAGTAGAGGGCAGGCTGTTGCTAGCCCAACTACTTTTTTTGCTCCCTCGAGCGAGACAAAATCATGCGTCTGACACTTCGAACTCTGCTGGCTTACCTCGACAATATTTTGGATCCCGAGGATGGAGCACTCCTTAGCAAGAAGATCGATGAAAGTGAATTCGCTAGTTCGCTTGTGCATCAGATTCGCGGTTCTGTGCGAAGATTGCGGCTTGATGCTCCCTCGCTTGACGCACAGGGAATCGGCGGAGAACTAAACTCTGTTGCAGAATATCTCGACAACGTGTTGCCGCCGGACCAGGTCCCAGCACTCGAGAAAGCTTGCCTCGACAACGAAGTCAACCTCGGCGAAGTCGCGTCGTGCCATCAGATTCTCACGTTGGTGTTGGGCGAAGCGGCTCCCGTCAATGACCAAATGCGACAGCGTGCATACGGGCTCGCGCCGACCGCACCCGCGACCGAGTTGCCGCCTCCTGCAAACGCACCGACCGCACAGATTACGGCACATCCTCCTCATCCGACCGTGCCTTCACCGGCGCCGACGATGATTGCTCCGTCCGGCGACTACCCGTCGAAAACAACGCCATCAGACGTTGGCATCGCAGCCAGTTCCGCACCGACTGCGACACCCGCTCCGCAGCCACCTGCTACGCAACCAACCGGTCCCATTCCGGAATCCGTCGCAACCGGGGATACGGACCGGGCGACAACAGAGCCACCAGCCAACCCACAGGAAGTTCGGCCCAGCAAGCGATTCTCGAAGCGTGTTGAATCGCCTTCGACAAAGGAAACCTGGCGGGCAGAGTCACAGTCGCTCGAAGCAGAATCGGTTCCTATCGCGAGTCCTGTCACGCCGGCGCCGGTTGTGCGACCAGCCCCCGTGAAAAGCCCGGAGCGTCAGGCAGCGCGCCTACCAGGAACGCAAAGTCCCCACGCGGATTATATGCCGCGAAAGTCTTCGTGGTTGCGGTCGGCCTTTTTGACAGGCGTCGTCGCGTTGCTCATTCTTCTGGGGCTACTCTTTGCAACCGGATCTCTCAAAGACAATTTGATTACGCGATGGCTCGATGGAAGCCCTAACCCAGTTGCGAACCAAAATGTAATAGACAGTGGTGAATCCAAACTTGCATTGTCCCCAGAATCGGTTCCGCAAGTCACTGGAACCACGGCCGAAACTGAAGTCGTATCGCCAAACCAACAGCGACCGGACTTTAAATCACTCGAAGGTACGGAGGTACCCGCGTTCAACAATCACGTGCCGGCCGCCGCACCGCCGATCGAACCACAGCAGCCACAGGCCTTCGTGCAACCAGACGATTCTCTGCCCGAGATGTTGGAAAGCAATAGTTTCCGCAACGAAACCGAGGTCGACGCTCTTCCGGAACCTGAGATTCCAAGTCTCACCGCCGATGCGGTTTTACCTCGAACCAATGAAGCGGATCCGATTCCAGAACAAGAGGAGACTACCGAGTTGGCTCTTCCGGAACTTGATTTGGAAGAACCGGTCTTCGTGAACAATGTCGAGATTGACCGAGCAACAGAAGAAGGTGGGTTACCGGAACTTTCTTCGAATGTTGAGTCCAATCTTGTGCCGAGCGTTGCGGATTCGAACGTGGCAGACGCCAACGCTGCCGGCATTGCTTCGCCTGCTTTCTCGAACGACGCAACGAATGAAGGAATCAAGAGCACGCTCGAGTCTGTCGCGGTGGAATCGCCTGTTGCCACTGCACCAAACGTTGCTGACTTGGCTGTCTCAACGCGACTACCAGTAGAAACTGATTTGCCGGAAGCCGATATCGAGCCGGCGATGAAGTCGACGAAGCTCAAACGCGATGACCAACTTCTCCTGCTATTCGACAGGGAATCGTCAAGCTGGATTCGCGTGAACTCTAGGGTCCAGCTGAAAGAAGGTGACGATTTACTTGGCCTACCTGCATTCAAATCGGAAGTTGAAATCGGGTCTGGAATGCTTTGCACGGTGCACAGTACTGCCCGACTGCGATTGGGTCCCAAAGCCGATATCACGTTGCGGGACGGCAATGTTTTGCTTCGAAACCCAGAAGAAAACCGTTCGCAAGGCATCCAGTTCCTAGGCGAACGCCTAGACGTGCAGATGACTTACCGCAACACGAATGTCGCCCTCGAAACTTACCATCGACACGTACCCGGAACAGATCTTTCGGATTCGCCGATTGCTCATTCGATCCTGAAGGTATTCGCGATGGATCGACCGATCACGGTGGCCTTCATGGGGCAAACTTACGATATCCCCGCCGGAAAACACTTGCTGGCGTTTGACAACTTTGAACCTCAAATACGTAACACCGCGAAAAAGCCAAAGTGGATGTTGACAGAATCACGTCGACCCGCCGACCGAGGCGCTATTCGCGAATGGAAAGGTCGTCTCACGGGCGTCGATGACTTGCAAACTTGGCTTCAAACGAAAGCAACCCAGAAGATCCAATTGAATGAACGATCGTTGGCTACACGTTGTCTTGCCGAAATGGATGATTTCGCGTCAAGCGTGATGGCACTAAGCGACAAAAGCCAACATGCCTACTGGGACGACCAATACGACGCACTTCGAAGTGCACTTACGAGAGGTTTGGAGGTCCAAGAATTGCTACATGGCGAATTGCAAAAAGCACATGGTGACGAGCAGGCCGAACTGATGATGGAAATGCTCCGCGGCTACGACGAAAAGCAACTCGCCAACGGTGCCGCTGCGAAGTTGGTGAACTACCTAGACCATCCACATCTCGAGCTCCGTGTGCTGGCGATCCAGAACATCAAACGCATCACTGGCCGAACGTCAGACTTCCGACCTAGCGATTCGTTGGGCCGACGAAGTTCACGAGCCAAAGGCTGGCGCAAGGCGCTCAAAAACGGTCGCGTAACCTACGGTAAAAAATTGCCCGAGGTAGTGCAACTACTCGAAACCTTCGCCGAATCTAACTGACGAGTCCGAGGAAGAATTAGGCCGGCTGCAGAACACCGGAGCAGGCAACTCAAGGCAAAGGATTGCCATGAACCGAAAAGCACCATATCCAATACTTCTTATAGCTCTAGTCGCCATCACTTGCTTTTCAGGCTGCCGAACGACACCCATCACTGGTCGCCGACAATTGTTGGTCGTACCCGAATCGCAAGAGATCAGTATGGGGCTGAGCTCTTATCGCGAAACACTAGCATCGGAACGCGCTTCTACCAATGCACAATGGGCAGCGATGGTGGAACGCGTAGGCAACCGCATTGCGCAAGTCGCTGATCGCCCGGACTATCAATGGGAATTCAATCTCATCGATTCAGCCGAGATGAATGCGTTTGCATTGCCGGGCGGTAAGGTCGCGATTTATGAAGGCATTTTACCGATCTGCCAAACGGAAGGTGGGCTGGCGGTCGTTATGTCTCACGAAATTGCACACGCGTTAGCCCGACACGGCGGAGAACGTATTAGCCAGCAGTACGTCGTCACGGGACTTGGAAAGTTAGTCGACATGGCGGCCATGAATCGAACCGACATCACACGCAACCGAGTCAACCAAGCATTCGGCGTCGTTTCGAAATATGGCGTCGTGCTGCCTTACAGTCGCAAACACGAATCTGAAGCTGATCACATGGGCATGCTTCTGATGGCGCAAGCGGGGTACGATCCACGTGAAGCTCCGCGATTTTGGTCGCGATTCGGGCAAGCTCAGGCTGACGGAGAACGACCGATCGAGTTCCTCTCGACACATCCCGCCGACCACCGTCGCTCCGCTGAGCTTGCTGAGCTGATTCCCGAGGCAATGGCCATCTACGAACGTTCCAGCACGCAACTTGGACGTGGTGAGCCGATTTCAGTGGCTGATGCAGACGTTAAGAACTCGATAAATCGATAGCATCGAGCTCGCAAGTCGGCTAAATTCCTCGCGAGGCAGCAAACGAAATGCTGCGTGGAAATTCGCTCGAGGTCGCAATGAATCTGTATCCCACCACCACACGAGGCGCACTGATTTTCTCTTTCCTTTTCGCGACGACGACGCTCGCCCAATCAACTCGAAAACCGTTCACGCCGGTCGTCGATACCGAGGGTCTTCCTCGCGTGCTGTTGCTCGGCGATTCGATCTCGATCGGCTACACGATACCGACGCAAGATTTTCTGCAGGGCAAAGCCAACGTACATCGCGCTAACGAAAACTGTGGCCCGACGACCAACGGCCTCAAAAAGCTAGACGCTTGGCTGGGCGATAAACCATGGGACGTGATCCATTTCAACTTTGGGCTTCACGATCTGAAGTATATCAATGACGCTGGCAAGTTGGTCGATGTCGACAAAGGCAAACAGCAAGTGCCACCAGACGAGTACGAAAAGAACCTTACCGAGATCGTCAGTCGGTTGAAGGCCAGCGGCGCGAAACTGGTTTGGCGCAACACGACGCCGGTTCCTCCGGGTGCGAAAGGTCGTGTTCCCGGCGACGAAGTGAAATACAACGAAGTCGCGATGCGTGTGATGAAGGAAGCAGGTGTCGAAGAGTTTGACGATCTGCACAAGTTCGCATCTGCCAATCTTCAACAGATCCAGCAAAAGGCCAACGTGCACTTTACTCGCGATGGCTCCCAGCAACTCGCATTGCAAGTGGCGACAAAGATCGAGCGTCTCTTGCCGACACCGAAAGTGGAATCGCAAACAGCGACCGGAGTCGTTTTCCACGACGAGAACGAGAACAAAAAGTACGACGACGGCGAAAAATTACTCGCGAACATCCGTGTTTCCAACGGCAAGGACATTGTCAACACAGACGGACAAGGTCGCTACGAGCTGGAAGTAAACGGAGACACGAACCTCTTTGTCATCAAGCCGAAAGGTTGGCGTCCGCCGATGAGCAAAGGGAATCTTTCGGAGTTCTACTATCTTCACCGCCCGTTCGGTTCTCCTGTGTCGTACTACCCGGGGGTTTCCGCCACGGGGCCGCTGCCGGAGCAAATCAACTTTCCGCTCTATCCGCAGAAGGAGCCGGAAACGTTCAAAGCTCTCATGTTTGGTGACCCGCAGCCGAGAAACCAAAAGGAATTGGACTTCATAGCACACGACGTCATCGAAGAGCTTGTCGGTACCGACGCATCCTTCGGTGTCACGTTGGGCGATATCATGTTCGACGATTTGAATCTCTTCGATGCGCAAACGCAGCTCGTCGCCTTGATCGGGATCCCTTGGTACAACGTGATCGGCAATCACGATCTGAACTACGATGCCGACAATGACAAACACAGCGACGAAACATTTGAGCGAGAATTCGGTCCGGCCTACTATTCATTCGACTACGGCAAAGTTCACTTTTTGGTGCTCGATGACGTGCAGTGGGTCAAAGAAGAAAACGGTAACAAGAAATACGTCGGCGGACTTGGTGGCGAGCAGATGGAATTCATCCGCCAAGACCTTGCGGCGATTCCTGAAAACCAACTTGTCGTTCTGATGATGCACATTCCGCTGATGAATGTCCACGATCGCCAAGAGCTGTACCGCCTTATCGAAAAGCGACCGTTTTGTATGTCCATTTCGGGGCATACCCATACGCACGAGCATCGCTTTATCGACGACAAAGATGGCTGGCAAGGCAAGGAGCCACATCATCATGTCATCAACGTCACCGTAAGTGGAGCTTGGTGGTCGGGGATGCCAGATGAGCGAGGCATTCCGCATTCGATCATGACCGACGGAGCGCCAAACGGATACTCGATCATTTCGTTTGACGGCAATAAGTATTCGTTGGATTTCAAAGCGGCGGGCCGTGACGCAGACTATCAGATGCAAATTCATATGCCCGAAGCGGTCGCGTCGAACGAAGAGACCGAATTCCATGCCAATGTGTTTAATGGCTCTGTTAAATCCGATGTCGAATTTCGTATCGATGGTGATGCTACGTGGCATCCAATGGAGTGGACGAACTCTATCGATCCGGTTCTGGAGAGAACCTTTAAGCGTGAAGCCAAGATGCGTGAAAAACTGATCGAAGCTGGAGTCGAGCCAAAGACACTGCCGTCAGAAATGTCGAAACCGAAACGCAGTACGCACCTTTGGGTAGGAAAACTGCCGGGCGAATTGACAGTGGGAACGCATCTTTTGGAAGTACGAGAAAAGGGTCGCAGTGGCGAACCCGTTTTTGGGCGTCGTACTTTTCGAGTCGTTAAAGCCAAATAATTCGGTGTCAGCGGAAGAGCGACAGCGCCGTGTTGGCAATTCGGCGCCCGACGATCCTTCAGTAGGCTCTCAAACACTCGCGATTTGGTTATGATCTTGGAGAATTAGCCTCTCAAGTTGAAGTCGACATGTCGCAGATCTTTGAAGCCGACCACCCACTTATTCTTCATCATCTCGCGTCGCTACGCGATAAGAATACTCCGCCCAGTGAATTCCGTGCCTTGATCGGTCGGCTCGCTGGGCTGCTTGCTTACGAAGCAACAAAAGATCTACAAGTTGCCGCGACGACGATCACAACGCCGTTAACCGACACCGAATGCTCGATATTGACGCAGCGAATTGGAATCGTGCCGATTCTGCGAGCGGGTCTGGGCATGGTCGATCCAGTATTGAATTTCATTCCCACTGCCGAAGTTTGGCACTTGGGTCTGTATCGCGATGAGAAAACAGCTCAGCCCGTCGAGTACTACCAAAAGCTGCCCGAAACGGACCCGGTCGATGTAGCCTTAGTTTTGGATCCGATGTTAGCAACGGGTGGTTCAGCGACGGTTGCGATTCGCACGTTGGAACGTTGGGGCGTGAAGACGATCAAGTTGTGTGCGATGATTGCCGCTGCTCCGGGAATCGAAGAAGTTCAGCGACAATGCCCGGACACTCAAATCTATGTCTGTACGATCGATCCTGAGTTAAACAGTAACAAGTTCATTGTGCCCGGCCTGGGCGATGCGGGCGATCGTATCTTCAACACACACTAGAGAGCTGACGACACATGGAACGATTGACTAGCGCCGTTGGCCTGTTTGCGATGATCGGTTTCGCGTGGCTGTTGAGCTCCCACAAAAATAAAATCTCTTGGCGTGTTGTCGTGGGTGGCATGGCATTGCAATTCGGACTCGGCCTGCTTGTCCTGCGAACCGATTGGGGCGGATGGATATTTGAGAAAGCAGGAAAAGTCTTTGAAGCATTACTCGATTGCGTTAACGTAGGTTCGATTGGTGTATTCGGTTCGAGCTATGAGGACCACTTTATTGCGTTCAAAGTTCTACCGACCATCATTTGTTTCTCCGCTTTCATGTCGATTCTGTACTATCTCGGAATTGTGCAAGTGCTCGTTCGCGGGGTTGCTTGGATCATGCAAAAGACGTTGGGTACATCCGGCGCAGAAAGTCTTTCCGCGGCAGCCAATATTTTCGTAGGGCAAACCGAGGCACCGCTGGTCATTCGACCCTACGTGAGTTCGATGACACAGTCGGAGTTAATGAGCGTGATGGTTGGTGGCTTTGCCACCATCGCCGGCGGAGTACTCGCCGCCTACATCGATATGGAAATTGATGCGAGTCACTTGCTGACCGCCTCTGTGATATCTGCACCTGCGGCGCTGTTGATTGCAAAAGTATTGCAACCTGAAGTGGAAGAACCCAAAACGCTGGGCAACGTTACGGTCGAAGTCCAACGAACCGCAACGAATTTCTTAGAAGCAGCAGGCAACGGCGCGATCGACGGTTTAAAGTTGGCCTTGAACGTGGGTGCGATGTTGATTGTGTTCGTTGCTTTGGTGGCAGTAGTCAACGCGTTGATCGCGTGGTTTTGCCAGGCTATTGGCGTCGAAGCATGGACGTTTCAAAAAATAGTTGGGCTCGGCTTTTATCCGTTCGCTTGGTTGATGGGTATCCCACAACAAGATTGCTGGGTCGCGGGTGAACTCCTTGGGACGAAGATGATTCTGAACGAATTCGTCGCGTACCAAGAACTTGGGAATATCATTAAGCCACCAAAAGGAACCGAAGCTGTTAGACAACTGACAGAGCGATCCCAAACGATTTTGACTTACGCGCTCTGCGGCTTTGCCAACATCAGTTCGATTGGAATTCAGTTGGGCGGGATTGGCGGAATCGCACCAGATCGCAAGTCCGATCTTGCGAAACTTGCCTTTCGCGCAATGCTTGGCGGAACACTGGCCGCGTTCATGACGGCCTGTATCGCGGGAATATTGCTTTAACTGCTAGACCAACTCTTCGTCATCATCTGCGTCCAACGCGTCGAATTGCGAAGCGAACAACATGGCAACGGCGGCATCCGCCGCAGCGGCGGTTGGTTCTCCCGATGCGGACTGATTGTTCAGCGTTGTGATGACACCAAGCACATCTCGCGGGGTAATGAGTCCATTGCCATCCACGTCGAGATACGCGTCTGGTTGTTCGCCAGCGGCTATTGTCGCCGTAATTTCGCCTGTCGCAGGATCGCTGATCACGGGATCGTTGATCTCGCTAATAACAAGCAAGACATCGCGTGGGCTGACGTTGCCATCCGCACTGATGTCGAAACTGTTGATGGGATTTTGATAGGGGAAGTCACGCTCGGTTAGCGTGAAGGTTACTTGCGCCGCGTTCGAAACGAGGCCCGAGTTGTCTCGCACGCGATAGGTAAATGAGTCGGTTCCAATAAAGCCCAGATTTGGCTGGTAAGAAACCGCACCCGCTGCGCCAATTTCGACTGATCCATTTACAGGCGAAGAAACGATGAAAACTGAGTTAAAATCAATCGTGCCATCGGCATCGGTGTCGTTCGTCGTCACGACGATTCCAGTTAAAGTTCCTTCCGCGCTAGTGGCCGAGTCATCAACGGCGACTGGTGGGATGCCACCGGTTAGCTTTGCGAGACTCACTGTCGCCACGTTGGACACAGCGCCTTCGGCATCAGCCACGGTGTACGAAAACGAATCGTCGAGTGTGTTTGTGGACGTGTAAGTAATGAGTCCATTCGCATCGACCGTAACATTGCCATTCGTCGGAGACAACACGATAGTTACGGACGCAGGATCGATCGCGCTATCGATATCTGTATCGTTGCCCAAGATATCGATGATTGTACTTCCATCGGGAAGTAGACTTACTGCGTCATCTACTGCAATCGGAGCGTCATTGGCTGGGGATACATCAATCGTTACGACTGCGGCGTTGGAGATGGCTCCTTCGTCATCACGCACGGTGTACAAGAAAGAATCTCGACCAAAGAAATTGTCGTTCGGCGTGTAGTCGATGAATCCGTTCGGGTTCACGTCGACGGTGCCGTTAAGTGGGTTCTGGGTGATCGCGACGCTGCCTTCGTTGATCTGTCCGTCGGCGTCTGTGTCGTTAACGAGTACTCCCACCGCGACGGGAAAGTCTTCGGTCGTTTGTAAGAAATCACTTCGTGCTACTGGAGGTTCGTTGTCCGGTTGGAATCCAAAATCGATGTCTTCTTCGACGTCCCCAACTTCAACCGTCACCGATTGCACAGCCGCCTCAGGGAAACTCTGAGGACGTGCGGCAGAAGGCAACGCTCGGACTTGGTAACTTCCGCTTGCCAGTGGGCTAAACGTGTAAACTCCGTCGGCGCCGCTCCTAGCGACGGGTTCTCTTACTAGCTCGACTCGCAGGTCATCAAGACGTCCGCTGCCGACCGACTCACCTGGAGCGATTGTTCCCGTGTAGGCAACCACGTAGTCGATGTCATACCCACCACTTCGTTGAATCGAAAGAGTCTCACTTTCGCCACGCCCCAGCAATCGTGTGTTTACGGTCGCAACTGCGACGCCCGTTGACGAGAATGCGATCAAGGTGCCACGTTCTTCGCCGGCATCCGTTCCACCCGTGAATCGTAGCTGTACGGAACTGGCAGGTGTCTCAAAATCCGCTCGAAATCGCTCATCGTTCGTCCATGCTGCATCGCCATTTCGCGCAAATACCCTGCTGTCTGGGCTGGCAATCGGATCGGTCGCAGCGATAACATTTTGACCCGACGGAAGATTGTCAGCGTTGACAGTGGAAAGTTCGACCGAGCTGGAAACGAAGTCTAGGACTTGTTCTTCTAAGAAGACATCGGGAAATATGTCGATGGAGACTGAATCAGGACTGCCGTTGCCGTTGGTGTCGAGGTAAACGCCCGCACCTTCCAACGGCTGATCGACTGTCGAATCTTGAACTCCGATTATTCCGAGGTCTTCGAACAAGAATCCCGTAATGCTGGCCGTGCGATTTCCAAAGTTGCGATTAACGATGCCACCCGCGAGATCAACAACGATCGATCCTTCGGGAGTTGTTTGGTCGTATCCGTTTGGAGTTTGTTGTGCGATCGTGACTTCGCCGTCATCAACGTCCGAGAAGCGATAGAAACCGCTGTCGGAAGTGACGGTCGAACGTTCACTACCAGCATCGTCCGCGCGCAAGTTGTCAAACTTCACTGCGCCCAGAATGCTACTCACATAGGCGACGACGTAGGAAACATCTTTGACCGCACCCGGTCTCACGATCTCGAGTTGTCGTGCTTCTCCGGCGGCAATTCCGTTGCGGCTGACACTGTCGATTAGCGTGCCATCTTCGCCAAAAGCTTCGAATCGAACATTTGCGTTCGTCAATCCAGATGACCCGATAACATCGATCGACGCCGAATCAACGGGAAGCGTAAAGTCGAAACGCAATCGCTGTCCGTTAACCCAGTCGGAAGAATCTGCGCTACCAAAAACCCGTTGTCCCGTGGACGCCCGGGCAACGTCCTCTGCCGAGAGAACTTGGAATGATGGAACGTTGTCGACGCCGGTTCCGGATGGAAACACCGTTTGACGCGCGCGGTTGAGTACTTGGCCTTCTGAGAATTCGTCGGGATCGATACCGAAGCCGCGTTGATCCAGCACACCGTTGTTGTTGTCATCAAGAAATATCACAACGCCCGATATCCTCGGATCGGAGTCATCCAACACTTGATTGTCAGACACGTCTTCAAAGACTGTTCCGGCCAGCGTTGCGAGAACGCGGCGCTCTTCAAGTGATTCCAGATTTGAAATTCGATTGCTTCGACGACGATAATTCGAGTTGGCCACGGATGGGCTCCTCTATTCAGGTCTATGCGGCGCGGTTGCCAGCGTTCAGCGGAGTTGCTGTTGGGAAAGGACTTCATCGCTAGCTGCTTCTTTCATGCTACTCGACACCGAAGACTGGGCAAGCGATTGCCGAGAAGTCCACCAGACAGGGTAAAAACTAGCTAAGTTGTCCTCATATTTATGATCGTAAACTTGCACGTGTACAAGGATGATAGCGTTGCCGTCTTGCAAGTGAACATTACATTCCTTTAGCGCTTTAAACTGCGCTGTATTCGCCTACACAAGCAACCTATACTTCGCGGTTGAGACAAGATGTCTCACTCTTTGCGAGCACACTCGAACAACCAGAAGTATGAACGGACAAGGACGTCCGAGATCGACTCCCGCGCTCGGGTACCAAACGACGCGAACTTTCGCCCTTTTGGTACTGCTGTTCTGCTGCGCTTCTGCTGCTTGTCAGGCCGCACCTACCAATATCCGAATCCGGGTCGGCTGGGGGGGAAATGAACCAAGAATCTGGCGCGGATCTGTTGCGATTCCGAATGGACAGTTCTCAGATCTTCGATTGCTTGGTGCCGGTGCCGATCAACCTGGCGCCTACGTTAACGAGGGTGCGAAGATACTCATTTTCCCACGTTTTGCCAATGATTTCGCTGGCTTTGAAACAGTCGCAACTGGTTCCCTCGATGATATCATCCAAGTTACGTTAACACCCGATTTGGATCGTTCGAAACAAGAGACCTTCGAAATAAGTATCGCGGAGCTCCTCAAACAAGACTTTGAGGCGCAACTGGATGCGGGTGCAAAACTGACCGTTAAGCGATGCGTGGGCGACGGCATTCGTGTGCGTTTTCCTCGAGATTCAATGGTGTTTTCGCCTGGCGAACGTCCAAAGATCGACATACTGGCGCACCATGTCGAAGTGAAATCCGAAACGACATTGCGTGCCCGGTTACGGCTTCGAGAAGAAGATTCGCCGCGTAGGGATATGACGGAGTTTTGGAGTCAGGATGAGGGACTCTGGACGCGAACGGAAAATATACGGATCGACGAAAACGGACAGTCGCAACCGCTCACGGATATCGAACTCCCAATCCCGGATCGTGAGGGCAGCTACAACCTTACGATCGATCTTTCTCATCGTTTGCCGCAAGTGGGTTCTGTAGCAAGTCGCACAATTCAGTTGGTGGTTGTCGATCCTCGGCGCTCACCTGCGTTCGACGAAAGCTTGGGTAAGTTGGTAACCGAATTCAATCCGGCGGCTGATCCGAATTGGGTCGATCGACTTACTAACCTGCCGCAATGGAGCCTGGTCCCCGGCACCAAACGTGGCCCCTGGAGCAACGTACCCGCCACGGTTTGGCAGCACCGCGGAAGAGCATGGACCAAAATCGAACAAAACGGTTGGATTGGTTACACTCTGCCCATTAACAAGCGAAACGTCCCACACATTTTGGAAGTTGAATTTCCTGGTGGTGTTGAACAAGACGTTGGAGTCAGCCTGGTAGAGCCCGGAAATGGCGGCCAACTGACGCGCACGCATTGCGAAATGGGTGTGACGATTGGCGACCAAGATCTGACATTGCCTAGTGTTTCTACAGCGTCGAACACGACTAAACACCGACTCGTCTTCTGGCCGAAGTCTTCCTCTCCTGTGGTCGTGATTTCCAATCGCAGTGGCGACGAAGCGATTGCGTTCGGCAAGATCCGTCTCGAGGCGTTTCCGCAAGGTTTGCCAACGTCGCGGCCGTTCACTGGCTCGAGGAAACGAATAGCAGTACTCGACGGCGACATGTTGAAGGAGATGTTTTTCAGCAGCGGGCCTCAAAATAACGACGAATCGATAGCGAACGCGGATACTTGGCAGACATTTCTCACCGCTGGAAATCGACTCGCGCAGTATCTGCAGTACGCGGGCTACGACGGTGCGACGATCGACATTGCAAGTGAAGGCAGTGCGCTTTATCCCAGTGACCTACTGCTCCCAACGCCAGAATTCGACCAAGGCATTCTTTCCAACAAGCGACAAGATCTTTTCAGAAAAGATGTGCTTGAGCTCCTGTTGAGGATTTTTGATCGTGAGGGCTTGATACTTATTCCGTCCATCGAATTTGCGACACCGTTGAACGAACTTGAACGCATTTTGGCGAAAGGACAGGACGCGGCTGAAGGGATCGAGTTGATCGATATCGACGGTCGGCTGGGTGCCGAGCTAGAAGACCAGCCAACGCGTCTTGCACCTTACTACAATCCCGTCGACCAACGCGTGCAAACTGCTATGCGAAATGTCGTTCAAGAAATCGTTAACCGCTATGCACACCATGCTGCGTTTGCGGGGTTGAATATCGATTGCCAAGCTGCAGGGTTTTCGCAGTTGCCAGATAGCTCGTGGGCCTTTGACAAACATACGCTCGAAGAATTTGCTCAGGCAGTCATTCCAGACGATTCGCCTTGGACAACGGAAACGCTTACGAAATCGCTGATAGAGAAAGTCCGATCTGGTGACGACACACAGCTCTTGCGAGCATGGCTTCAATGGCGCGCCAATCGTCTGTCTGGGTTCTATCTGAAAGTTGCCGGTGATGTCGGAAAGAACGGTGACGAGTTGTTTCTTTCGATGACTGATTTGCTAGACAACAGAACGTGGCAAAGCGAACTGCGTCCTGCATTGCCACGACGGGCCACTGTTGAAAACGTCTTGCTGGAATTGGGGCTGGATGCAAAAGTGCTCCAGCAACTCAATGATCTTGTTTTGCTTCGCCCCAATCGGATTGCACCGTTACGGCATTTAGGTTCGCAAGCCGTAAATTTAGAAGTGACTGAGCCCGACATTCAAAGCTCTTTCCAAAGCGATAAATCAATGGCGTCGCAGTTTGTCTTTGAAACTCGCGACGTTGAGATAAAAGACTTCGACAGGCTCGGTCCTACGAAACGCAATCGAAATCAGTTCGTATCGCTTGCGAGTCGGGTTGGTTCCGATGCGCGACGGCATCTCGCCAACAGTCTGGCGCAATACGATGACCAGTGGATTTTTGAAGGTGGGCGAATTCTGCCAATGGGACAGGAGCAGGCATTGAAGTCCTTCTTCGAAGTGTACCGTCAGCTTCCCAATCGAGAATTTGAGGTCGTGCCTCTCGAGCAATCCGGGCCTGTGGTCGCTCGGGTTGCCTACGACAATGATTTTACCATTGCCTATTTTGTGAACACTTCACCTTGGGCTGCGCAGACAGGAATTCAATGGAAAGCGCCAAGTTTCACGAGAGTTTCTCTGATTGGAAACGAACAAGCAGTCCGTGCTCGCGATTTACTTGACCGTTCGAATTTCGATGTGTCGATTGAACCGTATGGAATTGTTGCGTTGCGATTTGAATCAAGCCAAGTCGAACTTCTTGGTTGCCGTACAGAATTACCCGTTGGCATCGCCCAACAGTTGCTTGTTCAACTAGACGAGATAGTTTCGCGCGAGAGGCAACTTGAAGTCAAGAAACCAGCGAACTTGCTAGAAGACGGCGGGTTCGAAAAAACAAAGATGCATGACAAAGGACAGCGCAATTGGATGCCGCAGTTGAACGTGGGAGGCGCCGTAGAGACGGATTATCAAACTAAGTCTAGCGGCAGAGCGTCACTGCGACTCTCGGCGAGTTCCGCTCAGACCCCCGTTGGTATTGTTAGCCATGAATTCGCAGCCCCCGAAACTGGTCGACTCGACATCTCGCTCAAATATCGAACGACCGATGGCCAGCCGCTACCGCCGATGATCTTGCGATTGGAATCATCGAATGAAAACTATCAGCCTTTCCACTTATTCGATCGCGCCATATCTGATGAATTCAAGGAGCGGCAGCTTAGCTTCGTGGATTTGCCCACCGAGCAAGATCTACGTTTGCGAATTCGGATCGATCTTGTCGGTAAAGGGGAAGTTTGGATCGACGACATTCAGCTCTATGACAAGTGGATTGTGAAAGACGAAAAGAAGGTCCTTCAAAAGATCATCCAACGTGCGGTTCACCAGCAAGGTAACGGCGACTTAGCTGCCTGCTTCGATACGCTTAGCAGCTATTGGCCAAGATTTTTGTTGCGGCACGTACCGCCGGCTGAGGTAGCAACACGGCCCGTGCCCCAGCCGCTTCCGAAATCCGCTCCGCAGAAAAAAAACAGTAAGTTGTTCGACTTACGCCGATTTGTACCTCGTCTGCGCTAATTTGCGATGATTGCTTAGGTCCTGCCGAAGCTCTGTCGATGGTCTAAAATACGACAAGGAGCAAGCGAATGATCAGCGACGGCAAAGAATCACCAACATTGAAAATTGTCGAAGATGCGACCTGCACTTTCTGCGGGTGTGTTTGCGATGATATCAACCTAACGGTCGAAGGACATTCGATCACCAAGGCCGAACGTGCGTGCGTATTGGGCAAGGCTTGGTTTCTCAATCACGACATCGAAGACCGGCCAAGTTGCCTTATCGAAGGCAAGCCAGCGACGGTCGCAGAAGGCATCGAGCGTTCGGCAAAGATATTGGTCGATGCTAAATATCCGATCACCTACGGGCTTAGTGATACAACGATTGAATCGCAACGTATTGCGGTAAGTATTTGTGATTGGATTGGCGGTCTTGTTGATACGACCACGAGTGTTTGTCACGGTCCCAGCGGAATGGCGTTTCAGGGCGTCGGCGAAGTTACCGCTTCGCTTGGTGAGGTTCGCAACCGTGGCGATCTGATTATGTTTTGGGGATCAAACCCTGCCGAGAGCCATCCACGGCACTTTTCAAAATACAGTTTGATGCCAAAAGGTATGTTCTTGCCGAACGGTCGCAAAGATCGCACGTGCGTGATCGTTGATGTCCGCAAAACGAAGTCGGCGAAAGCTGCAGATATCTTTTTGCAAATCAAACCTCGCAAAGACTTCGAGGCGCTTTGGATTCTCCGTGCTCTTGCGCGAGGCATTGAAGTCGATCCCGAACTAGCAGAACGAGAAACGGGTATCGCATTATCTGTTTGGCAAGACCTGATGGATCGCATGAAAAGCGCCAAGTTCGGCGTGATCTTTTTTGGCATGGGCCTGACGATGACACGCGGAAAACATGCGAACAGCGAGGCACTGCTTTCGCTTACTCGAGACATGAACGCGCACACACGATTCGTCTGCAAACCTAATCGTGGGCACGGCAACGTAACGGGCGCCGACAATGTTGTTTCTTGGCGGACGGGTTATCCGTTTGGTGTTAATCTGGCTCGTGGCTATCCACGGTTTAATCCTGGCGAGTACACAGCTTCAGATGTACTCGGTCGTGGTGAGGCGGATGCGGCGATGATCATTGCAAGCGATCCCATGGCCAACTTTAGCCAACCAGCACGAGAGCATTTGAAATCGATTCCCTACATCGCGCTCGATCCTAAAGAAACGCCAACCACGCGCCACGCGGCGGTAGCTTTTAACGTAGCCACATACGGGATCAACGTACCAGGCACGGTCTACCGAATGGACGATGTTCCAATTCCACTTCGTCCGGCATTCGAATCGCCGCATCCCAGTGACCTTGAAGTTTTAAAAGGGATCGAGCAACGAGTTCGAGAATTGATTTAGCACGAATAGCGAGCGTTGCGAATCTGCTTGTTTGTTCTTTAAACGTTCTGTTGCCAAATGGCCACATGGCTGCGCGTTTGAACGCCGTTTCTCCGTGAATGTACAACGGCATCCTGTTTGCGTTCACATTCATTGACGGCTCAAAGCTACCATCAAACGGGGACCCACCATGAACAAAGACTTCATCGACTTCTACGAACTACTCGAACTTTCTCCCAACGCAAACTTGGAGACCGTCGAGCGTGTTTTTCGCTATTTTGCGACCAAATGGCATCCGGACGCGGGCGGTGATAAGGACAAATTCTCGACGTTGATGCAAGCTTTCGAAGTCTTGAAGAATCCTGAGACCCGAGCAAAATACGACACACTTTACGCTCAACGACAACAGCAGTCAGAAAACCTCATTGAAAGTGCACGCGAAGCCGGCACCGACACGGTTGATCGTCACAAGCTTTTGTGTCTGTTTTATGCGAAGCGTCGTCAGTCTTCGACGAAGCCAGGCTTGGGAATATCGAGTGTCGAACACATGATGAAATGCCCAGCAGAAATTCTCGATTTCCATCTCTGGTACTTTCGGGAAAAGGGTTGGATCAAACGTGAAGAGAATGGTGGCTATTCGATCACGGCTGAAGGCGTTGATCGTATCGAGTCCACCGAAGTAGCTCATGCGAATCAGCAGTTGCTGGCTCTTCAGCACAATCCAGATTCGTCGGGCAAACTGTCTGTTGCGGCAGTTGCTTAAATAAAAGTAGTCGAGCATCCGGGGCGTCGTTGAGCCCGACGCCTGCTCGGATGGATCTCACAGCCCTCACTCATTGGGCATGAAAAAACGAAGCTCGGCGAATTGCTGAGCTTCGTTGCGAATCATAGTTTAGCTATTAAGCAGATAGTTTTACTCGGGTCGTGTAGGTCGGCGAGATCCTCCGTCACCACCGCCACCGCGACCACCACGATCTCCTCCACCGCCGCCGCGACCACCTCGGCCACCAGCTTCACCACCACGACCTCCTCGGCTGCCTCCTTCGCGAGACTTAGCCCAGTTGAGTATCTCTTCTCGATCAAGAACATCGTCTTTGTTCTCATCGATTCGCTTGGCCATGTCTTGCATGCGTTCTGGAATTTCGTCCATGGAGAGCTTGCCGTCTTTGTTCTTGTCGCTGCTCATCATCCGATCAACCAAAGCTTCCGGATCTCCGCCACCGCCTCCTCCGCCGCCACCGCGACGACCACCGAACGAACGGATAACTTCATCTTCCGTCAGTTTTCCGTCTTTGTTGGCGTCGAGCGTCTTCAAAGCAGCGACAGCATTTTCAATTTCCGATGAAGAAATCTCACCGTCTTTGTCGGCGTCTAGTGCTGCGAGTATTGGTATGAATTGCATCATCGATCGTCCCCCACCGGGTCCACCACGGCCTTCTCTTCCTCCTCCACCGCCTCTTCCACCACGTTCACCTCGTTCCGCGTTGTCTCCGCCTCGGTCTCTGCGACCTCCTCGGCGTCCGCCTTCGTCATCTTGTGCCATCGCGAAAGTTGCTATCACGCACCAGCCAATGAGGATGGCGATCCAGCGGAAATGAAAACTTGTTTTTTGCATCGAAATGGCTCCGGAAATTGAGTGCGTTCGCTATTTTTGGGATCAAAAAAAAGCAGCTAAATGTGTGAGGTGTAGTAAACGATTTAGCTATCAATATGTCTACATCAAAGGACCGACAAGCCGGACGATTTCGGCCGGCAGCCGCACAACTGTCAGCCTAAACCCTGAGAAATCACGTTTTATTGCAAGAGAATGGCGTTTTCAGACGCTCACTACGAAGTGAAGGTTGCTGGACATCTCGTACGCGCTAGAATTCGACCACGTCGTCGGGCCGTCCGATTTTCACCATCTTTCGGCCTCCACACAAGCACGACCAACGGCCGTTCGGCCAAATCGACAAAGGATTCCCTCTGCATGACACGCCGTCAGTTTTCTATGGAGCAACTCGAACGTCGAATTGTTCTTTCTGTAAGCCCAAGTACTGTTGCCGCTTCCGCTTTTTTCGGCAGCTCCCACAGCAACAATCGTTCGTTTCAGACGAGCGATAACACGACGCATACAGCCCGCGATTTGGGTTCGTTGGACCAACCGATCGTGATAAGCGACCAAGCCGTTGGAACGTTTGATGAACGCGATGTTTTTCGGTTTGAGATGAGTACAAGTGGTACGGCCTCGATTGTTCTGACTGGATTGTCAGCGGACGCGGATCTGTATCTTCTCAACGCAAGTCGCCAGACAGTCGCGGCGTCCACGAGCGGCGGTTCGCAAGTTGACTCGATCGAGCAAGACTTGGAAGCGGGCGAGTACTTTGTCGTCGTACAGAACTACAATCGCTGGAGGAGCACGGGATATTCGCTTCACCTTTCGGCTGAGCTAGACGTTCAATCGGACCCGGTTGGCAACACGTTTGGAACGGCACTTGATTTTGGTTCGTTGCGTGGAACTCGCACCTACAGTGACTTCGTGGGAAGTAACGATGGCTTGGATGTGTTTCAGTTTGATGTTGAGGCATCGACTCGCTTTGAGGCCAACCTGACGGGACTCACCGGAGACCTTGATCTGTACCTGTTTGCGGAAAGCGGCCAGGAGCTAGTCAAATCGGACCGAAGCGGAAGTGCGAGCGAAGGCATTGTTGGTTGGATCGCGCCTGGTTCTTATTACGTTGTCGTTGACGCATATGCATCGGCAAGCAGTGATTACACACTCGCGTTAGAGTCAAACCTTCCAAATGCAACACCACCGATTAACACGCCGCCTGCCAGTGAAACTCCGCCAACGGACCCACCTCCGACAACGACTCCACCTCCCATAGCGACGCCACCGGTGGCTCCTCCGGCAACTCCAGTTCTTGATACACCGCTGGCCAGTGTCCCGTACTTCGGCTCCAGTACACGCGACTGGGGACTGAATGCAGTAAATGCGCCCGAGTCATGGGCTGCAGGATATACGGGTGAAGGAATCACGGTTGCTGTGATTGATACCGGTGTGCAATTAAACCATGCCGACCTAGCACATAGCATTTGGGTGAACGCAGACGAAATACCCGGCGATGGAATCGACAATGATCGAAATGGTTTCGTGGATGATGTAAATGGATGGGACTTTATCGATCGAGATAACTCGCCGTCGGATGGTAACGGCCATGGAACGCATGTCGCAGGGATTATTGCCGCTGCGAACAACAGTGTCGGCGGCACTGGCGTTGCCTACGCTTCTTCGATCTTGCCGATTCGTGTTTTGGATGATAACGGATCGGGTTCGACCAACGGAGTCGCACAAGGTATTCGTTACGCGGTCGACAATGGTGCGCAGGTGATCAACTTGAGTCTTGGAGGCGGTGATAGTCAGAGCGTCTATTCTGCACTTCGCTATGCCGAGCAGAATAACGTTCTAGTTGTCGCAGCGTCCGGCAATGAAAGTGCCGGTGTCCCCGGACATCCCGCATCGCACAGCGCTACGCTATCGAATGTACTGTCGGTCGGTGCTTATAGTAGCGCGGGCCGTATCGCTTCGTTTAGTAACGACGTTGGAGGCTCTGGTGCTGTGCAAATCGATGCACCCGGACAGAGCATTTTCAGTACTTACATTGGAAATCGATACACATCGCTTAGCGGAACCAGTATGGCCGCGCCGTTTGTGTCGGGTGTTGCGGCGCTTGCTTGGGCAGCAGACCCAACGCTTGCTGCCAGTGCTGTGCGCGACGCACTAACGGAAAGTGTCGGTGCTTCTGTCAGCGGTTCGGATTCGCTAGGTCGCTTGGATGCCGCCGCTGTGATTCCACTCGCGCTTTCGGGCAGCGTCACGACGACCAACGCGTCAGCGGCTTCGTCTATTGCAACAACGAACACAACACGATCAGCCGCGCTGCAACGGGTTTGGGCGACGATTGCATTCTCGGATTCGCTGCCACTGTCAGTCATCACGCCCAACGAAACTCCGGAAAGCGAAGAACTCGCGCCGTTGGAAGTTGCGGATGTCGAGCAAATTGCTGGCAACCTCGTAGAAATCGCTGGCAACCTCGTAGAAATTTCGGACGACGTATCATTTGCCGAATCGAGTCAGCAAACCGTTGAATTGGCAGGCAACATCAACAACCCCGGTTCCATCGACGATGCGTTCGCAAACGTGGAGTTTGATGCATTTAAAATAAAGGCTGCTGCCGTTTAACAAGTTCTCCGGGCCAAGCTTCAGGCAGCGGCGTTAGGTTCGGAACGATCGCTTTCAATGCCGCGTGAAAAGCTCTCGCGAATTCGGGTGCGTATTGATCATCGGGCGAGTGCGTGAAAACGTACGGTGTTTTACCGCGATGGATCCACTCTGCCACGACTGGCACCCATTCTTCGATCCATGGCTGCGTGTCACTCACGCAATTGCGCCCAACGAATCGCACCATCGGAGAATCGCCAATTGCAATCGGACGCACGGGAAAGTTTGGCTTTCTTCGCTGCGAAGCAGTCTCGTATTGGTCAGATGGCGGATTCGAAAAAAGCGCGCGACTATCAAACACGACACGTTCAACATTGAGGTCGGCCAATAGTTCGGTTAATCGATCTTCGGCGGGTTCATGGTTGAAGTAGTCAAGATGCCTCACTTCGACAGCAAGTGGGATGTCACGCGGCAACGCACGCAGATATTTTTCGAGTCGCGAAAACTGTTCACCTGCAAACCAAGGTGGCAATTGCAAGATGCTGGGCCCCAATCGGTTGGCAGCTTGGAGAATGCGCAACGAGTTTAGAAAAAGATGCGTTTCCAGTTCAGCATCGATCAATTGTTTGTGATGAGTGATCGTGCGAGGAAACTTCAACGCGAATTGAAATCCTGGAGCAGTGTCTTCTGCCCACCGACGCACAACTTCTGTACTCGGCTGGCCATAGAATGTGCTGTTACCTTCGACTGTGGCGAATACCGAAGAGTACTCGCGCAACCATTTACGTCTCTGCGTTGAAGAGTACAGCGTGCCAACCCAACTGTCACAGGCCCAAACAGGGCAGCCGATAAAGCATCGATTCTCGCTAGAATTCATCATCCAATTCTAAACAAAATCTTGTAAACGATTCGGGTAGCATCGAAAGGTTTTCGGGTGCCCGTATGCGAAGCTGGCGAGTATCGAATGACGTCAGCCGAGACAAGCCGGACGCAGAATGCGCAGTGGTCTAAGAGCCAACTCGAACGACTTGATTTTTTCATCAAGCTATCCCCGTAGTTTGGTGGCCGAGCTAGCGACGAGAGCAATATTTTGAAAAAGCACAACATCACTCGCTCGAAAGCGAATAGTGAGTGGGGTGAGGCTCCTTCGCGAGCCCGGTGTGCAACAAGTGTGGTGGTTTGAAACTACCCTTCTAGAGGTAAACGTGCGCGTAAAAGAGCGCATTCGATGGCGTGCGCGCCCGAAAAAAACCGATGGATTCAGCTATAGGTCTGTCCGTGGTAACCGCTATGAGCCGTGCCTTGTTTCCACCATTGGTGGTGCTAGGTAGGAACTGGCGACAGTGATTCGCGAATCAATCAAGGTCAATAGAAAGTGTGTTTGCTATGAATTCAAAGCCTAAAAAAACAAGGCTGACAAGGGCAGGGGTTCTTCGGTCTGGAAAGATCGTTGGGTCGCTCGTAATTACGACCTGTTTGTTTCTGGGAGTCGTCTGGCTCTTGGGACATTTCTTGCTCGCCAAGTATCCCAACGCAGGAACAAACATTGCATCCGTGACGTCAACCGGATTCGACAGTCCGAGCACTGGCGGCGAAACGGACGGAGCCACTGGTGATGATGCAACAACCGATGGCATTGCAGTAAACAACTCCAGTACTGCGGAAGTTGGTCTGGGCACAGCAGCCCATGACAGCGAAACGAATGACGCACTTCGCTTTGCCGATCGAGATGTTGATGACGCAACATCGGGAAGCGACGATGCGAGTGGTGGGTTGGGAGCCAGCTTGGATTCGATGGCAAGCGATTCTGACTCCAGTGATACTGGCTCAAGATGGAATGACGTTGCGGCGACCGAGCCTCCAACAGCGAATTCGAGTACGGGAAGCGAATTTGATTCGAGCTGGGATCCCGCCGAAACGGACGCACCGAACGAAGCCGAATCGTTTGACTCACCAGAGTTTTCTTTTGACGAACCGGTGGCAACGACCGAGCCCGCGACTGACGAATTCAACCATTCCTTTGAAACGAATGAATCTCCGACGCCGGAGCCTAAAAATCTTGATACCGGTTCGTTTGGTTTATCGGACCAAGCCGCTGGTTCGCAAAACCCGCTGAACATAGTCAAGCCGGCACCTGAAACGACCGCTTTGAAAGCCGCAACGCCCAGTTCTTCGGTGACGGGACAGCTACAACCTCCGAATCGTACAACGCTTCGGCCTGCAACGACTGGTTCTTCGACTCGTCCGAACGCTAGTGCTCAAGCAACGCCCAAGCCATTAAAGGCCACGACACCGCCCGGGACAGCTTACCCGGTGCGTACGTGGACTTCTTCGGATAGACGTCAAGTCGATGCTCGCTTCGTCAGTCGTGATGAAAAGAGCGTCATTCTTTCGGTTAGCGGACGGCTCTATCGAGTGCCACTCGCACGGCTAAGCGAAAATGATGTGAATTACTTGAAATCGATACAAGATCCGGCACTTACGAGATAGTGTCGATGTGGGTCTCACGGGGTTACATTTCATTGGAGATAAAGACAGATGAATAGTGAAGCAATTCAAGACATGCTTAGCGGCGTGACAACACAGGTGGGGCAGTTCTTGCCTAATATCGCGGCAGCGATTGGCGTTCTTTTTATAGGTTGGATTGTCGCCCACATTATCGCACGCGTTGTACGGTTGGCGATCGTTAAGACTGGTGTCGACAAACAACTGGCCAAATTCTTGCCCACCGGCGGCGGTGACGTGTCGCGGTTGGTTGGTAAGGCTGTCTTTTACTTGATCATGTTGTTCGTGCTGGTCACGTTCTTCAACGTCTTAGATCTGCCAATCGTCTCCACGCCTTTGAATGGCTTCCTGAATCAGGTCTTCGCCTTTGCTCCGCGCGTCATTAGTGCTGCTGTCTTGGGTGCGATCGGTTGGTTGATTGCTACCGTTGTTCGTCAACTTTCTGGCAAAGGTTTGGAAGCGATCGACATCGACACCAAACTCGCGTCCTTGGGCCAAGGTGCAAAATCTGTAGCTTCCGTGGCGACTTCAGCCATGGACAGCGCACTCGAGACCGAAGCAGGTGACGAGTTCTCGTCGTCGTTTCAATCGAACGCAGCACCAGTAGACGGCGAAGGAATTTCGCTTAGCAAAACGATTCCAGAAGCAGCCTACTGGTTGATTCTGTTTCTGTTCTTGCCAGCCATCTTGGGTGCGTTGCAAATGCCAGGATTGCTCGAGCCAATTCAAGGCATGTTCAACAAAGCAATGGGCTACTTGCCGAATATCTTTGGTGCCGGCATCATCCTAGCTATCGGCTTATTCGTCGGAAAAATCATTAAACAGGTTGTCAGCAACTTGGCGGCATCGTTTGGTGCAGACTCGCTTGCACAACGTGTTGGCATGGGTGGTCAGACGAAGTTGTCGAACATCGCTGGTGTTGTTTGCTACGCGTTGGTGTTGCTTCCTGTTTTGGTTGCCGCATTGAACACGTTGAACATTGATGCAGTCACGCAACCCGCAAGTGCCGTTCTTGAAAAGATCACAGGCTTGATTCCCGGTGTACTTGGAGCCTCTGTGGTTTTGGGTATTGCCTACTTTGTTGGCAAATTGGTTTCCGGGCTTTGCGAAGAATTGCTTGCTGGAGTTGGCTTCGACGAAGTTCCAGCCAAACTTGGATTCAACCTTTCCAATGCGAAAGACACGTCGTCACCATCGAGCCTTGTTAGCAAACTTGTCCTCGTCGCGATCATGCTTCTGTCCGTGATGCAGGCGTTGCCGATGATGGGGATGGAAATGCTTGCCGGTCACGTCGAAACGTTTATTGGCTTTGGTACGAAAGCCATCATGGGCGTTGTCATTTTCGGCATAGGTCTTTACTTGGCGAACTTGGCGGCCGGCTTCATTCGCGAATCGGGTGCGTCGAACGCAAAGCAACTTGCAACTGTTGCGCAAATTGCGATTGTCGTATTTACCGGAGCAATCGGTTTGCAACAGATGGGCGTTGGTTA
>CAYNJG010000044.1:0-37431 GCA_964397295.1 uncultured Pirellulaceae bacterium
ATGATGTTGTTCGGCGAAAAATATCCCGACCCAGTTCGTATGGTTTCAATCGGCGAGTTCAGCAAAGAATTGTGCGGCGGCACGCATCTCACGAACACCGATCAAGTGCAGCAATTCGAGATTCTTTCGGAAGAAGGCGTCTCGGCTGGCACGCGACGTGTCACGGCGCTCACTGGTGCTCGCGCTGTCGAGCATCAGGCGACAACGGAAGCCTCGCTAACGAAGACCGCCAATTTGTTGGACGTCAAAGACGACCAAGTCCTTCATGCTGTTACGGCGCTGGCGGACAAAGCGCGATGGCTCAAGAAACAAGCGGCGGGTGGCGGCGGCGCGGAACCCAAGGCTAACGTTGCTTCTTCGACCGGCAGTGAGTTGTCGTACATCGAAAAGCGAAAGTTGTTGCGAGAAACGGCGAGGACCCTTAACACTCAGGCGTTCGAGGTACCCGATCGCATTCAATCTATGTTGGACGAATGCAAAACGCTCGAGCAGCAAATGGCGGCTCGTGAAGAAGCGGGCGGTGCTTCGGTCGATGAGTTGGTTGCATCGGCAAAGGACATTGGTGGTACGAAAGTGATCATTGCCGAGCTTCCGATGGCGGGCTCGGCGCTCATGCGTCAATTGGTTGACCAGATTCGAAAAAAGATCGAGCCCACCGTTATTTTGTTTGCTTCGCGTGAAGGTGATAGTAAAGTCACCCTGATCGCTGCGGTCAGTCGCGACTTGGTTCCCAAGGTGAGTGCTGGCAATTGGGTTAAGGAAGTTGCACCTGTTGTGGGCGGTGGCGGTGGCGGCAAACCCGATATGGCGCAGGCTGGAGGAAAGAATCCAGAGAATATTCCACAGGCGCTGACGAAAGCAGAAGAGTGGATTGCGGCGGCACTAGGGGCATAACATGTAGTGGTGGTTCCAGCCGCCGAAAACATTTTTGTTTGTCTATTACGCGGCAGAAACCGACAATAAGAGATTGGCAATAATTCGATGCGGTGGCCGTTAGAAGCCACCACTCCTGAATGAGGAACATGATGAAGCGGTTTTTTGCGACAGCGATTTTTTTCATCGCGTCCAGCGCGTTTGCGGTGGATTCATTTCAGTTGCCCAACATAGACAACGAATCAGTCGAAGTCGCACCGAAAGAGAATCAGCTCACCGTTGTTTGTTTCCTCGGCACAGAATGTCCGTTGGCGAAGCTATACGCCCCGAGACTGAATGATTTGGCCGCGCAGTTCGACTCCGTGCAGTTTGTCGCGATCAACAGTAACCAACAGGATTCGGTCGAAGACGTTCGTAAGTACGCTGAAACGCACAGTCTCGCGTTTCCAATGCTTAAGGATTTTCGCAACGAAGTAGCTGATCAGTTCGATGCCAAACGGACGCCGGAAGTCTTTGTGCTGGATGGAGATTTCGACGTTCGTTATCGCGGCCGCATTGATGATCAATACACACCAGGCGTCAGCAAGGCAGCAGCCTCGCGCCACGAACTTCGTGAGGCGCTCGAAGCACTTACCGCCGGTCGCGAAGTGGCGGAACCAGAAACGACGCCGGTTGGATGCTTCATTGGCCGCGTTCGAGAGCCGGTGGTCGATAGTTCGGTGAACTACTGCAAACAGGTTTCGCGATTGTTGCAGCAGCATTGCGTGGAGTGTCATCGCGAGGGTGAGATTGGTCCGTTCAGCCTTGAAGACTACGAAGAAGTCACTGGTTGGGCCGAGACAATGATCGAAGTGATCGACGAAGGCCGCATGCCGCCATGGCACGCAAATCCTAAATTCGGTGAGTTCACGAACTCGCGCCATATGTCTGATGCAGCCAAAGAAACGCTTCGGACTTGGGTTGAAGCGGGCATGCCCTACGGCGATGCGGATGACTTGCCTGAGCAACTCGAACGAGAAACCGGTTGGCGACTTCCGCGCGATCCCGATGTCGTGGTGTCGATGAGCAAGAACGAATTCACGGTCCCTGCGGATGGGACCGTCGAGTACCAGTACTTTGTGGTGGATCCTGGATTCACGGAGGACAAGTGGATCACGGGTGCTCAGATACAACCCGGGAACTCCAGTGTCTTACATCACAGCATTGTTTTCGTTCGTCCGCCCGACGGTTCGCAATTTCGCGGAATTGGTTGGCTGACGGCGTACGTTCCGGGCTCTCGAGCTGGGGCGTTTCCCGAAGGTCACGCGATCAAGGTTCCAGCGAAGTCGAAGCTCGTTTTCCAGCAGCACTACACACCGACCGGTACTGAGCAAACGGACTTAACGACGCTTGGATTGACGTTCGGAAAAGACGAAGAAATTCATCACGAGGTGTACACGCTGGCGGGAATCGATCAGCAGTTCGAAATTCCACCGCACGCTGATAACCATATCGTTCGCAGCGAAGTCTATAGTATGCCGCAGCACGCGACGCTGCGTTCGATCATGCCGCATATGCATTTGCGTGGAAAGTCTTTCCGCCTGTTTGCCGAGCGTGGTGATTCGGACGAAGTTCTCTTGGACGTGCCGGGCTACGATTTCAATTGGCAACACGCGTATCAATTGAAGGAACCGATTCCGCTGTCGTCACTTGATCGGTTGCATTTCGAAGTTGCTTTTGATAATTCCGCGGCGAACCCAGTGAATCCTGACCCGAAAGAGCATGTAACGTGGGGCGACCAAACATGGGAAGAAATGGCCGTAGCCTTTTTCGAGGTGAGTGAACCGCGAGAGAAACCAGTACGTGAGGAAACGCCGAAATTCGTCAGTCAGCCAGCCAAGGAAGAGCCGCTCACGCCCGAGCAGCAGAAGAAAGTCGCCGAACACGTGGCTCGTTTAATGACGCGGTTCGATAAGAATAAGAACGGCGTGGTGGAACACGATGAGATGTCACTTGCTTTTCGTCGCTATGCGGCTCGGGATTTTGACCACAATCATGACCGTGAAATCACCAAGGAAGAGATCGAGCAAGCAGCGCGTTGGCGAGTAAAGTAGTTCAATCGTGAAGGCCAACGTGTCGCAAGAAAAACCGAGACGCCTCTTTTACGTTCTCACCGATTGGATCGTGCTGTATCCGTGGGTGACGATCGTGCTGCTGGTCTTCATCACGGCGGTCGCGAGCGTCGGTCAATTTGCGCCGGAGAAGATCTACCAGTTCTTGCATCCTCCTGAGCAAGAACAGCTAGAGCGAGAACGTAATTCGAGCGTCATGCGCGATGGCACGAACGATGAAGCTCCGCCCGACGTGAACCCGTTTAGCATCGCGGGTGCCGACGCTGTCATGGTGGTCGAGTCCGATTCGATGTTCTCCCCACGAGGCGCGAAAACGTTACGCCGAGTTGTCGATTCGCTGGAATCGCTGGATCACGTGCGAAGTGTCGTTTGGATGGACCGCGTTCCCATTCTCAATATTTTTGGGTTGCCGGAACCACTCTTGCCACGAGAAACCGCTTCGCAGATCCGATTCGACAATGCAAAGAAGAAAGCGCTCGCGAACCCGTTGGTATTGGGGCAATTCCTGTCCGCAGACGCGAAGACGGCGTTGTTGCTGATTCGGTTTGACTACTTCTACGTCGAAACAGATGAGGACTGCATTAGTCGTTTGCGGGAAGTAGCGGAGGCAGCGGCGAGCGAAGTGCAAGGCGAGAACAACCAACCAGACGCGTCGCCAAATGTTGATTTTGCGTTTTCAGTGACGGGCAACACGCCTTTGCACTTGGTGTACTTGCAACAGAACGAAGCGAGTCTGTTGAAGTACCAACTGATTGGCTATGGCATGATCGCCATCATGGCACTGATTCTGTTTCGCGGACTGTCTGCCGTGTTGATCGTGGCTGTTGCGCCGGCATTGGGCGTTTATTGGACGATTGGTTTGCTGCCCTATTTCGAAGTCCAAGACAATCCATTCAACAACGTGATCTTGCCGGTACTCGTTAGTCTGGTCGGATTGACCGACGGCGTGCACTTGATGGTCCACATTCGCAAGTTGCGGTCGCTAGGTTTGCCAACGAAGGAAGCAGCGCTTGAGGGTGTTCGCGAAGTTGGGCTAGCGTGCGCATTGACATCTCTCACTACCGCGATCGGTTTCGGTTCGTTGGGACTGGCGAATCACGAGACGGTTACCGAATTCGGTTTCTGTTGTGTGATTGGAGTCTTCTGCACATTCGTGTCGGTGATCGCTACGATTCCGCTGTTGTCGTCGTCGTGGTTAGGACGCAATGTGCATCGGGGATTGGAAAAGAGTCTGATCGACAAGAACTTGTCGAAGATCGGACTGGTCGTCGAATTCGTTTTGGCTCGAATTGGTCTTTTCAGCAAACTTGGCATCGCTTGCACGCTGGGTTTGGCGTTGGTTGCATTTCAACTGAAACCAGATCAGCGCCGAGTCGAAGGCATGCCCATGTACGCTGAACCTGTCGTAGCATTGAAGAAGATGGACGAGGCGATGGGCGGTTTGGAGATCGCCAGTGTTTACGTAAGGTGGAATCGCGAAGTCGAATCGGACAGTGGCGAAGTTCTGGAAGTCGTCACCGAAGTGGACGAATTATTGCGTCCGATCGAGTTGGTTGGCCATCCGCTTTCGATTTGCAACTTGATCGATGCGTTGCCTGGTGACGGGGAGCCGGCAGTCAGGATGTCGATGCTAGATCTCTTGCCGCCGCCTTTGAAAAGAGCCTTCTACACGCCGGAACGTCGCAACGCTCTGGTGCTTTTTCGGCTTCAGGACGTCGGAATTGCACGCTACGGTCCCGTGTTTGAACAAGTTAAGGACGGCCTATTGCAGATCAACGAGCGCCATCCGAACTTTACTGTTGGTCTTTCACAAGGCGGCGCCGTTTGGCGTTGGGAGAACTTGCATCAGATCGTGGTGGATCTGCTCACCAGCTTGTCCTGGGCTTCGATCATCATCTTTCTCGTGCTCACGTTTGTTTATCGCTCGATTCGTATTGGGCTGATTTCGATCGTCCCCAACCTGTTTCCGCTCGTGCTCGCGGGAAGTTTCCTCGTGATAACGGGGCAGTATCTGGAAATGGTCAGCGTTTGCGCGTTTACGATTTGTCTAGGGATTGCTGTGGACGATACGATCCACTTTCTCACTCGCTATCAAGAAGAACGGTCGCGAACCGACAACGAAGACGAAGCGATTCGCAATGCGTTTACCGGCGTCGGTACGGCGTTGATCATGACGACCGCAGTTCTTCTAGCCGGCTTCGGAACGGTGTTGATGAGCGAGAATCGCGAGCACCGTATCTTTGCTTGGATGGGTGCGATCACCATCGGTTCTGCCTTGTTTGCCGACCTTGTTTTCTTGCCAGCTTTGCTTGCTCGGTTTGGTCCAAAAAAGAAACGAGTTTAGCTAGGACGCTTCAGAGTATCTGCTTAAAAACCACCCACATCAACGTGGTGTTCACACTGAAAGCACTACTACCAATGGCTGCAAATCTTAGAGATGCGAACGAATTGGATAAGCCTGGTTATTTCATATTCGCGGTCTTCCGCATTCTCGTCGATTTTGGCGAACTAAAGGGTGCCTGATAAGTCGAATTCATCGTATGTAGGTTGTAGGCATTTCGTTTTCGCGCAGCTATTTCCTGTGGATCGATTTTCGATGCGTTCCACGTTTTTAGGATGCCGGATCCGATTATTAATCATTTGCAGAGTTCCTGGGCACGAGTTTTGAAATGTTGAACGTTGCAGCAAAGCAAGAGCGGCAAGAAGCCGCTCGCAAGAAGCTCGAAGAACTTCGAGGTCGAGGATTTCGATTCGTTACAACGATTGATGAAGGTCAGACGTGGGTTGCCTCGGAGTCCGCCGGCCTAGAAATTGAAGGCCTCATCAATAGCGGCTTCATCGGCGACATTCGCATCGAGAGCTAGCTCGCACCCTCTTTCTCGCCCAGGGTAATAACTGTCTGGGGAATACGCTAACCGGTTAGTCCGCCGAACAGTGGTGTGGACAAATATCTTTCGCCTAGGCTGCACATAACTGTAACTATTTGCTTGTCTTTGAATTCCGGTCTGGCTGCGACCTTTGCTGCTGCGCAGATGTTCGCACCGCTACTAATGCCAGCCATGATACCTTCTTCGGAAGCCAGTCTTCGCGACCATTCGAACGCTTCTTCGTCATCAACCGTGATGACTTCATCAAGAGTCGTCGTATCGAGATTCTTAGGAACGAAGCCTGCACCGATGCCTTGAATGCGATGCTTGCCAGGCGACCCGCCGCCGATAACCGGCGACGTTGTGGGCTCGACGGCAATTGCTTTGAAGTCAGGATTCTTGCTTTTTAAAAACCGCGACGTGCCAGTGATCGTGCCGCCAGTTCCGACACCCGCCACGATGCAATCGATTCTGCCGCCGGTGTCTTCCCAAATTTCTGGTCCCGTTGTGGCTTCGTGAATCGCTGGGTTCGCGGGGTTTTCAAATTGCTGTGGCATCCATGCGTTGGATTCGTTTTCAGCAATCTCGCTGGCCTGATTGATTGCACCTTTCATGCCTTCGGCGGCGGGCGTCAAAATCAGGTTCGCCCCCATCGCACGGAGCAACGCACGTCGTTCGATCGACATCGATTCGGGCATCGTGAGCGTTAGCTTGTATCCCTTTGCCGCACAGACGAATGCTAGTGCGATCCCGGTATTGCCGCTTGTTGGTTCGACAACGTGTGAATCAGCGTTGATGAGCCCATCGCGTTCCGCGGCTTCGATCATTGCGACGCCGATTCGATCTTTGACGCTATTGAGCGGCTGGAAAAACTCGCACTTTGCGAAAACAGTTGCGTGGTCTTCTGGGATGAGCCGGTTGATCCGGATCATGGGTGTGTCGCCAATCGCTCTTGCTGTGTTGTCGTACGTTTTGCCGCGAGCCATTTTCATCCCTTTTAACGTGTTGTTTCTCTTGATCAGTGCAACGGATTCCCAATCCTATGTCAAGATTGGCGAACCTGAAACGCCGCTCGAAAAGAACTGTTGGGCAAATGACAGCCGGTAGACCCACCGCATCGTCGCCCGATATAGTGTTCGCTTGTCTCGCCGAACCCTTCGTCCGCTCGCAGTTCGATCGAATTGAAAGACTCCTACACTGTGGAAAATGCTCCCATCGATTCGTTCCCAGGTATTGAAGGATTCCTGGGCACTCGTGGTTCACTCATGTTGGACGTCGTTTTCCTAGCGATGTTCCTTGTGGTGCCTCTGCTAGGGTGGAGCATCTTGTTGGCGAAACGCAAGCAATTCTCGTTTCACAAGAAAGTACAGTTAACGTTAGCGACCGTGTTATTGGTGGCTGTTACGGCGTTTGAAGTAGAGATGCGTGTCGTGGGTTGGGAAGCTCGCGCCGAACCATCGCCTTATTGGACGGGCCCCGAGTGGAATGATTGGGTTCACTATAGTCTGGGCGTCCATTTGTTTTTTGCGATACCAACCGCATTCCTATGGTTAGTGGTGGTCGTTCGAGCGATCCGCCAATTCCCTAAGCCCCCAGCACCGAACAAGCACAGTCGTTCGCATCGGTTTTGGGCCTCGCTTGCCTCTTTCGAAATGATGATGACTGCTGTGACGGGCTGGATATTCTATTGGCTTGCTTTTGTCGCAAAGTCTTAGCTGGTAGGCTTGGTGCTACGGAAGCACGAAATTCGAAGGGTTCCTTTTCAATGATTCACGTTATCGCCAAAATCAAAACCGTCGCTGGTAAACGCGCTGCTTTTCTGGCTGAGTTCCACAAACTCGTTCCGCTTGTCTTGGCCGAGGTCGGCTGCGTGCAGTACGGACCAACAGTCGACGCGAACACCGGAATTGATGGGCAGCTACTCGTGGGGGAAGACACGGTGGTTGTCATCGAGCAATGGGAGAGTGTGGCGGCACTGAAGGATCATCTGGTCGCCGATCACATGAATGCCTACCGCGAAACGGTGAAGGACCTCGTTGTAGATCTTCAGCTTGAAGTCTACGAAACCGCCTGATTTCGCGTGCTGGCCGGCGTGAGGATGCTGGCTTGTTTCGCTTCATATGGGCGAATGATGCAGGGCAGCTTTCTTCTTGAGGCATAGTTTCTTATAACTAAATATGACAATACGTCTTTGTTTGGCACTCTGCGATTGAGCAAATGATTCGTTCTCGTACTAACGTCGCGCGATTGATGGCGATTCTCTTCGTCGGGTGCGTTGCGTTTTGGTCTGTTGGCTGCAGTTGTTCGACGACGCCGAAACCAAAGAATGCGGCGAATCCTCGGAAGCCGCTCACCGGAGACCAAACGATTGACGAGATGGAGGAGCAACGACGGAAGCTCGATGCGGAACGCGATGAGAAACCGGACTTCGAAATCGTCGATTTACGTGTACTTCCCACGGACGAAAAACCGAAAGACGACCAATCTCGAAAACCCATGAGCCACGTGAAGCCTGGGCATTGGTTTGGTGCTGTCCAAAGGCTCAAGGCTAACAACTTCGATTTCCCCAAGGGCGATCTTGAAGCGCAGTGTATCGACAACCAAGTGCGTCCGGTGAAGTTGCCGGGCAATTTCGAATTGCTCACGTCCAGATCGGTCTCGTTGCCGAAAGGTCAAGAAAAGAACGCAGACCTTGTTCTGTTCGCGCCGATTCCACCGAAAGACCGGCGCGAAACGTTTTCCGCCACCCCCAATCAGATGTATTTCATGTCGCGATTGCATCCTCGCGGTGGTGGCCGACAGTTGGAATGGCGATCCGAATTGGCCGTCAACATGAAGGCTTCCGAGAACCACTTCGTCGTCTTGGCGGACAAAGCGGACAACTATCAGTTCATAAAAAACCTTCGCCTGACCAGACCTGAACGCGAAGGTGAATACGTCATCGAAGCACCGATCGATTATCACATCAAGTTGCCAAAGGGAACGCAACGAGTTGATCTGTCATCGCATTCGCTCACCTGGAGCACGGTCGCGTACGTGTTGTGGGACGACTTCGATCCTGACATCCTGAGTATTTCTCAGCAGCAGGCAATGTTGGATTGGCTTCACTGGGGGGGCCAACTGGTTGTGAACGGTCCTCGCACACTCGATCGTCTCGCCGGTAGTTTTCTGGACGACTATCTGCCCGCCCGCGCTGGAAAAACGACAAAAATATCCGACGAACAATTTGCGACGCTCAACGAACATTGGTCATTTGTCGAACCGGCGGATTTTCGAAAGTTGCAAGCGTCCGCCACGGACGAACCTGCAAGCGATGGAAACGGGACAAACCGTCAAGATCGTTCGCCCATGACGTTTGATCTCACCGTAAAAGACGAAGCCGAGCGTCCGCTAAGTATCGAGCTGAAGAAAAGCGACGGTAGCCACTTCATCAAAAATACGGCTGACCTGATTGCCGAAAAGCACGTGGGTCGGGGAAGTGTGCGCGTGACGGCGTTCAATTTGCCACATCCGGTTTTTCGACGTTGGGCGGGATTCGACGGAATGGTGAATTCGTGTTTGCTTGGCCGGGCGTCGCGTCGATTTTTCGCGGACGATAATACCGGCCAAGTTTACGAAAAATGGAACATTGGGACGGGGGAACGTGATGATCCTCGTACGACTTCCCAGGTTCGGTACTTCAGTCGCGATGCGTCCAGTCAGACTGGCGAAAGTAAAAAGAAAAACAAACGAACTTCTGATGATTATGTATCGGACGAGGAACAGGCCGCGTCCGCAGTCTCGCATTTGTTGCCCCCATCGATTCAAGCTACGTATGGCATGAACGGATTCGCACAGGATCCGGTACTTGGCGTCGCCGGTTGGTCTGACAAAAGTGCTGTCTCGCAACGAGCCGCAAACGCGCTGCGTACTGCAGCGGGAGTGGATGTACCCGAAGCTAGTTTTGTGGCAAAGGTACTCGGGCTTTATTTAGTTTTGTTGGTTCCCGTGAACTGGTTGTTCTTTCGGTTGATTGGTCGCGTCGAATGGGCGTGGGCAATGATTCCCCTCTTTTCGATTGGCGGCGCGATAGGTGTGATCCGCGCAGCACAGTTAGATATCGGATTTGTTCGCAGTCGAACGGAAATTGCGGTGCTCGAACTGCAGCCGGGTTACGACCGAGCACACACGACACGATACATTGGCTTTTACACGTCACTGAGTTCAGCCTACGAAATCACTGGCGAAGATGAGTCCTCGTTAATCCTGCCTTTGGAAATCGATCAGCGCACGAGTAACAATGTAAGTTTGCGATTTAGCGATACAGTCGAAATGACGGGACTCAGCGTAAGCTCTAATTCGACAGGCATGATCCACACCGAACAGATGCTGAATGTTGGTGGAACGATCGATTATTCTCCAGACAAAGATGAGGTGAGCAACCAAACGAGTTTTGATTTAAAAGGGGTCGTGTTGGTACGCCGTACGTCGCACGATGTTGTGGAAGCCGCCCGCGTTGGAGATTTACAGGCCAAAGCCAGTTTGGCAGCTCCCGATTTTCGACGACTTGATACAAAGCTTGTCGAATTCGAATCGTGGGAGGCGGACCCAACTACCAGTCGCGTTGAGCAAGAGGATGGCCTCAATGTTCGACGAGTCATCGATCTGGCTACGGATCCAGCGCGGCTTGGAATTGGTGAAATGGTTTTGGTGGGCTGGACCGAAAAGCTGGTACCAGGAATCGCCGTTAAACCGAAAGCGTCACAAGTCGTTGCGCGGACGGTTATCGTCGCTCAACTGAATCACGCCGATCGTCCCGAACCGCAACGGGACGCGAATTCGTACGCGGTGCAGCGTGCAATCGCAAAACGCAACCAGTTCGGCTTTGACAACCGACCTACCGACCAATTTTGATCAGCGAGAGATGTAGCCTTTATGATTGAGATCACGGATTTTGGAAAAACGTACGGCGAGTTTGTTGCCGTTGAACGTTTGAATCTGAAAATCGACGCAGGCGAAATGTTTGGATTCATTGGCCCCAACGGAGCAGGGAAGAGCACGACGATTCGCTTTTTAGCGACGCTACTTCGAGCAAGCCACGGGGAAGGCATGTTGAACGGATTTAGCGTGACGAAAAATCCGATGGATGTCCGTCGCAGTCTTGGCTACATGCCCGACACCTTCGGTTTATATGACGGCATGAAGGTTTGGGAATTCTTGGACTTCTTCGCGGTGGCTTATTCCATCGGTCGAAGCAAACGCAAGCAAGTCATTACCGATGTATTGGAACTACTGGATCTGACACACAAGCGTGACGATTTTGTGAACGGTCTTTCTCGTGGGATGAAGCAGCGACTTTGCCTTGCGAAAACGCTAGTTCACGATCCGCCCGTCTTGATTTTGGATGAGCCAGCCAGTGGTCTCGACCCGCGTGCTCGACTAGAGATGAAGGCGCTCCTAAAAGAACTGCGTCGCATGGGGAAGACAATTCTGATCTCGAGTCATATTCTGACCGAGTTAGCGGACTGTTGTACGTCGATCGGAATCATCGAGCGTGGACAGTTGCTCATGCACGGTCCAATCGAGGAAGTCTATCGTCGAATTCGTGGTAATCGTATCGTGACGATCAAGTTCAACGAGGGTATGGATGTGGGGCTGTCGATTGTTCGCAACTCGCCGCATGCTCGGGATGTGCAAGTTGATGGTTCTTACGTCACGGCCGAGTTGGAAACCGACGATGAAGGGTTAGCCACGTTGTTGGCACAGCTTTCCAGTGAACCGACGGTGAGTATCCGCAGCTTTGCGGAAAAGGACCCGACGCTGGAAGATGTCTTTATGATGGTTACCAAGGGCTTGGTAACCTAACTCTTACTTGCTGGCCGACGCTGATTCTTCTTCATGAGTAGTTCCGACGAATTCAAGGCGACCTTGTCGAAGGTCATGTTGTCGGACCGACATTGGTTGCGGCAACAATCGAATAAGCTCCAACGTCTGCAGCGCGACGGAAAATCAACGGACGATCTGCAGGAACGTTTTCAACAGCGGTTGCAGAATTCACTCCAGCGACGTGAGCAGCGAAAACAGACGCAGCCAGAAATCTCGTTCGAGCACGACCTACCCATCAACGCCCATCGGGACGAAATCGTGGCGGCCCTTCGCGATAGTCAAGTGATCGTCGTAGCGGGCGAGACTGGTTCAGGGAAATCGACGCAGTTGCCAAAAATCTGCTTAGACGCTGGCTATGGTGTGCGAGGACTGATCGGACACACGCAGCCGCGAAGGATCGCAGCCCGCAGTGTCGCGCAACGAATCGCGCACGAGTTGAAGTCGCCACTTGGAAATGCAGTCGGTTACAAAATTCGCTTCGATGACAAAACCAACGAGCGAACCTATATCAAACTCATGACAGACGGCATCTTGTTGGCCGAAGCGGCGGGTGATCGGTTCCTGAACCAATACGAAGTGTTGATTCTGGACGAAGCTCACGAACGCTCGCTCAATGTCGACTTCCTGTTGGGTATGCTCTACGAGCTTTTGAAGAAGCGACCCGAGCTGAAGCTGATCATTACATCGGCCACAATTGATGCTGAGCGATTTGGCGAACATTTTGGTACCGTCGAAGCGCCCGCACCAGTGATTCAAGTGGAAGGCCGCACGTACCCTGTTGAAGTTCGCTACCGCCCGTTGGAAACGGAAGACGGTCAGACGCTGAACGTATACCAGGGCATTCTGAACGCGGTTCACGAGCTCTCCAACGACGGCGACATTCTCATTTTCTTACCGACGGAACGCGATATCCGCGAGGCAGCAAAGCGACTCAAAGCTGACAAGCAAATGCAGTTGCAACAGCGCGAAATCTTGCCGCTGTACGCGCGACTTTCGACAGCTGAACAAAACAAGATCTTCAATCCGGGGAATGCTAGACGTATCGTGTTGGCAACGAACGTTGCCGAATCGTCGTTGACAGTTCCTCGTATTCATTGCGTGATCGATTCGGGGACGGCTCGCATCAGTCGATTTTCTTCCCGACTTCGAATGCAGCGATTGCCGGTCGAAGCGGTTTCTCAAGCGTCAGCGGATCAGCGAAAAGGAAGATGCGGTCGTTTGGGGCCGGGCATTTGTATTCGTCTGTACGACGACGCCGATTTTTTGGAACGTGCCCCGTTCACGACACCAGAAATTAAACGCACAAACCTGGCGTCCGTAATTTTGCAAGCAAAATCGCTGAAGATGGGAGAGGTCGATGCGATTCCGTTGCTCGACCCTCCTCGCCCAGAGACGATTCGTGAAGGCTACAAAACGCTCTTCGAAATCAGTGCCGTCGATGACCATCGACGGCTGACGAAAACGGGACACGCCATCTGTCGGTTGCCCGTAGATCCACGTATTGCGCGGATGGTCTTGGCTGGCGATGAAGAGAATTGTTTGGCCCAAGTGTTAGTAATCTGCGCGGCGTTGGAGATTCAAGATCCGCGCGTTCGGCCTATCGATCATCAGCAAGCTGCCGATCAGGCACATCAGCCGTTCGAAGACGAAGACTCGGATTTCATGTCGTATTTGAAACTGTGGCAGTTTGTAGAAACGAATCGGAAAGAACTCTCACGGGGCAAGTTTCAAAAGCTCTGCGTCAAAAACTTTCTCTCGCCGGCTCGCTTGCGTGAGTGGGGGGAAGTCCACCGACAACTACGACAGCTCGTGCAAGAGCAAGGCTACAAACTTCGTTGTCGTAACGAAGGCCTCGTCGAAAAAGCGGACAGTCAGGCGATTCATCGGGCGCTGCTACGAGGTTTGCTCAGTTGCGTCGCGAACAAAACAGACGAGCGTGAATATACGGGCGCAGGTGGAAACAAGTTCTTCATCTGGCCCGGATCGGGGCTGATCGGTGTGAAGCCGAAGTGGATCGTCGCTGCCGAGCTCGTTGAAACGACGCGTCGATATGGTCGCACGGTGGGAAAGATCAATCCAGGCTGGCTGGAATCGATCGGTGAACACCTTACGAAGAAAACCTACGCGGATCCGCACTGGCACGAGAAAAGCCAGTCTGTAATGGCATTTGAAAATGTAACGCTTTTCGGATTGCCTATCGTTGCGCGACGTCGTGTTGCCTACGGACACTTGGACGTCGAAACCTCGCGTCAGATATTTATCGAAGAGGGATTGGTTGCGCAGAAGATGGAAGCGGGTGATGGGTTCTTTCAGAACAACGCTCAAGTGCGAGAAGAAGCTGAAAAGCTTGCGTCGAAAACTCGGAAACGAGACATGATTCTGGACGATTACCAGATTCACGCGTTTTACGAGCAGCGAATTCCCGATGATGTTTACGACTTGGCGAGTCTCCGTCGATCGATGAAAAAGGATCCGGCGCTCAAGGATCGGCTTTCGATGTCGATCGAAGATCTTTTCGAATCGGAGTCGCTCGATGCGAACGAGTTTCCACCGCATCTCGATGTCGGCACGATGAAATTACCGTTGAGCTATCACTTTGAGCCGGGCTCCGACCAGGATGGCGTCACGGTGACAGTTCCGACAAGTGCCGCGTCACTTTTGCATTCTGGGCATCTTGAATGGCTGGTGCCTGGCCTCGTCGAAGAAAAGTTGATCGCTTTGATTCGTTCTTTGCCCAAGGCCATTCGCCGCGGATTGGTTCCTGCTCCGGACACGGCGACGCGCGTGGCTGCTGAACTAGATTTTTGCAGTGGCGACTTCTTGCAGCAGGTTGCTAAGCGGTTCAGTGAAATTGCTGACGAGCGAATCCAACCTTCAGACTTTCGTTTGGACAAACTTGCTACTCACCTGCGAATGAGAATTGTTGTCGTTGATGACGAAGGAAACGAAGCTGCTACCGGACGGACGGTGAATGAAGTTCGCTCGCAAGTAGCGGAAAGCGTTGATCTGCCCGCTCAAGCCGAGGTGCTCGGCGATACGGGGTGGCATCGGGATGACGTTACATCGTGGGACTTTGATGATCTACCGAAAGAAGTCCGCGTGACGCGCGGTGGAATCGAGGTCGCTATGTATCCTGCTGTGGTTGAATTCGAAGATCGAACGGTGGGCCTGCGTTTGGAAGATTCACCTGGACTTGCTGCAACTGCAACGCGAAACGGTGTACGGCGACTTTATCAATCGAACAATCGAAGAGCACTTCGTTCTCAAGTTCGTTGGCTGCCACGATGGGACGAAATTACCCTTTGGTCAGCGTCGCTGTTCGACAAATCGACGTTGGAAGATCAATGCGCCTTGTTGATTTCGGATCTCGCGTTTTTGCAACACGATTGTCCTCGTTCACAAAACGAATACGAATCGCGGTTGAAAGATAAAGGAGAGCGGATTGGTCGGGGAACGCAAGAAGTTGCTGCAGTGCTTCCACCATTAATGGAAGCCTTCCACCACGTAAAGCTCGCGCGAGAGCAGTTTCCCAGAAGCAAGTTCACACGTACACGCGAGGACATCGATCACCAGCTTCGCTGCATGTTGCACGAAACGTTTCTGTCCGATACGCCGTGGCGTTGGCTACAGCACTTTCCTCGCTATTTGAAAGGCATCGAACATCGAATCACGAAACTCGGTGTCAGCGGGGAACCAATTCAGCAGATCGAGGAGTTGGAGTCGTATTGGCAGCGGATTGAGGCGACCGATGAAGAGTCAGTGGAGACGGATCGCGACGCTCTCTTAGATTTTCGTTGGATGCTAGAGGAGTACCGTGTGTCAATATTCGCTCAGCAGTTGGGGACCTCGACGAAAGTATCTCCTCAACGCCTCGAGAGGCAGTGGACCCTCACTCGAAAGGCCTGACAAAACTCACACAATCGTTTCAGTCCGAACTTTCTGTTAGTAAAAAAGAAAAGTCATCTTTGGTTTTAGCCTTGTCGATCGCGAGAGCTATTGTTGCGTATCCCCCAAAATGTTGTTTCCCCCTCCCCGAAAATATCTACCTATGAAAGTTCTGCTCGCTGACGACTGCCAGTCGACGATTGCGACTTTGGAATCTTATCTCCAGGGTTGGGGATACGAAACAATGGTTGCGTCCGATGGTGAGCAAGCGCTGCGAGTTTTACGTTCGGCTGCCGGGCCGCGTTTGGCTGTCTTGGATTGGTCGATGCCCAAAATTGATGGTGCGGAGGTATGTCGGTCGTTACGTCAACGCAACGAAACCGCGAAGAATTACACATACCTCATCATGCTTACAGGGTTGGATGGTGCCGATAGAGTATTGCAGGGACTTGCAGCGGGTGCCGACGACTATTTAACGAAACCGGTTAACCCAAGAGAGTTGCAACTACGATTGCGTACAGGTCAACGAATTGTGGAGCTACAAGAAAGAGTTGTCGCCGCCAATCGAAGGTTGGCGACCGTAACAACACAGGATCAGTTGACCAACACAATGACACGCGACTCGGTTCTCGTTCGTTTGTTACAAGAAATTCAGCGAGCAGAACGAAGCGAGAGAGAAATCGCTGTGCTTTCGGTTGTGATTGACCAGCTAGAAAAACATGACGAACTGAGCAATGCCATCTCTGCAAACGGAATACTGCGTCAGCTTGCCAATTGTATTCGCTACGCGACGCGAAGCTATGACCTTGTTGCACGGTTTGGCAAACATTCATTTCTGATTGTTATGCCAGACACGGATTCGAGTGATGCAGTTGGGATGGCGGAACGACTCCGACTTTCTTGCGAACAAGAGTTGTTTCGAGTTGAAGCGAACGAACGGAAGTTTGATTTGCCTATTACCATTAGCGTTGGAGTCTCAAGTACTTCTGATGTTGGATTCGATCGTAAGCGGTTGGTTGCAGAAGCGACAGGTGGAGCAGGCGACGCTTTGGCGGCAGGAGGTGATCGAGTCGTTCTTCGGCGTAATGGTACTTCGCACGATTTCGTAGCGTCCCAAGCTGATTTCAGTCAAGTAAGTCTGGACGATAGTATCACCCAATAAAAAATCCCCATCGGATCGATCACCGACAGGGATTTATACAAACGAAAACTCGCGTTTACTTTGCGGCGGTTTTCTTTGTCTTACTCTTCGGCGTCTTGGCTTCGGATTTAGCCTCCACCTTTGGTGCGGGCTTCGTGTCCGCTTTAGCTTCGGGCTTCGCTTCCACCTCTGCTTCCTTCGCTACATCACTGGTATCGTTTGGCGCTTCGGCTGGTACCTCTGGCGTTGCCAGCAAGCCGTCGGCTTCGAATACTTTCCTGCGAAGCTCGTCTGTGATATCTGGGTTTTCGACAAGGAAGGAACGTGCCTTTTCCTTACCCTGACCGACATGTGTATCGCCGTACTTAAACCATGATCCGCTTTTTGCAACAATCTTTCGATCCACTGCCAAATCAAGGATGTCGCCTTCCATACTGATGCCGTTCTTATGCATCATGTCGAACTCAGCGATACGGAATGGAGGCGCGACCTTGTTTTTGACGACTTTCGTTCGAACGCGTTGCCCAACGACGTCTTCGCCATCTTTCAATTGGCCAATTCGACGGACGTCGATACGACACGAGCTGTAGAACTTGAGAGCACGGCCGCCTGGCGTTGTTTCCGGGCTGCCGAACATGACACCGACTTTTTCGCGAATCTGGTTGATGAAGATCACCGCCGTTTTGCTCTTCGCGATGGCGCCAGTCAGCTTCCGCATAGATTGGCTCATCAAACGAGCTTGAAGACCAACGTGCGAATCGCCAATCTCTCCGTCTAATTCTTTGCGTGGTACCAGAGCAGCCACCGAATCGATAACGATCACATCGACGGCATTTGATTTGATAAGCATTTCCGTAATCTGCATCGCTTCTTCACCACTCGTCGGTTGGCTAACGAGAAGCGAGTCGAGTTCAACGCCTAACTTTTTCGCCCAACTGGGATCGAGTGCATGTTCGGCGTCGATGAACGCAGCGATACCGTTTTCTCTTTGGGCCTGTGCAACAACGTGCAAAGCGAGCGTGGTCTTACCACTGGATTCCGGGCCGTAGATCTCAATGATTCGACCGCGAGGAATGCCCTGTCCGCCCAAGGCCAAGTCGAGCGAAAGGCTGCCCGTAGGAATGCCTTCGATGCGAACATCACTTTCGCTGCCAAGCGGCATGATTGCGCCTTGGCCGAAAGCTTTTTCGATTTGCTGAAGAGTATTGTTGAGTGTCGAGTTTTGCTCCGCTGCTGCTGCGTTTGCAGCCGCAGCTCCGGTTTTCTTGGTTTTCTTAGCCATGCGATTGCTTTTAGTTTGAGCCGCGATCATCCCGTGAATTCTCCCTTTTATCTGCCAGAACAGAGTGTGTTGCAAGTGTACGTGTCCATCACCGCAGTAGCGATAGATATATACTGAACAAAATGTCACTAAGTTTCCGGTGGACCCGCAAGCGATTCTGCCTGTACAACGAACGCCCTTTAAATAGGAGATTGTTGGGGCAAAGCAACGCCAACTCATGACATCCTTATCATCGCGAACCCTTGGACACCTTCGGTCCGCGGAAGTTCAAGAAAAACTTGGCCCAGGAAATCGCGGGGGAAACTGCACTGTTTGCGTTGAAGGGACTTCCGTTGCTTTTATTGGAAACGGCTGAGTCTCAAGAAATCGATGGCTAGTTCTGGTTCTGCACCGCAAGTCAGCTGAGCCAGGATCGCGCCAAGCACTGCCGTGAACTTGAATCCATGTCCCGAAAGTCCGCTCGCAAAGACAACGTTCGGATGCTGTGGGTGTTGGTCGATAACGAAGTGCTGGTCAGGGCTGTTCGTGTACATGCAAGCTTGCCGTGAAAGAAGTGGTCCAACTTCGAAATTAAGATGAGCTGCCGCAAAGGCTCGCACTTGTTCCAGATCCGTTTCGTCTCTTGCTGAAGAAACGTCGAACGGGCCGTTATATTTGCGACCGCCCGTGTGTTGCGCGATTTTTATTCCAGATTGTCCGATTTGCGGAATGCCATAAAACTCACCCTGCGATGTCTCGAAGAAAAACGTCGGCATGTTGTTCGCTTGCGGAGGCGCAGCAAACCAATACTGATGTTTTTCCCTCACGGTCAATTGGACGCCGACTTCGTGTAGCAATGAACTGGACCAGGCTCCTCCGCAAATCACGATCGAGCCAGCCGAGTAAGTTGCGTCGGCGGTGGTCACTTGTACTGATGTGTTGGACGCTGACCAGTCGATAGCCACTTCTTGTTTCCATGTTGCACCTAAACCGACAGCCGCCGCGAGATGTGCTCGCACGCATTCTTCGACTAGCAAGTAGCCGGCCGTCGTCTCGAATGCGATTTGTTGCTCGGCTGGAATCAGAAAGGGAAATCGCGCCGAAGCCTCCGACGCTGACAAGCGTTCAATAGCGAGGCCGTGTTGTTTGACGCTTTGCATTACACCAGGAATCAATATGCCATCGGCGGGACCTACTTCGAGCAGGCCGACCTGTTTGAACAGCGAGGTGTTGGTTGCGGTTTCTAGCTCACGCCACAATTCATAAGTTCGAAGCAACAGCGGCACGTAGTCGGGATGTTCAAAGTAGGCTTGTCGAATGATCCGCGTTTGCCCATGTGAGCTTCCGTGGGAGTGCGCTTTTGGAAAACGGTCGAGCGCGAGTACGCGTTGACCCCGCTTGGCTAGTTGATACAGCGTAGCGCTGCCAACTCCTCCGCATCCGATCACAATTGTGTCGTAGGTTTCCATCATCCAGTCGCTCTGTTGGTATTTCTTTTGTGTGGTCGGTATCGAATTGAATTTTCTTGTTTTGGGTGGAAGCTGCCAATCTGGACAGAATCCGTCCGGTAGCCGATAGTATCCGAAGCCACTCTTTTCATCATTCAGCGCGCCGGGATGGCGGAATTGGCAGACGCAAGGGACTTATAAAAAGTCCGGATGTTGACCGAGATAGCTAAACTAGGCTGAAATAGCTAAAGCTAACTAACCACAAATCGTTTAGATTAAGCCAAAACGTGTACTGCGGTACACACTTACAAAAGGCATCGATTGAATGAGCACTGGGCCGAGATGGCGGAATTGGCAGACGCAACAGACTTAAAATCTGTCGCCCGTTAGGGTGTGCGGGTTCGATTCCCGCTCTCGGCACTCCACCTTTTGCATTCAAATATGCTGGTCAGTTGACCGCCCCGTTCACGTCAAACTGCTCGAACTTGTCCGCCGAGATGGTTGCCATGTGACGCAAACGCAACATTGGCTGGCATTTGCGTCCTACTTAGATGCCAGGTATCTCGACATTCAACACTCGCTCAATGGTCCAGATCACTCCGACGATCACAACGACCGCTGACCCTAGTTTGAAAATGACGGTTTCGTAGAACTTCGTTTTTCGAAGCGCATACGCGATCGGGAGGTAGACGATCACAATGGCGAGTTGGCCGAGCTCGACGCCAACATTGAAGGCGAAAAGCGATACTCCGAGTGCGACGTTTGAGAGCCCCAAATCGAGTAGGACATTGGCGAACCCGAAGCCATGGATCAATCCGAATCCAAACGCGATCACCCAACTCGACACACGAAGGAATGGGTAAATGTTGTTCAGTGCCGTGACGACAATTGAGAAAGCGATCGTCGCTTCGATAACTTGACTAGTTATCGTTACGTATTCCATCACGGCGAGCCACAGCGTAATTGAGTGCGCGATGGTGAAAACAGTAACGACCTTAGTGACCGTTCGCAGCGCGGGCTTGAACTCTTCAACTGGAAGCCAACTCCGATCCTTCAATATCAACACAGCCGGCAGCAAGAGGGCGAGCAAAAACAAGATGTGGTCGAATCCGATCCAGATGTGCCAAACACCTTCGCGCACGTAGGTGATGAATGTTTGTAGCAGATTGGATTCGCTAGTCTTCAGTTCCAACGTTGGTTCGCTCGGACTGAGAACATGGGTGCTGGCCGAAGTTCCGTTGCTATATAGGACGAGCCCACGATGTGTAGGATCGACGTCGAACAGCAAGCTGTATTCAATATCAAGGACCTTAGCGTCGCCCGGTGCGTCCAGCGTCAGCGCTAACACGGCATAGCATCCGTCACTGTGTTGCGTGACCTTCAAGTCGTTCACTTGCAACGAACATTCATGACCATCCGCAGATATCTTGAGTCGACTGAGTGCTCGCGCGGAGATGGCTTCACGCTGCGATTTTAGCTCGCCCCATGTGATCTCTCCATTTTGATTTGCGTCCAGTCCAATTAAGAACTCAAGGTCCTTGAGAGAAATATCCCACTCGGCCGTAAATAAATCGCCACCGCCGTTGAGCCGGACATAGCTGTCGCTGGGCTTGTGAGCGAGGACGGTCGAACCGCCGAGGATGAGAATCGCAACACATAGGCAGAATCGGTTCATCTTGACTCCACCTTTTGCAGCAGGTTGTCCAGCATCACGCTTTGTGTTCCATGCTTTCGAAGAAAGGCAATGATCTCACTGGCGGCCTCTGGATCTTCTGCTTCCAGCGCGGCCTCTAAGACATTGCGTGTATCGCGAGGTTCCTTTTGCTTTTCCCAGTTCGCCAAGGCGACGGAAAGCGCACGCTTGGAATCGTTGTTTACTTCTAATTCAAAACGCGACTCGAAACGCCCATGTGGTTCACCACCTCGCAAGCGAATCTCTTCGAACCTTCTGGCAAGTAGCGAAGACCATTCCTGCGCGAGTTCATTTTTTCCAACTCGCTTGGCTGCGATCGCTGCGCGAAGTAGCACTCCATTGTCGTTGACGTGATCTTGGGTCAGAGAGAAAGCGTCGTCGCCTCGATCTTGATCTAGTAAGAAATCTGCGTAGTCCCGAATGATGTATTTGTCTTCAGGGTTACTTGCCAAGCCTTCTTTGAAGAATCGTTCCGTTTCGTCGATGCGGCCAAGTGCATAGGCCACTTTCGACTGCATCGTATGCACCCACGGCACTACCGATGGGAAGCTCGATTCGATCTTGGGAAGAATGTTCTTCAACGCTTCATCTGCTTCTTGAGCTTTTCCGGTCGCAGCCTGTAGTGGAATTCGACAAAGGGCGTTGGGAACCTCACCGCCGAATCTGCTTAGCGTTTCGTAAGCCTGCCATGCTTCCTCGTATTTGCCCTGCACGCGAAGGATGTTGCTGACCTCGATCCACGCTTGGGCGTTTTGAGGTTCCTTGGCCAAGAGTCTGCGGAGATCAACGAGCGCGTCGTCATAACGATGCTCTTTCTCACGCAGCTTGGCTCGTAGTCGCAGAACTTTGGCTGGTGGATCGTCTTGTTCCCACCATGGCTTCAATGCCGCACGTGCGTATCCGAAGAACCGTGGATCACTTTCGAGGCTGCCCATTGAAAGGTATCGACCCGCAACCTTCACGGCCAAGTTCATGTCCTTGGGCGAATCGGAGAGCTGTCTTCGCAATGTGGTCAGCTCATCAGATATCAGTGACTTTGGCAGCTTCTCCAAAACCAGGTCATCGCTCTTGGGAATGTACGGTTCCTTAGCCGCCGCTGACTGTAGCGATATTACGATGACAAAGACTACGATCGTCGATTGCCGGAAAAACATGCCGTCGCTCCAAGTGTGGTGACAAAACGAAGCGAGCCGATGGAGTTCCATCGGCTCACTCTAAAGACTGGTCATCCTATTGAATTTAGCGGCGACGTCGGCGAAACCCGAGCAATAGACCTGCGGCTCCGATCAGAGCGATCATTCCACTGGCAGGTTCGGGAACTACATGTGCTTCTCCGAGATATGGAAAAGTGTCACTAAATGCGACGTCGTTCATATCGACGCCATCACCAAACGGCGAATCGCTGGCTGTTAGGAGTGTCAACTCAGCATCGATCACGTCGTCCGCCAGCTGACGTCCATTCAGGAAGCCGTCGGCGTTTGAAGTGTCGAACGTCAGAATATCAGCAAGCAAAATTGGCGTGAGAGCATCAGCGTTGGCTTGGTTACTCAAGCCGGCAATAGCCGCATTTACTTCGGGTCCGAACTCGGCAAAATCCGTTGCGGGGGTACCAGCGTTGAACGCATCTTTCCGATCAGAGGCAATGAGTGCTGTGTTGATCGCTGGGCGACCAATGCGGTCAACCTGGATGCCGTTCTGCACTGTCCTCGCCCATATTCCGATGTTGGTATCTGCTCCATGGAGCTCGGTACTCGGTAGTTCCAAGACAATCGCGGAGACGTTTGAGCCGGCAAGCGTGTCGTCGCCTGTAAAATTGAAGCCATCATTGAAACCCGTTAGATCAAAGAAAAATGGGTCGTCAAATACTCCCGCGTAGGCCATTCCACCACCCGTCACGTTAACGTTTTGTTCAACACCACCGGAGCTGATTTCGGTCCCGCTTCGCGTCAAAGAAAACGTCTGGTCGATACCAGCACCAGCGAAGGTTGCGCGATAAGTGATATCGGCGGCGGCGTCACCATCGTTGTCCACGAGGAACTCGTAGTTGACATCGGTGCCAAAGTCCGTCGGACTCGCCACGCCAGCGAATGGATTAACAGTCAAAACAAGTACGGTATTGGCCGGATCATTGGGCGACTGAAAGGCAAACAAGTCATTAACATCGACTTGCCCCATTCCGTCGAGTGCCGGTGCATCCAAGTGATCGGCGGCGAACGCAGTGGCGGCAAACGATAGCATCGCCGCAATTGCAAAGAATTGAGTTTTCATGAAATTTCCGAGGTGTTAGAGCATGAGCGTGAACAGAACTTCGGCTGCGGAAGGCATGATTCAGTCACGCACGGTTGTTACGAATTTGCCTCAGCGGTAGATGCAACGAATGAGCAGGATTTCTCGAAAAACCGAAAAAGTTTCCGCGCACATTTACTTGAACGTGCTTGCGGCTGACAAACCCGGCGCTGTCCAGCTAGACTAATTTTCATGAGCAGGCAAACGTTTCGAGATGTCCTTTGGTATATCCGGCCCACGATTGCTGTTGTCACCTGCTACGCAATAGCACTGTTCATCTCGATTCGAATGTCACAACCGGGCGTGGACCGCGTCGACGATCAGCTGGCGGAGGTCCGGCAACTGGCGAGTGAGTTTGTTGGCCTGCAGCCGCCGACTCCGGATCTGTCTCCAAAGCAAATAGTCGATATTCAAATCGCGGCGATGGCCGATTCGGACAAAAAAAGAGGCGCGCTACAGTGTGCCAGTTTTGCATCCCCAGAGAACTTCGCTGTCACCGGACCGCTTGAGAAGTTTGCGCGGATGTTAGATGGGCCCAAATTCCTCGTTCTCTCGTCGCCCGACCTGGTCGTTGTCGGTGATGCGATTTTTCGAGATGACAAAGCGCGCGTGCTCGTCACGGTTCTGGAGGGTGAAGTGACGCGGGCATTTGTGTGGGTGCTAGCCAAGCAAGGCAAGGCCGGACTACTTCATGACTGCTGGCTGACCGAAGGTGTTTTTCCATTGCGAGCCAACGATCGCTTGAATGCAAACGAGATTTAGCCGAAAGTTCAGCAAGTGTTATTTGGCGTATGGCGAGTCGGATGCTGCGACCGGACACGATTGTCAGCCAAACTCCAAGAAAAAAATGCATCTAAATCTGACCGCAGCACGTAACCTCTTATGGAACAGACAAGAGTGTCGGCGTTTCGAATCCCCGAGGTAAAATGTGACGAAGCGTCCTGACGACGCCGAGTTTAGCCAAAAGCTACGCTCGGGGGATGTTGAGGCATTCCGGCAGTTCTTTCGGCAACGGTCGCCGGAAGTGCTTGCGCTTTGCCGACACATACTGCGAAACGCTCAGGATGCCGAGGATGTTACAGCGGATGTTTTCCTAGAAGTTTGGTCGCGCCGCCATCGGTTCGATCCCCAAAAAGGTAACCTGAGGAGCTACATACTCATGCTCGCTCGGTCACGCGCCATCGACCTCTATCGCAAAAAAGCGAAGTTGCAAGCTCGCGTGGAGCAACCTATTGCTGCGGAAGAGCTTCCCGAAACTGCCACTTCGCCGCAACACGATGTGTCGATGAATGAGTTTCGTCGATTCGCTGAATCCGCACTGGACGACATCACCGCAGAAGAGAGGGCCGTCATCGAACTTTCCGTTTTCGAAGGAATGTCGCACGCGCAGATTGCGAACTGTGTCGATTCGCCACTGGGAACGGTCAAGTCACACATCCGGCGTGGCCTGGAGAAGTTACGGCAGAAACTAAAGCAGTGGGAGGCATGACGATGGATTGTCAGCAGCTACGCGAACGCATTGAATCGGTGACGCTGAGTTCTCCCGATGACCCGCTGGACAAAGAAGTGTTACTACACTTGCAAGATTGTTCGAACTGTCAAAGGGAATTCCGCGAGTATCAGGAGGCATGGTTGTTGCTATCCGCGGCACTGCCGCAGCCGCCCGTGAGTCAGGAGTTCGAAGACCGCGTGATGCAACAAGTCATCAACGCCCCCGAACCAACGCGCGAGTACACTCCAAGGGAAAGGGTTTGGAAGTACGTGTTGGCCGCAAGTGTATTGTTCCTGTTGGTTTCAGCCACGATGTTTCGCTTGGGTTGGGTTGGACAGAGTCAGCCTAAAATGACTGACAATGAAATGAGGCAGATGCGATCCATTGCTGAACAGGTGTCCAAGCTCGAAGAACTGGAACGCATGTTTGCTGCTCCCCGAATTCGATACGTTTCCCTTCAGACGTCAGCGGACGAGCCTCTCTGTTACTTGATCAATGATGCAATGTCCGAGCAGATTCACTTCCTGGGCAAGAACCTTGAGGTGAGCAAAGGTTCGAAATTGTGGATATGGTTGCTTTCGAAAGACGACCGTTCTCTAGCGGCAGCGCCGATCGATCTAATGTCAGCAACGGGAACTGGTGGCGCGGTGATCAATACGAAGCGAGATAGAGAAGTCGCATCTGCGTTGATTACAGAAGAATCCGGGTCTATTGCCCCTGAGAAGCCTTCGGAAACGATTGTTTTCCGGGGCGAGATCAAATTCGATGAGTAGCGTGACGTCCAGAATGTGTGGATGCGGGTAATTCATCTGGCGAAAACGGACGTTTATAGCAGCTCCGGCGATAACGTGGCACCCACTTCGGAAACTGCCGGAACTGCGCTGGGTCCGGCCACGTTCACCCGATTTCGATTTTCTGAGCGGTCTCGAACGTGAGCGAATCAGAACTGCCACCTGCGGAAATGGCCTGTCAGCGTGACTCTGGAGGGAATTGGCCGAAGGTCGTACTTCCGACGGAAAGCGATTGAACCGTTTTGCGGCACAATGTGATTTATGCCACCTTGATTTAGGCTTTCTCTTTGCCAGATCGGTCGTTAGATTGTCGCCTACGGTTAATCCGATAGCTGATTTTCGGGTGGACTCTAAGATCGGCGAAACCCTATTGGGAACAACGACTTCTGCCACTCTCTTGCGGCTTGACAGCATTACTCGGCTAGGTACAACTATGCAGAGTTTGTGAAAAAAGTCACAAGGCCTGGGTTGAACCGGTCGACGTTACGTAACTAGCGATTGATAAAGGCTTTAGGGTCGTGATCAGATCCTTGCCAAAACAAAACAGATTCCCAAGTCAGGGACCTTGCCCTCATGGCAGACAAAAGAGATCTCTCAATAGCTGAGAAGTTAGCCTACTGTCGGAATACCGACGGTGACGGATCGGGTTCGGCGCCAGAGGCTGCCGCAGCTCCTGCTCCTGCTGAAAGTCCAGTAGAAGCTCCGGCAAAACCGGCTGCTCCAAAGCCTGCTGATGCGGGCAAGATGAGCGTAGCCGATATGCTTGCCGCTGCTCGTGCTGAAAAAGGTGGCGCAGGTGCCGCACCAGCTTCGGAGAAGGCGGAGCCCGCTGCGTCGGCAGCACCAGTCGATCCCAGTAAAATGAGCGTCGCTGATATGCTCGCAGCAGCGCGCGGGGAGAAAGCGGCGCCGGCTGCAAAGGCTGCTCCGGCAAAGAAAGCTGCCGCAGCCAAGCCTGCTGCGAAAAAGGCCGCTGCTGCTAAGCCGGCAAAAACAGGCCCAATGGATACCTCGAGTATTCTGGCGGCAGCTCGGGCGGGGGCAGCAAAGCCTGGTCCTATGTCGAAAGCGGAAGCTGCGAGTCTTGCGAAGGGTGATCCAAAGACAGCGAAGAAGGAAAAGCCAAAGGCTCCGCCGATGCCGGCCAAGCCTGAGTACGCAAAGCCCGCCGCGAAGAAGGCTGTGTCCTCGAGTACCGATCGTCGCGGTATGCTCGAGATCTTATTTGGGTCGATGTTGGCGATTGGTTGGGGGGCAATGGTCACTTCGGCTGGTCTCGCCAGCTTAGTGCTTGCTCGTTTCTTTTTTCCGAACCTATTGATCGAGCCGCCAAGCCAATTCAAGGTTGGCTTTCCTGGTGACTTTGCTGCCGATACGGTTGCAACCAAGTTTAAGGCGCAGTTTGGCGTTTGGGTGGTAAATGCCGAGTACGAAGGTCAGCGTCAAATCTTTGCTTTGAAGTCGGTTTGCACGCACTTGGGTTGCACACCCAACTGGCTGGAGGCTGAGCAGAAATTCAAATGCCCATGTCACGGAAGTGGCTTTTATAAAGACGGGATTAACTTCGAGGGTCCTGCACCGCGACCGCTTGAGCGTTACGCGATCAATATCGCGGATGATGGTCAGGTTGCGATTGATAAATCAAAGACATTCCAAGAGCAGGTGGGGCAGTGGGGCGACTCAGCGTCGTACGTTCCTGTCTAAGTCGACGTGCCGCTAGAGCGGCTTATTGAAACAAGCACTTATATGAGCTCAGTAAACCCTGGGCGATCAAGATACAGAGGAAGTTTACTGAAATGCCTGAAATCGGAGAGGTGATCCGTAACTCGCAGATCTGGAAAAGTATCTTCCGGCATCCAATGCCGGTGGATCGTCGTAATCGCGTTGTTGTGATGTTGACGAACTTTTTCTTGCACCTGCATCCGGTTTCGGTGAAGAAGCAAGGTATCGCTCTCAGCTACACCTGGTGTATGGGTGGAACGACGTTCTTCCTGTTCTTGGTGGAAACGGTGACTGGCGTTCTGTTGATGTTCTACTATCGCCCGACGCTGGAATGGGCGTTTCATGATATTCGTGCGCTCCGGGATGCGACGTCCCTGGGGATATTGCGCGAGATCCATCGCTGGGGTGCCCATGCGATGGTCATCGCGGTTTGGTTGCACATGTATCGCGTGTTCCTGACAGGCAGTTATAAGCCGCCGCGTGAGTTCAACTGGGTTGTGGGGGTGATTCTTCTTTTGCTCACCTTGTTGTTGTCCTTTACCGGCTATTTGTTGCCGTGGGATCAGTTGGCGATTTGGGCGATCACGGTCGGTTCCAATATGGCGAAGGCGACACCGGGTCTGGGTTCAGAGGGACCTGGTGCTCAGTTGCTGAACGTGGGGGGTATCGACATGATCACCAATGCCTCGGACGCGAGGTTCGGTTTGCTTGGTGCGAGATTTGTTGGTGAAGAAACTCTGAACCGATTTTATATTTTGCACTGTGTGGCCATTCCGTTGGCGGCTGCGTTGCTAATGGCGATTCACTTCTGGCGTGTGCGAAAAGATGGTGGGATTAGCGGTCCGTTGTAAGCGTTTTGTTCGGGTTGATCCTGCGAGAGTTAAGGCAGGTCGTTGGATATCGGTAAAGAGTACGGCGCCTTTGGCGATACGCGTTGAAAGTTAAACCATGCACGTGAGCTACGAAGTATTCCTTAAGAATATGGCCGGCTTCCTTGGGTCGTATTACTTGATCATTGCGCTGCTGAATGCAATCGCGGCATTGATCTGCTGGAAGCGTCTCAATCGGACTGATCTGTCCATTATTTGGACGGTCGTGTCGATCTTCTTTGTGATCGTTGGTTCCATGGCGTTCAGTGGCAGCGTCGAGATCATGCGTTACGTGTGCTTGCCGGAAATCATGCGTGATTGGATTGACTTTTTTGCTTCTCAGGCATGGCTCTACACATTGGGGACGACCGTCGCGTTGGCCATTTTGTTTTTGGCCCGCCGGTTCTTTTGTAATCCAATCGTTGCTTGGGTCGGTCTGAATCTCGTGTTGCTGCTGATGGGTCTGTCGATGACCGACCAAGAGTTCGCCGGAATCGTGACGAAGGCGGACAACGTGCCGATTGTTGCGATGGTGTTCTTGCTTGGGTTTTTCACCTGGTTGGCAACTGATCGCGCGATTAAGAATGACGATCGGCATGATCAAGGACTTGAGTCACTGGAGAAAGAGAACAGCGAAAAGGTTCTCGTTTGGCCTGACTTGGTTTACACCGAAATGATTTGCATGGTCGTGTTAACGGCTGTGTTGATTCTTTGGGGAATCGGGTTGAAGGCTCCGCTTGAAGAAGCGGCGAGTGCGGTGAAGACACCCAACCCATCGAAAGCACCTTGGTACTTCCTTGGTCTGCAGGAGATGTTGGTTTACTTCGACCCGTGGATGGCGGGTGTGGTTTTGCCAAGCCTGGTTGTGTTTGGTTTGATGGCGATTCCATTCTTGGACTTCAATAAGGCCGGCAACGGCTACTACACGATTAAAGAACGTAAGTTCGCCTACCTCATTTTTCAGTTTGGCTTCCTTGAGCTTTGGGTCACGCTGATCGTGTTGGGGACATTTTTGCGCGGACCGAACTGGAACTTTTATGGGCCCTATGAATTGTGGGATCCGCATAAGGTGGAAGTGCTGAACAACGTTGACTTGTCTCAGTATTTCTGGAATTGGGGATTGAGGATGCCTCTTCCCAAGGCCGCACCAGACGCAAGTTTGCCATGGCAGATTCTCATGATCTGTTACCGCGAGCTTCCGGGGATCTTGCTTACGATCGGCTACTTTGCGATTCTGCCGCCCGTGCTTGGTCTGACCGTTTTTCGACGATACTTCCTCAAGATGGGCTTCATTCGTTACATGGTGATGTCCAACTTGTTGCTGTTCATGATGTTACTTCCGATCAAGATGGTCCTTCGCTGGACGATCAACCTGAAGTACATCATCAGCATCCCTGAATACCTTTTGAACTTGTAAATAAAGCTGCTGGGCCATTTACGGCCAGGAGAACGGATCTATGCCCGCAACAGAAGAGACCTGGTACAACCAGAAACTGTTGCACCTTATTTTTGGTTGCACGTCTCTGCTTATGTTGATCGCTGTGGTCTGGATGATTGCCCAGGATCACGAACGCGAGTGGAAGAATCATCAGCGAGAGTTTCGCTCGATTCAAGAGAAGCAGCTGCGCGGTCGGATGGCTGCCGAGGAAAAGCTTGCTGCGGAAGTTGTGGCTCAAGCAGAGATGCAGTTGGCAGAAGCCGAAAGTGAGTTGCCCTCGAAGGATTTGATCGAGCAATTCAAAGGTGTTGCGCAGAACGTCGGAGAGTTCTCTTTCGACGGGTCGGACGAGGCTTACCAAGAGCTCGAAGTTGTGTCGGGTACCGTTTCCGGCGCGTTCAAGGATTACAACGATACCGAAGTAAAGATCCGAGAGGCTCGGGCCGCCGTTTCCAGTGCGTCTGACGATGCGGCAAAGCAAGCTGCCAATGTCACATTACGTGAGCTTCAGGATAGCCTTGCTTCGATCAAAGAGCGGCTCGGTTCTGTTCGTGCTGATGCCAGCAAGCTTCGCGGTAAAGTGTTACGTCCTCTGGAGAAAATCGAAGCCCTCGCGAAGTATCAGATGGATAGTGCGTCGGGCGCGAAGAAACTCGCGACGGCTAATTTCAACGCACAGACCGGTACGCAGGGGTTGATGTATGGCAAGGAGCAGTTCGCAGCTGCCGACGCTATGCAGGAAGAGATCGACACGGTCTACAAAACGCGATTGGACGAAGCAACGGCTGAGGCTGAGCGGACGACAGCAAACCGAAATCAATTGCGGTCTCTGCTTGGTAAGATAAATCAAAATACGGCAGGTGCAGCCAAGAAGCTCGATGAAGCTCGGTCCGAGCAGAAGCGTTTAGCTGCTGCGATCGATGAAGTTAATGTCGAGTACTTTTCGTTGACAACCGTTCTCGGTAAGAAGTTACTTGAGTTGCCGGTTGTTGATGGTTTTGGCGGGCCGCTCAAGATTGACAACTTGTGGACAGACGGGCTAACGATGCCCAACGGTAGTTTCGGGGAAGTTCGTCGCTTCGACCGATGCACGACCTGTCACAAGGGTATTGATAAGACTGCACCTGGTGCTCCTTTTGATCCGGCCTATGAAGAGCGGCATCAGGTTGTTCTTCAACTGACAACGCCTGCTGAGCCTGCTGTTGGCACAGATCCAACGGTTGAGGATGTTTATGGCATCACGCTCGCGAAGGAAGGCTTTGTTGATCGCAATGATATTGCAGTTGAGTTCATTGCTTCTCAGTCACTAGCCGCCACGGCAGTAAATACTTCCGACTCGGCATGTGCGAGTGGGTTGTTGGAAGGTGACGTACTTCGCTACATCGGTGGCAACTCCGTTGATAGTCCACGTGAGGCTATCGAGTTTTTACTCGATCCGCCCAATGGCTGGGATTCATCCGTTGAAGTTATCGTCGAACGAGGTTTGCCTCAGCCATACACATCGCATCCGCGACTGGATCTCTATGTCGGCTCGCTGAGTCCGCACAAAATGACAGACATCGGGTGCACGGTTTGCCATGAAGGTGACGGTAGCGGAACGTCGTTCAACTATTCATCGCATACGCCCGATTCGCTTGAGCAAGAAGATCAATGGTGGAAAGAGTATGGTTGGTTCAATAACCACCACTGGATTTACCCCATGCACCCGGCGCGGTTCGCCGAGAGTTCATGTTTGAAGTGCCACCACGATGTTGTCGAGTTGGACGCATCGGATCGCTTTCCCGAGACACCCGCGCCGAAGCTGCTTGCTGGTCACAATTTGATCAAGGCCTACGGATGTTTTGGTTGTCACGAAATGAATGGCTACAAGAGTCCGACTGAAAGAATCGGCCCCGACTTGCGACTCGAGCCAAACTATTTCGCCGCGGCGGCGGAATTGGCCCACGATTCATCGTTCCAGAAAATGCCGGAAGAGGCGCAGCAAGCGGCTCTTCGATTGGTGCAACATCCGTATGATAATTCGGCTCGACATGAGTTGCTTGCAATGATGGATGCTGATGCCGCTTCGGAAGAGCCTGTGCTTTCTGCTTCAGCTGCAAAGCTCGCCGAAGTGTTGGGCGATACGGAGCTACCTGGTGAACTACGCAAAGTTGGTCCAAGCTTGCGTCATGTTTCTAGCAAGCTTAGCCCCACTTTCCTGTACGACTGGATTCGGGAGCCAAAGCACTTCCGTCCAACGACAAAGATGCCTCAGTTCTTCGGCATGTGGGATCACATCCAGGATGATGAGAAAGCGCTCGAGTTGGCGCAGAGATACGAGCCGATTGAGATTATGGGCATCGTTACCTATCTCATGGATCGAAGTCAGCCAATGCTTGGTGAAATTGAGCCAGCAACTGGTGTCGAAGCTGCTGACATCGAGCGTGGAAAGGTCGCGTTCGAAACGCGCGGTTGTCTTGCGTGTCATCAGCATGAAGCCTACGACGATGCGAATCACAGTTCATTGACGGCACAACCGCGACCAGGTGTTTCGCGGCAGATACAAGGACCCGATCTTACGAACATCGGTGACAAGTTCAGCGTTGCTGATACACCTGATACTAAGAAATGGCTGTACACGTGGCTGCGTAATCCGCAACTCTACCATCCGCGTACGAAGATGCCCGATCTGTATTTGACGCCGGACCTAACGGCTGATGGAAAGATGTTGGATCCTGCCGCTGATATTGCTGCGTTCCTCATGTCTAGCAGCAACGGCTGGCAGCCGGCGGACGCGAAGCTTAATCCGAGCGATGAAGATGTTCGCGAAGTGGCTCTCGAGTACTTGAAAAAAGCCTTTTTCAAAACCGAAGCAGAGAAGTATATCGCTGAGGGAATTCCGGAAGAGATCGCAGCAACGCTCAAGGGTAGCGAAGTGGAGCTCGCGAACGTTGCTGGTTCAAGCGGCGATATGAAAAAGAAGCTGTTGAACTACGTCGGAGCCAAATCGATCGGTAAATACGGTTGCTATGGCTGTCATGACATTCCTGGTTACGAAGCAGCAAAGCCTATTGGAGTTGCGCTTGCGGACTGGGGACGCAAAGATCCGTCGAAGATCGCGTTCGAGCACATTGCCGAGTACATTTCACACGGTCACGCCGGTGGTGGACATGGCGGTGATCATGGTGACGGGCACGCAGATGCTGCAATGCACGACGACGGTCATGGTCACGGTGAAGGCGAAATTGACGAGCACTTCTACACGCATCGTCTTGAGCATCACGATCGTACGGGCTTTATTTGGCAAAAGCTGAAAGAGCCGCGCAGTTATGACTACAAAAAAGTCTTGAATAAGGACTACAACGAAAAACTTCGCATGCCGATGTTCCCGTTCACTGATGTGCAACGCGAGCAAGTCATCACCTTTATTCTTGGGCTGGTTGCAGAACCGCCGGCCGAGAAATTCGTTTACCGACCCGATGATCGACAGGAAGCGTTGATTGCCGGGAAGAAGGTGTTGGATAAGTACAACTGTGCTGGCTGCCATGTTCTGGATACTGAGAAGTGGGATATCGAATACCGCCGCGACGAACGCGCGATATCCATTCCAAATGACGGCTTTGATTTTGCAAAAGCTCATTTGGCAACGGACTCTTTAACGTCTTCCGATTCACCGCATCGGCAGACCGGTACTCTTTCGGCGCGAGTTGAAGGTATGCCAACACTCTCCGAAAGCGGGCATCCTCAATTGTTCGAGTACGAACCTGAGGACATCGATGACTCTGCGGAGTTTGAGATCGGACCCGATTACGACTACGACAACACTCCGCTGATGCGCAGCCTCACACTTTGGAAGCCAGCAGCGCTGCAAGGTGAAACGGCAGAAGTGTCAGCGATACTTCAGGTGTTCCCGTCGGCCATCAAGAATCGATACAAGCCAACCGGCGGTGACCTGGCAATGCGATTGCTCCCACGCGTTATGGAGATCGCGCGTGAAAAGGGTACATCGGTACCAGTGAATACAGCTTGGGGTTGGCTGCCGCCACCGCTGCATAAAGAGGGAGCCAAAGTGCAGCCTGAATGGCTTCATAGCTTCTTGCTAGAGCCGCACATGATTCGTCCTGGTGCGGTCATGCGAATGCCGAAGTTCAACATGTCGCCAGCAGAAGCGACGGCTGTTGTGAACTACTTTGCCGCCCGCGATGGTGCTTCTTATCCGTATGAGTATGAAGAGCGAACAAGTCCAGAGTTGCTGAAGGAACTTGATGCCCAGTACACCGAAAGCGGCGGCAGCGATTCAAGACTTGAGTCTGCGATGGGCATCGTGACTTCTGGTACCAACGGTTGTGTTAAGTGCCACGTGTTCGGTGACTACGTTCCTGGTGGTTCACTTGTCGGACAGGTCGCGCGGGCTGGTAACACAGCTCCAAACTTGGCCAACGTTTATACGAGGCTTCGACGTGACTACATTCGTCCATGGATTGCTAACCCGCAAAGCGTGTTGCCTTACACGCCGATGAACGCAGTTATCCCTCACAAAGATCCGTCGATTTGGAACGGGGCTTTAAAGGGTACTCCAACCGAACAACTCGATGGTGTTGTCGATCTGTTGATGAATTTTGACAGATACTCGCGAGAGAAATCGAGCATCAAAGGCATGGTGAAGGTCGATGCGCCAGCCGAAACAGCGAGTGCTAACTAACGAAACGAATCGACTAAACAGTTTGAAATGACCAAGTGGACAATGTCCACGAGAATAGCGAGGTATATGATTTAGTGATGAGAAACGTGCTCAGTCAGTAGCGTCGTTTTTCTTCCTACCTCGTATTTGTGTTGCCAACGACTGGCGGCCACCACCAAATGAAGCTCGCCGATGGAAGTCGGATCAGCTTCAACCGGAGAAAACAGAGATGAAGACAATCACTTCCTTCGCCATCGCATTTAGCATGGCAATTGCTGTCGGCAGTTCAGCCAATGCGGCCGACTGGGCGACGTTGAAAGGTCAGTTCCTCTTTGGTGCCGAGGGTGTCGAACTTCCAGCGAAGTCGAAACTGTCGATCACCAAGGACACGGAAGTCTGTGGAAAGAACGACTTGTTCAATGAATCCCTGATTGTCAACGAAAAGAATCGTGGCATCTCCAATGTTGTACTCTGGGCTTACAAGCCAAAGTTGGTTCACGAGAGCTATAAAGAATCTGAAGAAGCTACCGTTGAAATTATCAACAAGGACTGTCGTTTCGAACCGCATGCCGTGGCGGTTCGGACGGGGCAGACCTTGCGAGTCGGTAATCCTGATGCCGTCGGGCACAACAGTTTGATCAGCTTCCTGAAGAATCCGGGAGTGAATCCGATTATTCCAGCGAGTGGTAAAGTCGAATTCAATTTGAAGAAGGCTGAGATCATTCCAGTAAAGGTTTCATGCTCGATTCATCCATGGATGCAGGGCATTGTTTTGGTCCAAGACCATCCTTACATGGCAATTACGGATGCGGACGGAAAGTTCGAGTTGAAGAACCTTCCAGCCGGTCCGCTTACGATCAAAGTTTGGCACGAAAAAGTGGGATACGTCTCGACTGCCAGTATTGATGGTAAGGATGCAAAGTGGAGCAAGGGTAAGTACAAGTTGGAGCTCGCCGGTGGCAAGGAAGAAGAGCACACGTACACACTTGATCCAAAGAAATTCGATAAGTAAAAGTCGAGCGTTTAAAGATTCGCAGTGCCCCGTCTTTCCTGGATTGTACGGGGCGACTGCGTAACCCGATTGTTGGCAGAAAACAATGAACTTTCACTCAGCCTTATTCCTCGGTTTTGGTTTACTCGCCGCACCCTTATTGGTTGGTTGTGGTGGTCCGTCGCTTCCTCCGGACGTCACTCCGAATGCATTAGCTGTCGAAGAAATTCGCACGACCTTAAAAGCGGCGGGTGGTGGCGAGTCGTCTGCGAAAGCGAGCCAGCCAGAGTTTAGCAATCAGTTTGCTACGCTCCGCGGCACGATCACGCTCAACGGAACTGCTCCAGCAAATCCAGTTCTGACAGTCAACAAAGACATGGCGGTTTGCAAGCCTGGTGGCAGGCAAGTGACCAACGATGTCGTTGTCACGGGAAGTGGAAACGGTCTGGCAAACGTCTTGGTGTACGCGGATGTGCCTGACGAATGGGTTCACGAATCGCAAAAAGGAAAAACCGAAGCGGTCAATTACGACCAGAAGAACTGTCTTTTCACCAATCGGATTGTTGGTATTCAAAAAACACAGTCGCTGCGTCTACTTAATAGCGACTCCGTTGGACACAACGCCGCATTGAAGCCTGCTAAGAACTCGAGCTATGACGCGACTATTCCAGGTGGGGGTGAGGCGGTTTATCCGGAGGCCGGTGGCAAAGCTTTGGTGCAGGAAAAAATCCCTTTCACCGTTAGTTGTGCGGCTCACCCTTGGATGCAGTCATACGTCATCATTCGCAATGATGGTTATTTCGCCGTTACCAAGGAAGACGGATCCTTTGAATTGCCAAACTTACCGGCGGGTGTTCCTGTAAAGGTCATGGTTTGGCACGAGGTGATTAAGGGTGTCTCAAGCAAGGTTGTTAACGTCCAGCCAGAAGGCATTGCTCAAAAATGGAGCAAACGAGGCGCGTTTACCGTTAACCTTGAACCGGATTCGCAGGCTGATCTGAAGATCGCAATCAATGGCGACGCATTTACGAAATAGTTCTATGAATTTACGAATCACTCTTTCTGTTTGTACGCTGATTTGCCTGCCGATCTTTTTCGGTTGTAGTGGCGGAAAAGCTACGTTCTCGCAAAATAAGATCGCTGCAGAAGCTGCTGAGAATGCATTTACCGGTGGCGAGGATATGCCACGCGAGATCTATCAGCAGATCTCGGACATCATGGAGGCCGTCTTCGGTACGCCGGATGATCCTCAGTTCTTGGTAGGTGGAAATGACGTCGGCTTCCTTGATGTTGACAACTTAGTACGTGCCGGCGGAGCCGTGAGCAACGCACGACTGTCTAGCGATATTGAAGACGCAAACTTAGACCAAGGCGAAGGGCTTTATCGACAACATTGCGTTCACTGCCACGGAATTACTGGCGATGGCAAGGGACCCACTGCTGCTTTCTTGAATCCCTATCCTCGCGACTTCACGAAGGGGATCTTCAAGTTCAATTCGACTGCCGGTAACAATCCGTCAACGCACGAAGATCTGCACCAGATTCTAGTAAATGGAATCAATGGAACCGCCATGCCTTCGTTTGCATTGCTTGATCGAGGTGAGATCGAAGCACTTGTTGACTACGTGAAGTACCTTTCAGTTCGAGGACAGTCCGAGCGATATCTCATTGAAAAAGGAACAGAGTTGGATGAAGGTGAGACGATTGAAGTCTCCGTCAGTTCCATAATTGGTTCGCCAGACGATGAAGGCATTGCGGCAATTATCGAGTCGTGGAAAGCTGCTGAGCCTATCGACAACCCAGACCCACCGACCGTTCCGCTGGTGGTTGAAGATCCCTCGCAATGGCCCGACGAAAAGAAAGAACAATTGTTTGCTTCGGTCGATCGAGGACGAGCGCTCTACTACTCCGCGGAAGCTTTGTGCTCAACGTGCCACGGTGAAACACAATTGGGCGACGGCAACTTGGGACTCTACGACGAGTGGACGAAGGAATACCACGACTTCCAAGTTCAGATCGATGTCGATGGTTCTAAGGC
>CAYNJG010000045.1:0-36925 GCA_964397295.1 uncultured Pirellulaceae bacterium
GACTACGAACTTACTAAGGATATCGAGTACGCAAAGGTTAGCGAACATTCGTTACTATTGGACCTCTACTTGCCAAAGGCCATCGAAAATCCGCCGCTCGTTGTCTGGGTCCACGGCGGAGCTTGGCGGGGCGGTTCGAAATCGAGTATGCCATTGAAATGGTTGGTGCCGCAGGGTTTTGCGATTGCCAGTGTCGACTATCGGCTCTCTCCTGTCGCGCCGTTTCCAGCTCAAATCCATGACTGCAAAGCAGCGATTCGATTCTTGCGTGCTAAACAATCCGACTACAACTACAACGCCGATCGAGTTGCAGTCGCCGGTGCTTCGGCGGGCGGTCACCTCGTTGCGTTAATCGGTACGACCAATGGAAACCAGGAACTTGAAGGAAACATTGGCGATCATTTGGACCAGCCATCGGATGTTCAAGCAACGATTGACTATTATGGCCCTACGAATTTCATGACAATTTTGAAGCAATCAACGCCGCACGGCTTGGGCGTTCGGGTACCAGCACTCGAATTGTTGCTCGGCGGTCAACCAGAAGATAATAAAGAACTGGCGAAGCTGGGTAGTCCCGTTTTCCACGTCGACAAAAACGATCCGCCGCTGCTGATGCTCCATGGCGATCAAGATCCGCAGGTACCGATCAATCAGTCGCACGAACTGCATGCTGCGTTCAAGAAAATCGGTTTGGACGTCGCGATGGAGGTCGTCCATGGTGGAGCACATGGTGGAAAACTATTCTACGACGAAAGTCGGCAAAAAATGGTCAAAGCGTTTTGCCGTGAACATCTCACTAAGTAGTGTCTCATTTCTGTGATGAGGTTTTTCATGCCTCGACACATCAAAATACACTCCTTCGAGAAACCACTATGAATTCCCGACAACTCGCGAAACTAGGGGTGCCTGATTATTGCATCAAAGAAGCGATCACGGGTATCCAATCGTCCGTTTCGTCCGGCGACCTCAGCAGCAAAAAAGTAAAAACGTTCATCAAGCAATTGTTAGAAACGCCAGCTGACTTTATCGAAGATCCACATTTCTCGGATCTTGCAAAGTCGTTGGTGGAAGATGGCCTGGATAGCGCGCCGGCAGAACCTATTTCTTACCGCACGTGGGGCGAAGAAGGTATCGACGAGCAATCGCATCACCAAATGCAAAACGCTTGCATGCTACCGTGTGCCCGAGGTGCTGCTCTAATGCCGGATGCGCACGTTGGCTACGGATTACCGATTGGTGGTGTGCTTGGAACAGAGAACGCAATTATTCCGTACGCGGTTGGTGTCGATATCGCTTGCCGAATGAAGCTCAGCATTCTCGATATGAAAGTCGAAACGATGGAGAAGCGTTTCGAGCAATATCGCGATTCGCTCGAGCGTGGTACGCGTTTCGGTGTCGGCGTTGCTTACGAAACTCCACAAGATCACCCAGTGATGGATCAGGATTGGACGGTAACTCGCGTGACTCGCGAGAACAAGAACAAAGCATGGAAGCAACTCGGTACTTCCGGATCGGGGAATCACTTTGCCGAGTTCGGCGTGTTTCAATTGGACACGAAGGACGAGCAGCTTGGGCTCGAAGCTGGAAAGTACGTTGCCTTGCTAAGCCATAGTGGAAGCCGAGGCACAGGTGCTTCGGTTTGCTCGACATACAGCCAGATTGCACGCCAAAAGATTCCTCGCAAGTATCGACATTTCGAACGACTGGCGTGGCTGGACATGGATTCGGAAGCCGGTCAAGAATATTGGGCGGCGATGAATTTGATGGGTGACTACGCTGCGGCGAATCATGCTGTGATTCATCGACGCGTAACGAAATTGCTCGGCGCGCGAATTATCGGCGGCGTCGAGAACCACCATAACTTTGCGTGGAAGGAACGTCATGGCGATCGTGACTTGTACGTCCATCGCAAAGGAGCGACTCCCGCCGGCAAGGGAGTATTGGGCGTGATTCCAGGATCGATGAACGCCCCAGCCTTTATCGTGCGTGGAAAAGGCAATGCAGAAAGCTTGAATTCTGCGTCACACGGAGCCGGCCGCGTCATGTCACGGCGAGTGGCAAAATCAAAATTCAAGTTCAACGCGGTGCGAGGTGAATTGAAAGCAAAAGGCGTTCGTGTTTTGTCCGCTGGATCGGATGAAGTGCCGGGCGTTTACAAGAACATCATCGAGGTCATGCAACGCCAACAAGACTTAGTTGAGACAGTCGCTCGGTTCGACCCCAAGATCGTCAAGATGTGCGGCGACTGCAGTCGAGCCGAAGACTAACTTTGCCAAGCCAATGGGCCGTAGCCAAAGTCTTTCGATTTGGCTACGGCTGTTTACTGTTTCTGATCTGTTCGTTCTCGATCTACAGCGAGCTACCGAAGTTCTGCGAGAGCACTAAGAAGTCGGCGAATGACACTTGTCCGTCGCCATCAAAGTCTGCTTCGGCCATAGCGGCGTCCACGGCGTTTCCAAAGTTGTTGGACAGCACCAAGAAGTCTCGGAAGTCGACGTCTCCGTCACCATCGGTATCACCGGGCAATGTCGTCGTTTCTGGTGTGATACTTTCCTCGAGTAGATCTAATTGATACCGGCCTTGCGTTCCCGAAACGCGAACGAAGTAAGTCTCGCCCTCTTCCGTATCTGTCGAAATCATCTCACCGGCTCCTCCGACTGAGATCGTGTTACCCGTTCCGTCGAGAAACTCGAGAATCAGACCTCCACCATCGACAGTTCCGCCCTCGCCGGTAATGACCGAACCGTTCCCGACAAAGCGAAATACATCCTGGTCATCATCCGTATCAACGTACGAGTTAAGTTGAGCGTGCCCTTCGTGGAATTCGATCAGAGTCGCGGACTCGTCATGTAAGTCCGAATGAGGATCATCGCCCATCTCGGAGTCCACCGGAGCAGAGTCGGATATCGCGACACCGCCGAAGTTCAGCCCGTCGACACTTACGCCGGCTTCGACCGTTACAGAATGCCCCAGATTGAAGGGGAAAATCAATTCACGACTTGGGTCTGGTGAGGTCTGTTGAAAACGACGTGGATTCGACTGCAGAATAAGGTGAAAGCCCGGCTGAACTTTCAATGTGTATTCGCCCGTTTCGTCCGCTTCGGTATCCGGATCGTCTGACTGCGTCGTGGTGATTGTTTCATTCCGGTCATACCTGCCGTTCAAATTCGAATCGACAAAAACTTGGACGTCCGCATAACCGCTTTCATTTTCGTCGCGTATTCCATCGCCGTTTGCATCCTCCCACACGACCCCGGAGACGAATCCAGGTTCTGGTATTTCGCGGTTACCGAAGTTAACTTGCTCGATATCTTGTCCGGACGACACATAGATATTGTGCTGCCCAGTGGGAAGAATCAAATCAATGATGTCGGGATCGTCGACGCCTTCGAACGGCGATGGCCAATCGAATTGTGCCGGGAATGTTTGCTCGTAACCTTCGGGTACAACTTCACGAATGTAGTAGGTATTGAACGGCTGGAGATTGCCAAATCGATAGCGCCCCGTTTCGTCTTCCACGGTATCGGGATTATCGGTAGCCGTAACCGTTGATGGCTCACCTGGATTGAATACTCCATTAAAGTTCTGATCGATGAAAATCGTCACGCCGGCTAATGCGGCCTCTTCCGGCTCGCGGATACCATTTCCGTTGACGTCGTTCCATTTGATACCGGAAATGGAACCCAGTTCAATTCTTTGGTTGCCAAAGTCGATACCTTCAACAACCTCACCAGGCGAGAATGTAATGTAATGCTGGAAGAATGGTCGCCAGAGGAGATCAGCAGTTGCTTCTCCTTGCAACGGTTCAACAAACAGAAAGTCGTTGCCGGGAAATGTCTGAATGTAGCCATCAGGCACAATTTCGCGAACTTGATACGTGCCCGGCCGAACACCATCAATCTTGTATTCGCCTGATTCATTGCTGACTGAACTCGGCTCGTTTTCGTCCAACGCCCCATTACCGTTGATATCTACATAGATCGTTACGTTAGCGAGTCCCTCTTCGCCTTCATCGCGAATGGTATTGCCATTGGCATCGTTCCACTTTGTTCCCGAAACGCTGCCCGGTTCAGTCGACTGGTTTCCGAAGTTCACACTCTCGATCTGGTCACCGGGAAACAGCTCGACCAAATGCGAACCTTCGGATGGAAACGGAATGAGATCTTCAAACGGAAGATCGACTGGAAGATTGAACCCTACATGCGGAAAGGTCTGCTGATATCCTTCGGGCACGACTTCACGGATTTCGTGAATGCCTGGTTGGACACCCACAAGTTGATAAGTACCAAGGCTATCTCGATCGCTAGACGTCACGGTCGAGATTTCGCCTTCATCGAGCTGGCCATTGCGGTTCGTATCCACGTAAATGGTCACGCCACCCAGCCCCACTTCGTTGCGTTGAAATGCTCCGTCGCCGTTTTGGTCGTTCCACTTGAATCCGCTAATAGACTCCGTACGACTAGTTTGACGATTCCCAAAATCGAAACCGGAGGCAATATCATTGGCCGCCAGCTCAACAAAGTGAGCACCCGTCACACCAATCTCAAATTCTCCGACCATGCCCAGCGTTGCTCCAGAACCTTCATGCAAGGTACCGGCGACCGAGTAAATGCCTGGCTCCAGATTCGGAATGGAGACTTCAACCTCTGTTTCGATCAACGCTTCTGTACAAATCTCACCCGACAGACCACCGTGAGCATTGACCAAAATGGTATCGCCAATAACGGCATGAGAAGTTTGCCCCGCATCGACAAATCCGCAGCCGTTCGGCCATTGGACCAACAACGTCACGGTAGTTTCTGGTGTTCCGCCGGATTGGTCATACGAAACGTTGACGAGATCGAAATCCAGTGCGCTACCGGCCTGGAACCGTCCCGTTTCGGATTCGATGACGTCACCTTCGACCGTGGGAAATGTCTGTACGTAACTGTTGGGGACGACCTCTCGCACGGTATACGACCCCGGACGAAGATCGCCGAAGCTGTACAATCCGCCTTCGTCAAAATCAGTGTATGGGTCTTCAAACAGAGACCGCGTGGATGGCTCTCCGCGATCGAGTTCGCCATTGTTGTTCGTGTCGAGATAGACTTCGACTCCACCCAAGCCAACCTCATTGGGATCTTGTTGGCCGTTACCATTTTGGTCACGCCACGTGCGGCCTTCGATGGAACCACTGCTTCCATCAACTCGTGTGTTGCCAAAGTCGAGACCTGCAATTCGAGTGCCAACGTCAACACGAACGTCGTGGCCTCCATCGCTAGTTCCGCCGGCGACCGATACCGGAATCGTCGCAATTACATCCTGTCCGATAATGTCTACGATGCCCAGTTCGAAGTAAGTCACGTCCGAATCTGGCACGAACATTTCTAACTCGAACACGGAAGGTTCGAAATTGCATGCGTTGATCTGCAGTCCGGATAGATTGCTGACCTCCACGCGATCTTCAGGGCTACCGTCCGCTCCAATCGCTTGGATATCCAACTCAAGCGGCCGATCGCATGCACCTGCATGAATAAATGTAACCGTTTGTTGAATTACATCAGGGTCAAATTCGATTTCAATCGCCGACGGCGCAACAATACTTCCGTTAAACGGCTCGGGGTCAACAAAGATGGGATTGCTGACGGGAAACGTTTGCGCATAGCCCTCGGGAACGATCTCACGAATCGTGTACGCGCCAGCGTCCAACCACATATCGTAGGTGCCCGCTTCGTCCACTCTCGTATCCGGGTCGTCTTCACGAGTTGTCGTCCAACGCTCGCCTTCGTCCAATCGCTCATTGCCGTTGGCGTCGGCATAAATCGTGACGCCGCCTAGTCCGACGTCATCCGGCCCTCTTCGTCCATCCCCGTTGAAATCCTCCCACTTCGTGCCCGAAACGAGAGCCGCCGCCGGAATGAAATCGTCAGATTCGACGTCCGGCAAGATTCCATCGCCAGTAAGCATACGTCGATGCTCTAGTGACTCAATCCGCATCGAATGATTGGATTGTTTTATATTCTTACGGCGTCGAGATGAACCATTTGGTAGCAGCATAATTGCCTCGGGGAAGAGGTGTTGTTAGACGCGAAAATCGTTGGCTACCAAGGAAACGCAAGCGCATTTCACAATCTTGTGGGGCAAAAGCAAATGTGGCCGAGACAACGAATCATTGGCCTAAAGGGCCGTAAATAGGGCGGTGCTTAGTATAACCTCCGTCGGTGGTGAGGACTTCTCCAACACACCAACATTCCTCCGCCCAGAAGAATAGAGTCGCTGCGGAAATGTGCTTGGGAGCCGTGAGACTACCCAAAGGCATGCTATCCTCGACCGCTTGCAATCGACCCGCACTCGTTGGATTTTGAGCAGCCATGGGGCCCCGCAACGGAGAGGGTGCAAGCCCGTTCAACACTAATCCAAATTTCTCAACAAAATGACGTGATTGCAGCGTTAGTAGATTCATCAGACCGCCTTTGGATTCTTCGTAGGCAGAACTCGCGCGGCCCTCGGAACCTACCGTCGCGGACGTTGAAAGAATGATCACGCCACGCGCGTTAGAAAGTGCACCCATATTGACCCCGTGACTAATCAGATTGTGAGCCCCCCACAGATTCACTTCGCAGGCGCCCATAATATCGGCCTTCGTCATTTGCTCGGGCGGAGTTAGTGGCTTGGGAGAAATACCTGCGGTGTGTTGAAGGTAGTCAACGTTGGGATGTCGCGCGAACAGACTGGCGACTTCTTTTTCACTAGTAATGTTCACCGTTTCTGGAACGACCTCGATTCCGGAAACGGATTCTGCAATTGACTTCGCGAAATCAGCAAGCTGCGTCGGCTCGGTGCCAACACGAATCGAGTCCGCGTGATCGACGAGAACAAGTTTCTTCAAATCGATCCACTGCGGTAGATGTGTTGCCAAGTGCTGGCCCATCAGTCCAACTCCAACAATCATGGCGGTACTTTGTGGACGGTGAGTGAAAGCTGGCGAATTCAAGTTTTTGACTCCAAAATGGAAAGACGGATGGCGGGACGCTGGACAACGTGCGAATATAGCCGCCAAGCCACTACCGGAGCAATTGAAGCCGGTAGATATCCGGTCGCAGATGGTTTTTAATAGTCTCTTGCTGGACGGTGCGTATGTGCAAAGAGCCATCCAGAAAAACGCGGTCAAGTTCTACCATTCCGAGCAGCATCTATGAAACGCAAATACGTCTACGGACTCCTCTTGGTACCCGTGTTGATCTTTGGAGTTATGGCAGCGACCATGCCGACGTTCCGAACGGAATTCGTCTACAACGTACGGTCGCTACTCGGATTTCCACCACCAGCATTCGGCGATGGATCGAAAGGCCTTCGATCAGAACATCCAGAAGAGTACGGCGGCGGATACGCATCGCCGGACGAAACAGATGAAACGGAAGAAGGATCTGAAGCAGAGGAAGACGCTACCGAAGCAGTTGAGGACTCTGATCCCGTCGAAGAAGAAACGGCAGCAAACTCTGCCGAAGAAAGTGCGACGGAACCGGTAACCGGTTCGGCGGAATAGCTTACGCTGTTGCGTCGTGATTTTTCGCTTTTCGACGTTTCTGAATTTCCGCGCGGACAACAGCTCGCTTTCTGGCTTTGGTCTCTGGCGATCCGATCAACGTTCCGAATTCGTCCCGCAGAAGATGAAAATAAGAAGGATCCGAATCGAGCCCGCGAACTCGCAAGTACACTCGCGGATTCAGTGGCAGCCGATAAATCAACGATCCCAGCCATTGTCGCCAAGTGTACTTCACACTTTGGTCGACTATTTGAAATGGATTCGATGTGCAGTTATTCGTTCCGCAAGGGCGGTACAGGTAATAGGGCTCTGTTAACCCCGCGCGGTCGCTGCGCTGCAACGACCGCAAGAGTATCTTTTGCTTTTCGTCATCAGACAGCCGTAGCGGCGGCGATTCACGAACGTAGTAGCCAAGTATGACGACGCGTTCGAAAACGACCTCTTCAATTGAAAGAAATCGGTGAGCACACATGAGGTTGCCCAAGAGACCGTTACGAAAATCAAATAAGTCCCCAGGCCGTCCCACCGCTTCGACTGAATAGACAAAGTCATCGATTTCTGCTGCGGGCTTCTGGCTAATGTCGTCTGAGGGGAACAACTGAACTTTAAAGCCGTCTTTGAGCTTGAACCGACTTTGCACATGATTGATGAAACTAAAACGGGGCTTGGGATTACCACGTTTGTCTCGGACCACTTCGACTTGGCCATCCTTCTTGCGTTTGCGCACTGTCGAGAAGTTATATGCTTGACCGAGGATCGCTTCCACACCGTTGAGCGGAATCGCCGCGATCCAAAATGTGCCCGCGTGGTAAAAGTCGCGCACGATGGCGCGATTGCCTTCGATTGAAACTATTTCAACCGAACGCCGCATCGAAAGGTCCAAAGATTCAACAGGAATGGGCGTGGACATACTGAAATCATCGGCAAGTGGTTCGTTTGTCGCTATTCCAATTCACGCGGATGAATGACATTCTCGAGCGACCATTCCGTTTTAAACGCGTCCGACCACGAATCGCAGGTCGATTTGAGCATCGCGGCCGTTCCCGTCTTCATCGTCATGTCAACGCCGCTAAGCTTATGCACGACATCTTCCCAGCCAGGATTGTGGCCTACTACCAACAACGATTCCACTTCCTCTGAGATATCAACCAGCGCACTTGACAGTGCATCGGGACCGGCTAGGTAAAGCGAATCTAGAAAGTCAGCCTGCACTCCCGTTTCCCAAACCTTCAACAAGAGAGCAACCGTTTCTCGAGTTCGCTGGGAATCGCTGCTCAAAATATGCTGCGGCTGCCAACCAAGCTCACGAAGCTCAATCGCCACGCGCGGCGCGGCTCGGCGACCACGCTCATTCAAGGTGCGTTGATGATCGGTCAATCCTTCTGCAGCCCACGAACTTTTCGCGTGCCTCATAACAATTAGTTGTCGTTCCATCTTTTCTCACTTAGCAAGCGTTGTCTCGTTGTCTGCAAGCAAGCGAATTCTCTCTTCACGCACACTTAAATACAAGCAAGCCCATGAACACAATGCAGAGAACAGTGCAGAGCAAGCTCAAGAACTAAGGTGTACGAAGTCATGCATTGCTATCGGCGTATTACCTTTCGCAACCTCTTTGAAATTGCTGCACCTAATTTCGACCCCCAACATAGTGGACAGATCTCGCAAGTCGGCATCGAAGACTTTGACAAGCTTCGCTTCTGAATCCGTGGAAAGTTTCGGCTTCTCTTTCATCTGCCAACGACTTTTCACACGTTCCCGAAAACTCTTGGGGATGACCGCATTCCGGAAAGTTCGCAGTCCAGGAAAATTTAGCAAGAAAGAACTAAGCAGAGTCATCTGCATCCGCTCGCTCGATTGATTCTGAGCTGCCAAATTGTCGTCCCAGGTTGGCTTAGACGAATAGTCCAGGAAATCACAAACGCGTTCAAGCTCTTCTTGCTTTCGCGTGATCATACGTTCGAAGAAAACTGGGAGAATATTCTCACTACCGAATTGTTTGATGAACGGCGCGAGTTGCATCGCGTACTTGCTGTAGTTAATCAGATCGGGATGCGTATCAATCGCTTTGTCGATCGGATCAGTAACCTTCTGTTCCGTCCAGTCATGTACGTAGTGCGACACCAACCGGTCAACCGGATGCCGCATCACGTAGATCAACTTCAATGGCGGCTCGAGGTGGTGCGAAATTCGCTCGATGGTTTCGGGATAGGTCGGGAGCTTGGTGTAGTGCGTACTCGACTCGCCACGTAGATCACCATCCTCGGCGCCGGCGAAGAGTTGTTGATACCACTTCCAGCCGCGCTGGAATTCAGAGTCGTCACTGAAAAAGTTTGGCTCTTTCGGTTCGCTCAAATGCGTACCGGGCTGCAACGCGATCTGCTCATGCAGCGTACTTGTACCGCATTTCATCGCGCCAATAATGATAAAGTCTGGACGTGGCTTTCGCATTTTGTTCGTCGCTTACGCTTTTCCTGTCGTCTGAGAATTGCAGATCTTTGCCTTGAGTGGATTCCATGCACCGATCCAATTGTCGATCGATTCTTTCTGACACGTAAGCTGCGTTCGTCCAGTGCAGATTACCCGGGCCAACTCAATTGTGCGGCCCAACGCCCACATCAAGTTGGTAAACCAGAGGCCCGCTCGACTGTAAAACTTAGCAAAGTACCGAGCCCGCGACTCGTAGTAGAAACGAGGTGGTCGCTTTCGTTTGGCAAGGGCATCTTTGACGTTCGAGCTTCCCCCGCGCAAATGCACAACCCTTGCAGCGGGTTCGTAGAGAACCTTCCAACCACTTTTTCTCGCGCGGCGGCAAAAGTCGATGTCTTCGAAGTACATAAAGTAGCCATCGTCCATCAGGCCAACCTGATCAAAGACCTCACGCCGAATGAGGATACAAGCAAACGAGGCCCAAGGTGGATCCGTTCGCTCATCGGACAACGGCAATGCAACCGCATAGTTCTGGAACAATTTCGTAACGAAACCGGTGCTGGCAGCAGTAATCAATTCGCTCTGCGGTGTTCGGTAACGGAAACAACTGATCTGCGGTGTTCCATCCCGCCACTCAAGTCGCGGACCTACCAAGCCAACATCGTCACGTTCCTGCAATGCCGTCCGCATCGTTTCGAGAGCACCGGGTCGAACAAGCGTGTCGCTGTTGAGCAACAAATAGTTTTTCGCTTCTACCGATTCGATTCCGACGTTGTTTCCAAACGAGAATCCACCGTTGCGTCCGGTGGGTATTAGGTTCACCCAATCCTGCCATCCCTGAGCTTCAATGTGATTCGCGATACGCGCAAGAGAATCATCGCCCGAATCGTTATCGACGACCACGACGAGATCCTGACTGGGATCGATTTCGCCAACAAGCGTCTCGAGGCAGTCAATCGTAAGCTGCGGCGTGCGAAAATTGATTACGACAACGGCGGTGCGTTTCATGAGTTGGTGTCGAAAACCAATGGAGTAACGTAAATGCAAAAAAACGCACGACCCCAACAAAGGGGTCGTGCAATTACTATTCTACACAGACGTTGCAGCCGATGCGCTGCTGAGCTGGCACGTCAAAATCGGTTTACTATTAAAGGGTTACTTCACCTGAAAGGCTCAATTCAGTGCCTGCTCGATTCCCGATACCGACAGCTTCCCAAACGTTCACGGAACCGTAAACGTAGATACGGAATTCGACGGTACCACTGAGTCCCTGCAACGGCGCACCTGTTAGATCAGCCACCCGAGCCTCCTGGCCATTGTTCGCACTTCCCGTGACCGCTCCACCGAAGTCGGTCAGCACGCTGGCGGTATTGAATCCAGTCGCATCCGACAACAATGCAAATGTGCGACTTTTCTTGTTCTGAGTGAACAAGTAAGCACTGATTTCGGTTAGGTCAAGCGATGCACCAGGAGCGACGGTCAGGTCGAACGTTAGATAGTCGTCGTTCGCAATCGCATCACTCAGCGTCGCACTGTTCCAGTTGATTGGAGCGAACCGATTATTGTACCAAGCATTCGTAGCGGAGAGGCCAGGCCCGGGTGCTAAATCGGATGTCGTGAATAAAGTGCTTCCCGGTTCAGCGGCGATCGAAGTGGTAGAATTCCTGACAGAGCCCGCAGTGTCGAACGAACTAGCTTCTCCGTCGTAAATGACAGCCGGTCCTCCTGAAGTTTGGTTCAGCGTACCGACAATCGAAAGTTCATCGCCAGATTGGTTCCCCAATCCAACGGCTTCCCACTTATTCGTATTCGTTGAGCCATAAACGTAAATTCGGAATTCAACGGAACCCGTCAGTCCAGTCGTACCAACCGTTGCCGTTCTAGCTTCCTGTCCGTGGTTACTCGATCCCGTTACGGTGCCACCGAAATCAGACAACACGTCCGAAGCGGTAAAGCCCGTGGCACTAGAGAAAAGTGCAAAGTTGCGAGCGCGTTGGTTCTGAGTGAATAGATACGCATCGATCTCGGAAACGTCCAAGCTATACCCGGGCGCAACATCAACGGAGAAAGTGAGATAGTCGTTGTTCGCGATTGCACTAGTTAGCGTCGTGCTTGTCCATTGTCGTGGAGCAAACCGATTGGTGTACCAAGCGTTTGCTGCTGTTACACCCGGCCCGGAGGAAACGGGGCTTACATCGACTGGCACAATCGCGCTGTCAGCCACAATTTCTGTCGTTGACAATCGCACGGAACCATGGGTGTCGTAGCTGCCTATGACCTCATCAACAAGCAAGGCATTGGTCGTTGGCTCTTCGCGAACCTGTCCCGACAGTTTGAAATCAAAACCATTACGACCACCGATACCGACCGACTCAAATGCGTTTGGATTGCCACCGTATGCGTAAATTCGGAATTCCGTTGTACCGGTCAATTGCTGTATGCCTGGCGCTTGAAACAGATCGACAGTTACTTCTTCCTGTCCGAACGTACCCGTAATCGGTCCTCCGAAATCAGAAATCACACCAGACGTATCAAATCCAGTCGCACTGGATAGCAAAGCAAAATTCCGTGTCTGGCCTTGAGTCAACAGGATTCCATCCAAAGCGTTCACGTCAAGAGTGAAGCCAGGCTGGACGGTCACGGTGAAGCTTACGTACTCGTCCGTCGCTATGGCGCCGGCAAGTGTAGTGCTGTCCCACCCCCTGGGTGCGAACCGATTGCCGAATGAACCGTTAGTGGGATTAACACCAGCTCCAATCGTCAGATCCCCAGCTGTCACTGCGGTAACCCAGGGAGCCGCGGCACCAACCGTCTGGCTCGAGTTGGCGACTGAACCCGCTGCGTCATAGGTTGCAACTGCACCGTCATGCAAAATCAACTCACCGTCTGTGACAGCAACACCTGCGAATTCCGCCAACGCTGCAAACTTTGGCGTCTCCGCTATCGGCTGACCAATGTAAGCCTTCGCCCCCCACGAATCATCGCTGGTGTTACCGGGTGCGAGCTTCTGGCCTGAATGTGTGAAGTGATTAAACGACTCTAGGCCCACGTCTTCCAAACCTTGAAGGTAGTCAAGATACACATCCTTGATTCGCGAATCGAAATTGATGTCGTAAATAATCTGGTCCGTGGATGCATTTGCGCCCGTAATCGATTGGCCTCCCTCGTAAGCAATAACTGGTGTACCTACCGTATCCCAAGCCGCAACGTTCGCGCCGGCCTGAGCAACCTGGGCTTGCGCCAACGTATCGAGAAATGCGAAATCGTCCGGGTCCGTGATAGCCTCGATCGCCGCGAAGTAAGGTGCAACGGCGTAGGTGTCTTCCAATTCCAACGGAATCGTACGGTTGACTGCAGGATCTCGAAGGTTGTCTCGAATCTGCTCTCCAACGTTCACGTTTGCCGTTTGCCCCGCGACGACTTTCACAACGCGAGAGTCGAAGCTAGAACCAAACTCTGATCGGAACGTGTTCCAGATTTCTGCGGAACGATGTGCTTGCCATCGCAACACGTTGCCAAAGCCACCAGTTCCATCGTCGATGTATTCTGCAACCGCCATTTCAGTTGCGAACTGCGACGTGTTGCGTGTGTCGCCAGCGATGTTCTTGCTGAGCCAAAGCTCATTGTGATATTCGACGTAGACCTGCAAGCCCGGATCAAGACGTTCTTCTACCAAGCTCGCCAAGTTTTGAACGTACGCATCGTTCGCCTTCAAAGGAATGTTGATCCAAATATCTTTTCCAAGCCGGTTGCCTAAATCGATAGCCCATTCCCATGCAACGCCATTGTTAACGCCTTGGTTCGTGGTACCGAACAGCGATAGTTGCGTCTGGTCTGTGTTGGGATCGGTTCGTTCGGACCAAGCCTCGATGCCACTACCGTTCGTATTCGTCCAATGGATAAAACGCAACTGCGAGTAAATGTCCAGGTCATCCAGGAATTCTTGTCGCCAAGGATTGGTAGAAGAGAGACCAGTTGCAGCATCGAAGTTGTAAGCGTTTGCCCAATCGACGCCATTGCGAAAAGCGAAAGGCAAACGCTCTACGTCTTGAGTTCCGTCCGCGTTTGCCGAACCGGTTGGCGTCGAAAGCAAGTTGGTGTGCTCTTGTTGATGCAGAAAGTTCAGATTGGTCCCAATTTCCAACACGTCGTTGTCGGCAACGGCCGTGAGGAGAAGACGAGGTTCGCAAGTTTCAAACTGAGTGCGATACCAACGGCGATTGTGCTTCTTATTTTTGTTCATGGTAGGGTCTTGGTGACTTTCTTGGCGTGCTCTACGTCTACGTGACCGTCAATTTCTCGAAGGCCGACTGCCGAATAGCTTAGACAAATGCGTGCGTTCCGCCATTAGACAATAGCGCAATATGGCACCATTATCGGATTGATAACGAAGCAAGACCCAAGAGAACTACGAAGAGCGAAATCTCACACTTTCGCGCGGACAGCGAACTGCAGAAAGAGCGTGTCGCTAATTAAACCGCCGCTGATGAGATTGAGAAATCGTGGTAATCGACGCCAATTTCGATTGATGCCCTTCATCTCTTCCATCTCGAAACCTAATCGAGCAAACATGTTCTTGATGGATGACTCGGTAAAAAATCGAAGGTGCGTTCGATCAAGAATGCCAGAGTCCTGATACTCCCATGACCCCCTAAAGATCAGCTTCGACAAGGTCTGGAATTCACGCATGTTGGGGATAGAAGCCACCACATACCCGCCAGGTCGAAGCTTGGATTTTACAATTGCGAGTACTTCTTCGGGATCGGCAAGATGTTCAAGAACGTCGTTGAAAACAACGCAATCAAAGTACTCATCCGGAATTGAATCTAGTGCTTCGGGAACTCCACCAACAACGACGCGTTCCAATACTTCTTCGGCTTGCATAGCGGATTCACGATGCAATTCGATGCCCCACACTTCCTCCAGATTCGGACGTGTTTCTTTGGCAAGCTGACCGAAGCGACCCGTACTACAACCGACATCTAAGAGAACCTTCGCGTCCCCCGGTAGCATCTCAACCATCTCAGGACGCGCATGTGCAAAATACCTGTCGTCCTTATCAAGGTATTTCACATCTGTCGAAACAGTCGATTCAGCACTCATAACGTCAACCATTGCGTCTAAACCTTGCTAATCTTTTCTGCCGACATCTTTCGATCAGCCGACAATTGTAGCCCCTTATAGGCCACCAAAACAGCCGCCATTAAACAGACGGTCACTGAAACACCCAACTCACCGATGCTGGCTTTTTCCGAAATCATCGGCAAAGAGACATCCGCAACCGAGGGCAGCGTCAACAACATACGATTCACGTAAGTCCCGCCGTAATCAACCGCCAAGGCCATTACCAGAAACAGTGCGGAGTAGCGAACGTCTTGCCACAAGCAACCGAGTTGATGGCTACGAAGTGAGTAAAGTAAAACGAAGTAGCCCAGGACATTGCCGATAACTAACCCCGCAATGAAGCCAGGCAAACCCCACTGCAAGAAGCAAAACAGCGATACGATTCCTGTGGCCACGAACTTTACCAGGCTCGATGTCGCAAGCACGCGACTGTCGCCAATCACGAATACAACGCGCACTACGGTCGCAGTCACCGCTGATATCCAAACAGAAACGGCCAACATCTTCGCGATAGCGCCTGCACCGTGATAACTTGGATCATAAACGACTTCGAAAAACGTTGTCGAGCAAGCGTATACGCCCATCACCAAAAACAAAGCGATCATCAACAGCGTCCCACGCACCGTGCGAAACTGTGCACGCATCCGGTCACCGGAGTCGCGTTGATATTCCGCCAACCACGGATGCAACACATTTGCACAGATCTTCTGCATCAGAACCACTGGCAAATTTGAAATGGCGATAGCGACGCCATATAGGCCAAGCTGTGTTTCCGTGATCAGTTTACCCAGCATCAGCTTGTCCACTTGCATCGCAAAGAATGCGACCACAGCACTTATTAGAATCCACTTGCCAAATGCAAAGACATCGTCAAACGCTTTCTGATCCCAACAAAGTCTATTGGGAATGCTGCCTCGGATCAGAAAGTGGCTAACAACCATACGGAACCCCATCGCCACCAGCGACGCTGACAGTAATGCAACCGGCGTCGGATAGTGATACGCCCAAACACAAGCCGCGATCGAACCGAGCAATTGCGCCGCCACATCCAATGCAACAAGTCGACCGACGAGCAGCCTTCGTTGAGCGGTAAAGACTGTGGTTGACGTCAGACCATCCAACATCGCGGCAAAACCAGTGAGCGGCAAAAGCCAAAGATAAGCACTATTGTTGTAAAAATGCGCGAACGGAAACGCTACGAGACAGGTAACCGCCCAAAGAATACAAGAGCGGACGATCTGAATAGTCCATGCTGTATTAAGGAACTCGCGTTTGTCGCCGTCTTTATGCTGAACGATGCTGGGGCCAACACCGAGGTCCGAAAACATAAACAGACCCTGCAGACAAATATTCAGCATCGTGAAGACACCGAAAATGTCAGGCGCCACAAACCTCGACACGACAACGTTTTGCACAAGTCGAAAAACCTGGCACAAGCCGTAGCCAACCAGCGTGATAGCCGAAGCATACATCGCCACACGACGCAAGTTCATGTCTTGCGCATGCTGCCTCGCTTCGTCAGTGGGTTGGACATCAGATTCGTTGTCCAAAGAATCAGCTACGACGGTCAAACTAGTTCCGATTTGAGGAGGAGGATTGGTGATCTGGTTACTGTTCAATCTTAGAAATCAGCGCCCGATACTTAGGAGCTGATTTAAGCTCTTGATCCTGCTGGCTGAGAGCGCCCCAAGATCCATGTGCCGAGTTCCGCCCGACGTAGGCATAGTGGTTGAACAAATGAACTCCGGCTTCCTCCGTGATTTTCAACAACTCATCGTACAGTTTTTCCATATCAGCGTGAGACTGTGCTGCAAACAAAGCATCCTCGAATGCAACTTTCTTGCCTCGCGCATCGAAGTGTTGACCGCCTTCGTAACAAACCAGTTTAATTGGGCGCTTTGCGATCTTCGAGCACATATCTACAAGCCGTTTGTGGGCGTTAAGCTCGTCACGCACTCTCGTTAAGTTCTGCTTTCCAGCTGCGACTATTTCAGCCGCAGCTGTACCGGGACCAAAGGAACTGCGTTGGGCTTCCGTAAACTGAACATACGCACTGCACGCCAATGCATCGATGTTTTTGACCCCAACATTCTGGACCAATTCTTTCACGATCCACGGGTTCGCTGATTGACCAGCCACCACGCGGCATATTCGCTCGGGTTGGGTCGCAAACTCTTCCGTCCAGATTTCCAGGTCCCGTTTGATGTTTGCCGCTGCGATCTTCCACAGCGATTGCCCTCGGTTTTCGGGAAGATCAGCCTGCTTCTTTAACCACGGATGGGTAGCAAAGCCTGGTGCGAAATTCCACAACTCGTTCGCCCATTCAACATAGATCTTGTGTTCCGGTGAAAGCTCATCGCGAAAAAGCTGGGCCATCTTGCGAACATATTCATCGTCAGCCCACGGTGGGGTATTAATCCAAACATCTTTGCCCGTCTCATTGGCCAAAGCGATAACGAACTCGAGAGCCGCACCCTTTCCGTTCTTGTCGCCGCTCTGCCGAACATTGCTGATGGTGGTTCGTTCATCCCAAGTATGGGGCGTCGTCCAATTGGTAGCAGTCCAATCCACAAACCTTAACGTACTAAATGGAGCCAAACGTTCTTTGAACAGCGGATGAAAAGGAGAGAAATCTGCACCGGGTTGCCACGGCTTGCGGACTAGTTTCGTGCCCTTGTAATCCGGCATCCATAGATGGAGATCGCGAATAGGATCCTCTGGATTCGTCTCGACAATTTTCAGTAGTATCCCAGCATCGCGAGCCTGTACATCGACGTTGGCCCAGTGCACACCGTTCGCATCCGTACCTTGCTTGACGACCCGTGCAGAGAGCCCGAATTCGATTCGTCCATCGCCTTGCCATTGTGCTTGGTAGAGACCACTTGGGAAAGCATCGCCGATTTCGCGAAAGATCAGAGTGCCTACGCGCTGTTGCATCCGCTGTCCGCTTTCGTTGGTCCACTGTCGAAGCGACTTAGGCATACCAACATCATCAAGCAGTATCGGTCCACCCGCATTCCATTTCTCATCGTCCGTTGCTGGGTTGTAGGCGAACGAGATCCAAGGACGAGACTGCTTTAACGCGTCGATGAAAACCCAAGACGGGTTGTAGTCGGAGATGCGATTGACGTTCATGCCAATCGAAAGACCGTCGCCAAAACACAAATGCGTAGAAAAGCAGACCGAAAGAACGGCTGCGATGAGCAGGCGTCGTGCAGCCGACATTGCTAGTAGGCGCCTTTGCCGGTCAGCAACGCTGGAAGTGTCAGCGCCACCAATTTCAGATCGAGCCAAAAGCTGCGCTGCTCGACGTAATTGATGTCCATCGCGACTTGCTGATCGAATGGAATGTCTGCTCGACCACTAACTTGCCAGATACAAGTAAGTCCTGGCTTCACTGACAAACGCTGCATATCGCGATCAGTGTAGAGAGCGACTTCCGTTGGAACGGGTGGTCGTGGACCAACAAGACTCATATCACCAAGCAGAACATTGAAAAGCTGTGGCAATTCATCAGCACTACTTCGACGCAACCAATAACCAAACTTCGTAATCCGCGGATCACGTTTCATTTTGAAGGTTCTTGGATCGTTATGATGACTTTGCTTGGCTAGGTCGTTCTTGAGATCTTCCGCATCACAAACCATCGTTCGGAATTTAAGGCATGTGAATTCGACGCCACCAGCACCAACGCGACGCTGGCGAAAAAAGATCGGCCCCGAACTCGATAGCGCGACCAAAATGGCAGCGATAAGAAGCACCGGTGACAACAAGACCAGTGCAATCAAACAACCAATCACATCAATGATTCGCTTGGCGAAATCGAATGCTGGGCGTCGATCAATGTCGACAGTTCGAGGTAGTGGTTGAGTTGATTTAGTTTCAACACGAACCGCATGCGGCTCCGCTGTTGTTGTCATATTCTTGTTCTGGTCCTTCGCTGCGGCGGAGAATTGCGCGAGCAAGCGAGTCAATCATCGTGGGCTATTTAGGAAAGATCACCGAGTGGGTGACGGCCGTCATAATACTTGAAACGCCGCCTCCGACTAACCACCCTTTTAGCAAATAGTTAGTGCATGCATCGCAACTAAAAAAACGTATCAAAATGAAAAAAGTTTGGTTGGTTGTTGTGGTTTTTTGTTCACATTACGCCAGTATTTTGTGATTACAATTCAGGCCCGGGTTTTGCTTGCATTACTCCAAGAGTTCAAAATTCAAGATCTGTTAAGGATTCGCAATGTCTGTCGCCGTACGCGAAAAACCTGCATATGAGCCGAGAAAAATCGACATTCTCGGTTTCGACATGGATCGGATCTCCGTTCCTGAGCTTCTGAATTGGTGTCACAGCCAACAGACACCTCAACATATTGTCACCCTTAACCTCAATTATCTGACGCTTGTTAAGAAACTGCCCAAATTGGACTCTGTAGTTAAATCAGCGGATATGGTCGTAGCCGATGCGATGCCCTTGGTGCGAGTCGCCGGCTGGCTCAAGCAACCTTTTCCCGAAAAAATCACCGGACACGACTTGGTGGACACTTGCTCGGAATACGCATCCAAACACGATTTAGGCGTCTTTTTCTTAGGCGGAGCACCTGGTGTCGCTGATGCTGCAGCTCAGGCACAGGCCGACCGATACCCCGGCTTACGAATCATGGGCACCGACCATGGTGGGTTCGATGCCGATGGTATTCCAGAAAGAAGAGATGAACTGATCAAGACGATCAAAGATTTCGAGCCTCACTTCTTGTTTGTGGCCTTGGGCTGCCCAAAGCAAGACTACTTTATCGCCGCTCATCGGGATGAACTGAATGTGCCCATATCATCGGGCATCGGATGCGTGTTTGACGTGCTCGCTGGTCGCATCAACCGAGCACCACAGTGGATGCAAAACGCTAGTCTCGAATGGCTATTCCAGATGCTCCAAGAGCCCAAGCGACTCTGGAAGCGATTCATTCTCGGCTGCATACCAACAGCGTTTCGTTTGGCTTGGTTCGCCTTGAAAGCCAAGCTTCGAGGCTAGGGTGGCCTCGCCATCAAATAAATAGGCTACTTCGAGACCACGAGCCGCCATGCAGTCAAGCTGACCATCACGGCCATATGTAGGCAACCAATCAAGATCAGCAAGAGCCCTAACTTGGCGCTGACAGCATGTAATGCCAAATCCGTTGCGACCAAACGGCCGTCGCCGAGCCGAACGAACAGCACGGCGTAGGCGGCTTTGGTCAGATAACATCCAACGACGAGTAGACCGTTGACGGCATCCGCGAGCCGTTCGTCTCCATCAAAGGTCAGCACCAGGAACGGCCGACCGTTCACGAACAGCGTGCGGATTATCAAGCTGACAATGGCGAGTGATATTACAAGGTACGTCAGGTGCATGACCATAACTGGGTACTCTCATCTAACGACTTGATCACGCGTTTGCGAGACTTGCTGCCCGACTAATCTTCGTCGCTTCGTTCCTCCGAATCACGGCGAACATCGCAAGCATAAAGAAGTGCGACATCGCAAGGACCAACATAACGACTCCGACCTTGGTACTCGCGATTTCAATTGCTTTCTCTGGACTCTTTACCTGAGTTGAGATTGTCAGATAGAACGCCGCCATGCCGAAGTTGATCAAATAAAAACCGACGCACAACAGATGTGCAAGCGACTGCACGAGTGGTTCTGGCAAGTTCGTTCCATGACCAATCACAGTCGATCCGTAGCGGCGCAGGGTACCGCCGACCCAGACTGTGACGAGGATGCAAAAGACGGCGTATCCGACATAGGTCCAAAGCAAGACATTCATGATTTTCTCCGCGAGTAGGGCTTCGTCATTTACCTACCCGCGTTTTCAAAGCGACCTTTAACCGCACACTGACAACTAGTTCTGCGGATCGCCCAATCAATCTCTGCGTTGGCCCCTAAGCCGTCTGCTCTTGCTTGGATGATTTGACCGTGTACTGCTCGAACAGTTCTTTCGTATTCCGAATGTTCTTTTCGCTTGATGCGCCAAACACGACGGATTCGATTCGCTCGTGCTGACAGATGTATTTGATTGCTTCTTCAGCGGGAATCGCACCCGACGCGAAAATCGACATTGCTACACAACGGAATTTTCGTTCCGCAATCACTTCTTCGTAGAGATCGATGCCACCACACATTCGAAAGCCAATCTTGTTGATCGAGCTACAAACGATGGGATTGTCGATTTCACACTCGTCCAAAGCATCCAACAGACGCGGCAAGTTCATCGTAATAAAGGCCGGTTCTGCATCGTACTTTTCACGAACGTGATCATAGAATGCACGGAACATATCGTTCAGTCCCAAACCAAGCAGCAAGTCTGTGACGACATTCTGCAGATAGACTACGGGAGTCTTTACGCCGTCGAAGTTCTTCATCTCGGTATCAACTAGCAGCTTCATCATGCGATAGATGTCTTTGTTGACGGCCGACATCGCACCTTGAAACATTGCGCCCATCATCGAACCAGGCGCGTACTTTTTTAGCGTACCCAGCAAGCCAAGCTGGCCCACGGCGTTCGCATATTTGTGTGCGTAGGGCATGCACGGATAAAACTGAAACTCAGAATATCGGCCCGGATGCGTCTTGATGTGTTCGCAGATGGTATCCATTCGATCATGCGTGGTACACATAAACGTGCGAATCCCGTTGTCGTACGCTTTGTCGAGCACATCGATGATGGCTTGCGTATCGCGGAATCGCATCGACTGCGAACGTGCTTTTTCCTCGGACATGTGATTCACACCGAAGAATTGATTGTCACCGAAAAGTAAACGATCCATTTGTGCCTAACTTTGTTCTACGAAGATTCTTGTACTTTGTCGCAATGTTTGGTCTGAGTGAGAATCAGCTGCTAACCGTTTGCTTTTTCGACTTCGGAGCGTTGACGCGCACGTGCTTGGGGTCGATGCGGCGGTGCGGCTGCTTGCCGAGCTGATCCACGATTTCATCAGTCTGAAGAGCACTTGCGAATGAGTTCAGTGGATTCACGTTCTTTGCTTGAATGGCTTTCACGAACGCGTCTGCTTGCGAAGAATACTCTTCGCCTCGCAAGTAGAAGTCGACTGGCTCTTGCAAGTCGGTGATGTAGCGAATCGTCCAACCTTGCGAATAGCGATCTTCGCCGACTTCCTCCCGCAGGTAGACTTTGCATTCTTGGCGATCGACACTAATCTTGCCGTTGGTACCTAACACGGTGATCTGGGTACTCATTTTTCGATAGGTGTCATCGCTCCAGTTAATGGATAGCTGACCTGTGAGCCCGCCTGGGTATCCCATTGTGGCGAAGACTGCGTCTTCCACTTCGGCGGAATAGATACTTTGCAGTGACGCACCCAAGATCTCTTCAGGAGGCCCAACCAAATAATTCATGAGGTCGATTACGTGCGAACAGTAATCGTGCAGACAGCCGCCGCCTTCTGCTTTTTGGGATCGCCAAGTAGAACCTGACTGCTTGATAACGACTTGGCCGTAAGCCTCACCCGATACTTGATAGATCGTACCCAGCGCGCCGGAATCGATGAGCCGTTTGGTCTCTCGAAACGTTGCAATGAATCGGTTGTGATATCCAACTTGATTTGCGACTCCCTTCGAAGAAGCCAAATCAACCAAACGCTTGCTATCTTCGACTGCCAACGTAAGCGGCTTCTCGACAAACACGTGCAGACCGCGGTCCATCGCGTAGGTGGCGATTTCTGCGTGCGTTCGCGAAGGTGTTGCAACGACAACCGCGTCAACTTCGCCACTATCGATTAGCTTTTTATAATCTTTGTAGGTCTTAAACCCGAGGTGCTTTTCAACGACAGGACGAATGAACGATGAAGGGTCGGCGATCCCGCCAACAACTACGTCAGGGTGCGCTGCAAAAATTGAAAGATGAGAAACGCCCATCTTTCCAAGACCAATAAAACCAAAACGTACTGTCATCGTGCTCTCTCTCTGTTTCCAATTTGCCATCCGTCGATTTAGCAACTTACGTGCCTTCCACGGTGACATCCGAATCTAGCAACTATCTTGGCAACAAGCGGCATGACCTGTTGAGAATTCTGTCGTATTTTCTCAATGTGATAACCTGGCGATGCTACTTTGTACCGACTGCATAGCCTAGGATTTCAGCCGATTGACCTGTTTGCCCGGGCCGATCGGATAGCGGCCTATTTGTACTCGATCAGTTTTCTTTGCTTCCCCAACAGAGACGACCAACGATACTTCAGCTGTCCAACGACTTCTGGCAGCTTTGCGAGCACGACAAAGAACGAATACGTGAAAGCATTCTTTGCATCTCCAATGCGAGGCCGCATCACCCGGTAGATCTTTAGCAGCAGGACAGGGTAGCCAGCGAGCAGAAGCAAACTGAGTCCTCGCGTAGGCCAAGCAAGCAACAACGCCAAAGCGGGAACAACGCATCCCCAAAACATCCCACTTCGCGTTTCTCTGGCGAAGTGTCCTTCCGGTGGCTGCCCGTGCATCGCGGACCCTTGCGCGTAAGCGTAACCAGCTCGAACCGTTCGATTCCACCATTGAGAAAATCGATTCATCGCGGCGTCGTGCATCGTCATTTCTTGATCGATCCGACGAATCTCCCAGCCCGCGGCACGTAAGCGAACGCAAAGCTCGGGTTCCTCACCGGCAATCAGCGTATCGTTGTAGCCACCAGCTGCCTGCAATGCCTCAATGCGCATCATCGCGTCGCCACCGCAAGACTTTGCAAGCCCAACAGGCGTGTCCCATTCGATATCGCAAAGCTGGTTATAAACGGAATTCGCCGGATAACGCTCTCGTCGCCTGCCGCAAACCACGGCAAGTTTCTGCTGCGAGTTCAACTCTTGCGCGGCCGCATCTAACCAAGTCGAAACGACTTCACAATCGCCGTCAACGAATTGCACATAATTCAATTCTGGATTGTTCGCAATCAAACGCTCAAGGCCAGCGTTTCGTGCGCGAGCTGCCGTAAACGGCTGATCAAGATCGAGCTCAACGACGTCGACGCCTTTGGATTGCGCCATCGACACGCTGTCGTCCGAAGAACCGGAGTCAACGTAGACGACTGCATCGGCTTTCGTGACTACCGAATCCAAACAACGACGTAAACGGTCGCCTTCGTTGCGGCCGATCGTGACAACGCCAATGCGAGCGGCAGATTGTGCTAAGTCCGAGACGTTCGCACCCATTTTCGCTCGCGTCCTGTAAAGAATTTCAAGTAGATCGGTAACTTTCCCAAGATGTATCCGGGAATCGCAAGCAGCGACGAAAACGGAACCTCGGTTCGCGCAAATCGGTACCAGGCCAGTAGCGTGCAGCTGAAAAAGACGACTCCAGACACGCTGAATACGAGTAGTGGCAACGTGGTTGCCCAGCCCAGCCCCCATGCGATGAGAGACAGCATGAAACCGCCCAGCCAGCCCGCACAATGCATCGACAGCGGAGGAATCGCAAGAATCGCAGCGGTGCCAAACAGCTGCCAGCGAAGCCTCGTGACTCCAAGCCACAACAGTCGCGGTGTATGAGCGACCATCGACATGTATCCGTGTTCCCAACGTGTTCGCTGCGTTTTCGATGCATCCTGCGACGACGGTAGTTCTGACCGAATCTCAGCCTCGGCACAAAAAACTGGCCCTTTGCCATCTAGCGTGAGATCCAAACCGATTTGAACGTCTTCCACGATATGGTCACTCGCAACATTTCGGTCGCGGAGTAGTCGCCAGGGGAAAGCCATGCCGGAGCCTCGCAAAACGCAAGGCCAGCCAAGCATCTCGTCGCCGAGCGCTCGTGCGCGGTTCTTCAGCGTGAACGCCAGCTCCGAGATCACAGCAGCGGGTCCGGCATTCTCAGGCCGAAGCATTACATACGTGCCTTGCACCGGACGGCCAGAAGAAATCGCTCGCTCAACTAACAAGTCAATCGCGTTTTCTTCCAAAGTGCAATCAGCATCGACCATTACGACGACGTCGCCATGCGATTTGTTATTCGCAAGGTAACGCAACCCCGCGTCGAGCGCGAAACCTTTGCCACGATTCACCTCGTCTTGTCGCTCGAGAACGTTTGCTCCGTATTGGCGAGCAATCTCCGCCGTACGGTCTTCGCAATTGTCCGCGATCACCAACAAGGTATCGCTGTGGCTTAACTGCGACTGAACGGAAACAAGCGTTTGGGCCAGCGGAGTTTCTTCGTTGTGCGCCGGAATCAGAACGCTAATAGGTGGCCGTGCAAAGTCGGAATCTGCTTTCTCTGTGCGATACAAGCACGCCGCTACGTATTCAGCACTAACGATGACGATGGGTATCGTCACAGCAAGCGCAAAAACCAAAAGCGGCAAGTCTAACATTGGTGCTTTCTAAACTAGCGAGGTCGCGTCGCCGATGGCTGGTTTTGCACGAAGGCCTTCGCAGGTGCGAGCAACTCTTTCACAAGAATCGGCGCACACAAGATGCAGATGGACAAACCATAGATCGCAACCATCAGTTTCTTGCGATTCGATTTAACAGGAATCGGTCCTGGAGATGGTTCGTCGAGCACGGAAAGTAGGTTGGAATCGGAACGCTTGAGCATTTCGAGGTCATTCACTTGTCCTTCCACACGGCTGCGTTGGAATTCCGACCTTGTGAATTGACGGGCTAGTTTTTCAGAGTCCGGCAAGATTGCTCGCAGCTCTTCTTTCTCGACCTGCGTTTGTTCGACTTGAACGTTCAACCGATCAACCAGACTTTTTTTGGTGTCGAACTGAAGCTGCCAACGTTCTCGCAATTCCGAGAGGTATCTTGCATCCGGATTGTCAGATCTTTGAGGCTGCGAGGTAAGGACAGGCCCAAGGGATGGCAAATCAACTCTCGCCCCGACTTTGGCTGCATTGAGCATGCCTTCGTCAACGCGTGAAGTAACCGCATCGAGCTCTTCCTCCCATACTTGGACTTTTTGCGTGCCTTTCAATTCGACTTGAAGCAAGCGAAGATTGTCCTCGAGCTGGCGAACCTCGAGCTGCGGAATCAACTGCCGGGCATATAAACGCCGGGCTTCGTCAAGTTCGCGTTGTTTCAGTTCGACTTGCGTTGTAAGAAGTGCGCGTTCGCGTTCTTCTCTAATCGATTGCTGCAAGCGAGCTTGCTTGATTCGGTTCATCACCTCCTCATATTTCCGCTTACGTTCAGCCTCAACTTCGTTTTCGATTTCCTTCTTAGCGGCATTGGCATCACCGACGGCGAGATCCACTGCGTCCAAATCAGCTTCCGTGAGTTCAGCTTCAGCGTCTTCTAATTCTTTCGCCATCGACTCGACGCCCTTTAAATGCGACCCAAGCGCTTCCATCTCGGCCACGGCGATATTGACGTCATGCTGGAGACTCGATTGATACGTCTCGATTCGCCGCAGGCTGTCGAGCACGCCAAACGTATCGTTCTCAGCACGAAACTTAACGATCTCGTCATGGCTTTTCTCGGTTTGCACTTGGTAATGCTCCAACTGCATTTTCAAGTCTTTTAGCGACGTATCAATTCGCTCATCGCGAAGCTCTTTCACTCGCGTCACAACGCGGTCGTTAAGCCACTCGAGAATCTCTTTTGCTTTGTCGGGACTCTCCCATTCCAACTGCATCGTCATTACCGTCGAGCCGTTGCGAACGTCGGGCTCTAGCAGGCTTTCAAGGCGTTCGACATCTGGCTTAAGTCGCAACTCGTGTTTTAATTCGTGCAACATCGCAGGCGAGGTCGTTAGCGATGCCAATGCAAAAATATCTGGTGGCTCGTAAAGTGGTGCGCCGAAATGGCTACGATTGAATAGCAATCGCGTTGCATAGACATAGCTGTCGGCCGCGAATTCTTTTGAGACAAAGAATGCAATCGGCGCACTTATGATGGCAGCCAAGAAAAACCACCACCACCATCTACGAATCGCCGGTTGAAGCGTAATCGGGTCCAGATACGGATCGACGTATTCATCCTCATACGAGCCGAGATCATCATCAAACTCGTCGTCGTTGCTGGCCCAGGTATCGGAAGTAATGGTAGTGCTCACGTTCTCTTTCAGACTATTGTTCAAGGCAACTGGAAACTGATCTGACTAATTCGCAGTTGCAACGCTGTTGCTCGGGTTGGAAATCGTCGAGACGGAAGTGGCTTTCGCCCACCAGCCTCCAACCAATCCAACGCTGGTTAGCCAAACGAATGCAAAATCCGGGGCAAACCAGACTGACCACAGAAGTATCATCGAGGCCAATAGGGCTCCACACATTCCACTAGCCAGCCAACCATCTACATCACCGTAAAGGCCCAGCCTAAGCGAATAGCTCAGCGCCGTTAGCCCCAAGGCTATAAATAGACCAAGTCCAAGATAACCTGAGCGGAGCGTCATTAAAATGTAGTGATTGTCGATCGACCAAAACTTTGCACGAAGTGATGGTTCGATGTACGCAATGTGTTTCGGTTTGATACCCCAAGTACCAAAACCGAACAGCCCAGCATCCTCGATTGCTCCGCGAAAGACAAGAAATTGCAACAAGCGGTGATTTGTTCCGTCATATTCGTATTCGTTGCCGTCAATCGACACCATATATGCTCCCCATTCTTGCTTTTCGCCGGAACTACTCTGCAACGTATCCACCGCTCCAGAGAAATTCAGTACCAAGAAGGCCGCTCCAATGATCGCAGTGTTGACCAGCACGAGACGGAATCGCGGCAATCGCAAATAGACGACGACGCAGACGACCATAAAAAGACCAAGTATCGGCCCCCTCGAAAGAGAGGAAAAAACACCCAGAAAGCCAATGATGGGGGCAAGACGCCACCAACTTGGGCCCTGAGCATTAAATCCACGTCTCGCAGCCTCAAGTGTCCAAGGAAAAAGCATCAGCATCATGTTGCCGAAATGGATAGGGTGCTGAAGCGGACCTTCTGCTCGACGTAGCCCCCACCGATAACTCGCCCCATAGTCCGCCCGACCGAGCAGTGTGTTAACAGGGTTAATGCCGATGACGGCCTCAATCACTCCCCAAGCCGCCAAAGCGCAGACAACGATAACGGCAATGCGTAGGACCTCGGAATTGTCTTTTGCGACATCCGAAGTCGCGATCAACCGACCGAACAAATATGGAACGCACCAACTCGCGACGCTCTGTGCCAAAAGCGTGACAGTGAGCTCACCCGAGTAATACATGCTGGTAAGCTCAACCAACGTGATGCTGATAACAAAAAAGTCCAGAAAAATGATCTTCTTATTGAGTCGCCACCGATCTACGACAACAAACAACAGACCGATCGCGACCGACACAGCAATCAAACGGGGAGTCAGAAGAAACGCGCCAAACTTACGTTCCATCCACGCCGGACACAAAAAGACGGCACCCCACGCTGCGCAAAGTCCAGCGGCTCGCCCCTTTGATGAAGCTGCGTACAAAATGGCAATTACGGATGCGAGAGCGGTCAATACGAACATGAATTCACTGTAATCGGTTGGCAAACGTCGTGCCGAACATGCATTGAGATTCTGTTACCGAATAACGTAACGCCGGTACGCAAAAGTGGAAGGCGCCATTATCAATGTGATAAGCGATTGGCCCTTCGTCGTGAAAACGAACATAAACGGCACCGATGCGTGCAACGCCAATCAACAGCACCGATGCTAGCCACGCGCAACGCTACTCTCGGCAACATCGATACAGTTAGCCTCGCTAGCACGGCCCGCTTGGAATAACTTGCGGTCGCTGATGACTCCAGTAGTGTCATTTCGCCGATGTCACGAGTGCTGGAACGTTCCACCTCGCAACACCTTCGCCAAGATACGATGCTTAAGAAGTTAACACCTACATTTTGGTTGATCTTGCTTGGCGTCGCGGCGCCTACATTGATTCTTGGTTTAGTCGTTCTTGACCGCAACGCTTTTGCCGATGGTCCAAGTGACTTCTATCTCAATCATCTCAACGCTACATCAACAAGCACGCTACCAGTGCGACTTGAGAATGTCGAACCAGACGACAAGGCTTTCTACTCTCGCTACGACAACGGCGACGAATGGCTGGCTCAGGAACAAGAAACTGAATCGCTTGATTTAACAACAACGAGTTTCCTCAGCGCTACACCAGCCTATCCAGCATATTCGCCAAACACTCGCGGCTCCGCGGTGCTGGCCCGGTTGGATGACATCACTCTTCATTCCATGGGAAACGCGCCCGAATCGCAACCACTCGTTTTGCCACACGACGCGACGCCCCAGATTCAACGCGATCTACAATTGCCGTTAGCGCATGGCTTCGCCCAAGGCCAAGAAGCAAGCGAACCAACTATTGTCGCGTTGAGTGATTTAGTCGACGAAGCAAAACGTGAAGAAGAGCAATTCTCACCCTCCGACAGTGACACGCTTCCATCACCAACGGATTCAGACAAGACGTCCAGCGCACTCTTTGATGACGATGATTTTGATGACGATGCGGACGACGAAGACAAGGATGACGACGACGAAGAAGAAGATGATGATGAACAAGACAACCAAACGCCAATCACTTACCCATTCGACTTGCAACAACTACCACCACACGTTTCGCTTTCAATCGGAGAAGCAAGACGCGGTGCACTTGAAAACAATAAAGACATCCGTGTCATCGCGTTCGAACCATCGGAAGCAGCTGAAGATGTTGGTATCGAGACAGCTGAGTTCGACCCCACGCTAACTGTTGATGTCGATGGTGGAAAACTGGACGAACAAGTCAGTTCCCAGCTACAAGCGCAAGGCATAAACATCGACGCGTTGCAAACTGATTTTTTCAATCCGCAGGATGACGAACTCGGCGGCCTCATTCTTCAAAAGAGACTACGCACGGGCGGAACGGTACAGTGGGGCTACAACGCGGATTACAACTTCTTTAGTCCAGCGGGGAACTTCGTCACGGTCAATCCAGCGTGGTTGTCGCGGACAACGATGAGAATCGAACAACCATTGTTCAAAGGACGCGGTGCACAAATCGCGTTGGCTCCGATTGAGACAGCCGAAGCCGAGCAACAGATTTCTGACGGTGAATTCAAAACGCTTGTGCAAGAAACACTGCGTGATCTAGAAATCGCTTACTGGGAAGCAGCGTTAGCCGCCAACTCCTATCGCCTGCTTCAAGATGCCGCGAGACGGGCCTTCGAAACGTTGAGCCGCGAAGAAGAATTGATCGAGGCAGGGCGGGGTTCGTTGCCGGATTCGCTGCAAGCCGAGGAACAATACCGCACGATTCGTAGCGAGTTAGCAGACGCAAAAGCGGCGTGGGGAACAGCAAGCCGCGAGATCTATCGGTTGCTAGGCGTTCCGCATTCACAACAACAGGCACTCGTTTGGACCACGGAAACTCCTACCGCAGAGTCGCTCATGGTCGACCCTTCGCAAGCGGAGCAAGCCGTGCGGAACCACCCCGAATATGTAGGCCAGCTTGCTGCAATTCGCGCGGCCGAAATCGAAGTGCGCACTGCCGCCAATGCACTGCAACCGGATCTGGCTGTTCGCTTTGCTTACGCATTCAGCGGACTTGCCGATGGACTCGATGATGCTATCGATATCATGGTAGACCGTCGCTTCAATAACTGGACGGCGGGCGTCGTCTTCCGACATCCGTTTGGGCGACGTGCTGAACTGGCCAACGTTCGGAAGTCGCACTTGGCACTTAGCCGAGAGTATGCGACGCTCGAGCAAATCGAGCACGACTTGCTCTACACATTCCACGAAGGCTACGAACTTGCAAAATCCAAGATCGAGCTTTACCAGGAACAAGCAGAGCGACGCCAAAAAGCAGAAGCATTGCTTGAAGCTCAGCAAGAGCTCTACAAAGCCGGCCGAATTGACATCGATTTGCAACTTCGATCCGAACGTGCTCTGATCGATGCTCGCATCTCGGAAATCCAGGCGTTGTCAGAAGCTTGGACCGCAACATCAGAATTCCGATATGCTCTCGGACGCTTGAACTAGCTCAGTAGCTAACCCAATCAGGAATTCATGCCAGCTCGAATTCTCATTGGCATCTCGACTTACAACGAGATCGAAAATGTCCCAGTGTTGATCCAACAGATCGACCAACACCTACCAATCGCCGACATTTTGATCGTCGACGACAATTCTCCGGACGGAACTGGCAACTGGAGTCAGAAGCAGGCCGAACAGCGTGACGACTTTCATTGCATTCTTCGCGAGGGCAAACTCGGACTGGGCACCGCAACGATCGCAACGTTTCAGTTTGCGATCGATCATGGCTACGACTTCATCATCAATATGGACGCGGACATGAGCCATCGCCCCGAGTACCTCCCGGCGTTGGTCGAGGCGGCTCGTGACGACGTCGATGTGTCGCTGGGATCTCGCTATATAGCTGGCGGAGACATCGTCGGATGGCCTGCGCATCGCAAAATCATGAGTCGCGGGGTCAACACATTCGCACGCCTAATGCTCGGCCTACCGACGAAAGACTGCAGCGGTTCGTTTCGCTGCTACCGTATCGCGAAACTCAAAGAGATCGACCTGCAGCGTGTGCGATCAAAAGGCTATTCGTTTTTCGAAGAAATTCTATGGCATCTTCGCCACAAAAATGCCCGCTTCGTGGAAGTCCCGATCTCGTTTCATGATCGTGAACTCGGCAAGACGAAGATCAATTTCAAAGAAGTTTGCAATGCAATGCTGATGCTCTTCAAACTTGCGTTTAGTCGTCCGTAAAACCATGTAGAATCTTGGCTCCCCTCATCTCATCAGCGGAGTCCAAGATGCACTCTTCTTCCATTCGATTTTTCATGGCGTCAATTGCCATTGGTTTCGTTTCCCTCGGTTTCGCCCGGCCGATCATTGCGCAAGAAACTTGGTTCCACCGACAAGCGGAATGGAAAGGTTACGATCAGTTTCATTTTACTGTGGCCGAGCGGCCAGCCTATGTTGTTGCTCCGCATGAAGAAGCCGAAGGTAAACCTTGGGTTTGGAGAGCCAGATTCCCCGGCTACCACGCTGAGATGGACATAGCGTTGCTGGCGAAGGGCTTTCACATCGCGTACGTCGATGTCGCAGGAATGTTCGGCAGTCCAAAAGCAACCAACATCGGCGACGCACTCTACGAATACCTGACGACCGAACACGGCTTCTCGAAAAAACCAGCGTTGGAAGGTGTGAGTCGCGGTGGACTATTCGTCTACAACTGGGCGGTCAAGAACCCGGACAAAGTAGCGTGCATCTATTGCGATACGCCCGTTTGCGATTTCAAAAGCTGGCCGGGCGGCAAAGGACAAAGCATAGGCGCCGAAAAGGAGTGGAAACAATGCAAAGAAGCTTACGCCTTGTCTGAAGACCAGGCGCTTCAATACGCTCGAAACCCAATTGATTCAGCGAAGGACATCGCATCAGCGGGAATTCCACTGATGCACATCGTCTCCGAATCCGATGTTGTTGTTCCACCAAAAGAGAACACCTACGTACTTCGCGACCGACTGAAGCACGCCGGACACAAAATAGAAGTCATCTCCGTCGCGGAAGGAACCGACCAGTCTCACGGTCATCACTTCGAGCACCCAGACCCCGATCGTGTGGTCGCGTTCATTGCGAAGCACGCAAGCGAACAACCCATGGACCGCATGCAGTTACTCGCAAACGCAAAACGCGTTGTCTTGCTTGGCGACAGTGTAACTTTTGCGGGGCATCATTGGGCGCACTTCGATGCGTGGCTAGAAACCCAATCGCTGCCGGAACATCCGATACTTATCAACGCGGGGCTTCCAAGCGAAACGGTGTCGGGGCTAAGTGAAGATGGCCACGCGGGTGGAGGATTCCCTCGCCCCAATCTTGCCGAGCGACTCGACCGCGTATTGGAAGTGACCAAACCCGATCTCGTCATCGCGTGCTACGGCATTAATTGCGGAATCTATCAACCGTTCGACGAAAATCGATTTTCGAGCTACCAAAAGGGCATCAACAACCTTCGTCAAAAAGTAGAAAACGCCGGCGCCAAACTAGTACTCGTTACTCCGCCCAGCTTCGACGACCAGCGAAGCAAGAAGCCGTTTTCGTACAACGCAGTGCTGGATCGCTATTCCGATTGGTTACTAAGCCAAAGAGAAAATGACTGGACCGTTATCGATCTGCACGGTCCGATGAATCGGGCGCTGAGCGAAAAACGCAAAACGGATCCAGAGTTCACGTTTCAACCGGACGCCGTACACCCTAACAGTGAAGGATATTGGTTTATCGCAACGGAGTTGATTCGCTGGTTCGGCGATGAAGCGGCAGCAGACTGTGAATCACCGGAAGAAATGATCAAACAGCGAGGTCTATCGGCAGAGAAGTTCGCTGCCGTCCGCGAACGCATGATGCTTCGCCGAAACGCTTACGTTAGCGCCGCCGGCCACAAACGCCCGGGCGTAAAAGCTGGACTTCCTATCAAGGAAGCGGAGCAGCAAGCAACAACACTAACAAAGAAGATTGAAATGCGACCTTAATGCGGGCGGCGTCTCTAATCTTTTGCTCGACGCCATCGACGGAAAAGATACTCGCCCCCGAATAGCACAACCAACCCTATAGCAGACCAGGCTCGTAGCGAGAGCCCTGTTCCCACAGCCTCAACTTTCGTTTCAGAGCCATCAGCGTTCGTCGCCGATTCAAAAAAAGCACCGCAATGCGGACACTCTGAGCCAGCCCCGAGTTGCTCGGGAACTTCTTTCATGCACTTGGTGCAATAAAACACCATGCCGTCAAACGGTGATGTTTCCGTCTCGCCTGTAGACACGGCAGCATCGTCCTGCGCGAACGCTCCACCCAAGGTAGAAGCCAACGCCAATAGAACAAACGGAAGAAGCAAACGGCGAAACACGAGTCACTCCAAAAAAATGGCCGAGCGCGAAAACACGCTCGGCCACTGTATACGAACAAGACGAGACCTAGGTGATCTAGCTTTCATCCTTCTTAAGCTTGCAACAAAGAGCCGAACCCTTTGCCATTCCGCAAGCACATTTCTCTGCGTCATCGGCACAGCATGAATCGGCACCGGCGACTTCACCGCAACTTCCGCATAGGTCTTTGCCCTGCGCTGCTTCGTCGAGTTCAACGCAGCAAAGCTTAGAGCCTTTGTTCATTCCGCAATCGCATTTTTCAGCGGTTTCGCTGCAACAGGCTTCGCTACCCTTGTCGTCGCCACACGAACCGCAGATTTTACCATCAGCATGGTCATGATCGTGACCATCGTGACCGTGCTCGTGCTCGGCTGTTGAAGCCGCGGTTGATGGCGGATCCGCACTGGTGCATCCGAGAGAAATAATCGCAGCGAACGCCGCTACAACTGCAAACTGAAATAGTCGTGACATTTTGTAAGCTCCATTTTGAAATACGACGTCGAAGTCGAAATATCCCTGCAAGAACTATAACAGTCCGCAAAGTTTAGCGTCGCCATCAGCGACTGAGTCGAACGAAAAAAGCTCTATTTGCTTCCTTATTTTCCGAAAAATCGTTTTTTTGATCCTTCGAGATAGCCCCACGGGGGTTTTGGTCAACTGGGACTTTCGGTTCGTCGCAGCACACAACCGATCGACGGCAGAGACTTCAAGCGATACCGATTGCTACGCGAACGACCATTGGCTGCCATAGGTCCCAACCAGGCCACGTCTTCTTGTAATCAAGATCGGATATGTTAATTTCTCACGTTCTAAACAAGATCTTTTAATTCAAACACTCAAGGACATATGTGATGTCGACAATGCTTGTTGGTGAAGCCCTCGTTGGTGAGGGAAACGAAATTGCTCATATCGACTTGATCATTGGTAGCAAAGATGGCCCTGCCGGAATCGCCTTCGCCAATGCTCTCTCCACACAAAGCGAAGGTCACTCCAACCTTTTGGCTGTGCTGGAGCCAAACGTGGCCGTGAAGCCGTCCACCGTGATGATCACCAAGGTTACGATCAAAGGTGCAAAGCAAGCCGTGCAGATGTTCGGTCCAGCACAAGCTGCTGTCGCAACGGCCGTTGCCGATTCTGTCGCTGATGGTGTAATCCCAAAAGACCAGGCAGAAGATCTTTGCATTACTTGTGGTGTATTCATCCACTGGGAAGCAGCAGACGACAAAAAGATCTACCAGTACAACTACGAAGCTACCAAAATGGCCATCGCCAGCGCAATGCAAGGCAAACCGACGGTTGACGAGATGCTGGCTAAGAAAGACTCGGCAGCTCACCCATTCAAGGGCTTCTAAGCGATTCGAATTCAATCGCTTCAAAACGAACCAACGAAAAGACTCGCCGTGAGGCGAGTCTTTTTTTGTTCAGCTCTATTTATACTTAACGTGCAATACGGTCACTGAGGCTTCCGCAGTTCCTACCCAAAGAACGTGCTGATTCGCCAAAGTCGTTCAGCGGCATGCTGTGGTGTTTTCCCTATCGCGGCAAGCGGCAACGGCTCGGCGCCTTCTTCGCGTACGTGCAGCACTCTTACGCACCACGACCCAACGGTCGCGGTCATGTCGCTGACTTCGACACCTTGAAAACGGGTATACAACTGATCAAGTGCGCGCTGCGTTGGACTGTCGAATGTCGAACGCATGGCATTGGTGTACGGTTCGAATCCATCAGCATCAGGCGGGCATGCTGCCTCTTTAGTGTCGTTCAATTCCTAGCTCCAAGAGAACAAACCTTGCATGAATCTGTCGAGAACAGGTTTGATTTGTTTGCTTGCCGAATGGCGTTTGTGATAGTGCCCGCTGAGCCTCCACCCTAATGCAAAACCTACCTCCCAACAAGCTTTCCGTTCCGCTGGGGCCATGCCACCAGGAAGTAGGGGTTGGTGGCATGCAGGACTACCATTCGAGCGGACGAGAACCCAAATGGCCGAAATATTCTGTGGCTTCCAGCTCGTCTACCAATGCGATGCATCCGTTCGATGAGCGCAAGGGATAGATATGTTTATCGAGAAGTTAAAAAAACAACGCCCAAAAAACTGCTAGTATGCTGGCTGCTCAAACTCGCTGTAGTGATCTGGCGCTGGATCAGCAAAGCGAGTGAACTCTTTGCGCCAAATAAGTTGCTCTTCGCCTACTGGGCCGTTTCGTTGTTTCGAAACGATGATTTCCGCCAGCCCCGCAACGCTTTCGCGATCGTCGCCGGCTGACATGTAGTACTCCTCTCGATGCACGAACATTACCACGTCAGCATCCTGCTCGATCGCACCCGATTCGCGCAAGTGACTTAGTTTCGGACGATGGTCTCCGCTGCTTTCCGCCTGGCGATTGAGCTGAGCCAAGCAGAGCAACGGTACTTCCAGTTCACGCGCCAAACCTTTCAAGCGCCGCGCCATCTTGGCAACTTGTTCCTGACGCGGATCGCGCGGATCATCCGGCTGAATAAGTTGAAGGTAGTCAATCACAATCAAACCCAGCTCACCCTTATTACGCTTAATTCGTCGCGCGGCCGCAGCGATCTCGGTCACACTTCGGCTCGGCGAGTCATCAACGAATAGCGGGCTGTCACTGATCTGTGCGGCGGTATCAACCAGCCGCTTTTTGTCTTCCATCGAGATCGTACCGTTACGCAATCGCCGACTGTCAACTTCCGCAACGCTACACAACAAACGGTCGGCCAATTCGATCGATGACATCTCCAAGCTGACAAACAAAACGGGCCGTCGTTGATGCAGCGAAACGTTTTCGGCAATGTTCATCGCAAAAGCGGTTTTTCCCATCGATGGACGAGCTGCCAAAATCACCAGTTCGGAGTTGTGCAGGCCACCCATCATTTTGTCGAGGCCCTCGAACCCGGTATCCACACCGCCGCCAAGGTGCTCACCCTTCAATCGAGCATCAATGCGATCTAGCGCGCGATGCAAAATCTCTTCGATCGAATCTACCTTCGAGCTGCCACGTCG
>CAYNJG010000046.1:0-36825 GCA_964397295.1 uncultured Pirellulaceae bacterium
GTGACTACTTCGCCAGTCGGTACGGTTTCGTCCGTCGTTGTTGCTTCAACGACGGGCTCTTCCACGGCACCTTCGGTTGCGGTTGTTTCCAAAATTGGATTGTCCAAAGTTCCGCTACTTGAACCGGAGAGTGCATCCGTGATCGGCGTGACGCTGGTTGACTCACTGCTTGGAGTATCGCCAACAGATGGAATCGTTACATCCGGTGAATCGGGCACATCAAACGGAAGCGATGGTGAATCGCCAAAGGCCGATTGCGTGGGCGGTGCTTGAGCGAAGAACCATTCGTAGAATTCCTGCGTTTGAGGATCATCCAAGCTGACAACGCGTTCCTTTGCTCGGTCAGCGAACGCGGAATCAGGCCAGCGATCCGCCAACTTTTGGTAAGTCGCTTTTGCTTGCTCCAGATCATTTGCACCTTCGTGAGCTTGGCCCAAGCCCCAAAGAGAGCGTTGGTTCAACAACGCGATGTTTTCCGAGCGAGCGACCGCAGTGGTGAAGCCGGCGATTGCTTCTTCGAATCCAGTTTTTGCCAGATCACGATCGGTATACAAGTTCTGTGATGCCTCGATCAGCTTGGCCTGTGCGGCCGCCTGTTGAGCCCATGGCACCACGTTGCCCGAACTATTTTCGGCAACGGCTTGCAGGCTTGCTGCGTCTTGGTTGCCGGCAGCTTCAAAGAAGGAAGCCCAGCTAGAACCTTCGGCTGATTTGCGATTACCCGAGATGACTCCAAAGATCACGATGCCAGTGACCAAAACCGCCGCAACACCAGCGATCGTTCGCCAATGCGGTGCCAATTGATTCAGCAGCTCGTTGACATCATTCAACGGAGCTTCTTCCGCTGTCTGTTCTTCTGGGCTTTTTGTAGTATTCATAGATCTTCCGATTTTCGACCGAGCAATCTAGAAGTATAGAAGTACGTACATTTTCGCTCAAGTCGGTTCTCTGCCTTGATCGAGTAAACTGGCCCCGTTTTTCTGGTGTTTCAAGCGGAATAGGCGCGAGTCCCCGGTCGAGCCAATGAGTGACGTTCAAAATCCGCTTGAATGCGTACCTCGTGGCTATCTTCGCTTCTCCCGAATCCGATGGCTCCACCCGAATTCACCACGGGCGGAAGCAGAGCTTCATCAAAGACGGCTTCCGTCTAACAGGAGGCGTTTTTATTGACCGCCACCGCGAATGAGCTCAGACTGTCGACTACCTCGCGGAGTCGTTCGTCTTGCAGCCATTCGCCGACTATTGGAGACACCAACGTGCGTTCTTTAGCTCTCTTTCTCACCCTCGCGATCTGCAACGGTTCCTTCGCTCAGGGAGTCGTCAGCTGGATCAGTCTTGAAAATCAAATCGTGCTTGAGCCGTTGGCGGGACGCACCGTTGGCATCAGTGGACTGGAGCTCAACTCTCAAGCCGGACTGCTTTCGCCTGGGCCGTCGGTCGAGCCGTTCCAGTTCCAGTTGCGCGGGACGCCACAACAAGTCACCTACGGAAGCCTGGCCTTATCGACACGGATTCAAGAGAGCACAACATTGGACGTGCGTTACGACCTGCCAACCGCGCTTGAAATGGGGATCAATCCCTGCGAGGAGATTCAAATGGGAGCTGTTGGCAGGGGAACGCTGCACTGCCCAGTTCCAGGTGATGTGGACTTCAGCGGCAATGTCAGTTTTGCTGATTTTCTGGTCGTGTCTGAGAACTTCGGGCAAGCAGGAACCGACTGGCGTTCTGGTGACTTCGATTGGGACCGCAGAACGGACTTCACCGACTTCCTGCAATTGTCCAAGTACTTTGGAAGTAGTTTCTATGACTTCGCGGCCCAAGCAGGCGAACCAGTCATTGTGCGAGCAAGCACGATCGAAGAGGTTGAACACTTAGCTGGCAACTTCTCACCTCCACCATTGTCAGGAACACCTCCGCATGGCGAGTACTTCATCGACGACGGACTTCTTTGGACGCTCAACGCCGAGACAGATTCGAACTCAGAGCAATTCGTCGACAATACGCCTATCACTATCGTTGCACCGGATATCGATTTCGGCCGAGCGACACACTTTGGATCTGAATTGACAAGAGTCGGTGACGATTTCGAATTAGTCTCTGTCCGACTAAGGGGATCCATCCAAACGGCGGATTTCAGAATCCCCGACGACCTTGAAAAGTCTTTGGTCGTGCCCGTCGGCACGCTGGAGAGCGGGCAATATGACATTAGAATTACACGATATGAGTTCAACGACAGCGGAATCGCTGAATTTGATGTGAGTGGTTTCCTTGCTGACCCCGCGAACTTCGAACTTCCTGACGGACCATTGCTGTCTTCGGTATCCACATCCACATTGACGTTTCAGGTTGAAGCTACCGGTGCTGTGTCCGTGCCAGAACCCCAACTCGAGCTATTTTCAGTCGTCATGATATTCTTTGGCACGATGGCGATTCGGCGGCCACGCTAAGGTCGCACCGCTCGGCAATCAGACGTCACTACGGTACCATCATCCGTTCCGATTTTCGTTCCAAGGATGGATATGCCGCCGTCGATTTCACTAAACGAACTCAATACGCCACAGCGCCACGCGGTCGAGTGCCTCAGTGGCCCGCTGCTCGTTCTGGCGGGAGCTGGCACCGGCAAAACTCGCGTTGTTACGTACAGGATCTCCAACCTGATCCGTCACGGCACCAAACCCGACCGAATTCTCGCCGTTACGTTCACCAACAAAGCAGCGAACGAGATGAAGGAGCGGGTTACGGCTCTGCTAGGTCGAGCACCAGCACCAAAATTCAAACGTCGTCCCGACAAGGACGCACCGCCACCTCCGCCGGAACCGATGGTTTCGACATTTCACTCTCTGTGCGTGAAGATTCTTCGGCGGCACATCGACAAACTCGGCTACCCACTGAACTTTTCCATCTGTGATCGTCGCGACCAAGAAGGTATCGCCCGCGATGCACTGCGAGAAATTCGCGTGACGGAAAAGATGCTGAAAGCGAGTGAACTGCTCAACCACATCAGCCGCTGGAAATCCGCATCAGTGCGACCACAAGAAGCAGCCACTCTCGCCAGCGACGACAAAGAACACATCGCCGCGGTTGGCTATCGACGCTACCAACAGGCACTCAAGACCGGAGGCAGCGTTGACTTCGACGATTTGCTGCTCTGCACCGAAGACCTGTTTCGAACATCCGTCGAAGCTAGACGCGCTGAAGCAGGTTCCTTTGATCACATTTTGATTGACGAGTACCAAGACACGAACCGCAGCCAATACCGCATCGTCACTGCACTCGCCTCTGGCCATCGCAACCTCTGCGTCGTGGGTGACGACGACCAATCGATCTACGGCTGGCGCGGAGCGGAAGTGAAACACATACTTCGCTTCAACAAAGACTGGCCGGACGCCACCGTCGTTCGTTTGGAAGACAACTATCGCAGCACAGCGCCTATCCTTGAGTGGGCAAACACGCTGATCGTTTTCAACAAAACGCGGCATGATAAACAGCTCAAGGCAGCACGCATGGGCGGCGAAAAACCGGCCGTGCGGCAATTTCAAACGGAAACCGACGAAGCCGAACAAACCGTACTGGAAATCCGTCGCTTGATTGACACCAAGCGACACGAACCGGGCGAGATCGCGATCCTCTTCCGCACAAAAGAACAACCGCGACTGTTCGAGTCGGAACTACGCCACCACAAAGTCCCCTACATTTTGATCGGCAGCAAATCATTCTTTGATCGTCGCGAAATCCGCGACATCTGTTCGCTCATGCAGATCCTCGTTCGACCGACCGACGACGTTGCACTGCGTCGCATCATCAACGTTCCAGCGCGAGGTATCAGCAAACCAAACGTTGACAAGCTTCTGGCAAAGTCCGTGTCAGAAGGAAAACCGATGTGGGCAAGCGTGCAAAACCATCACGGTCTGGGACTTACGTCTGCGGCAGTGAAGGGCTGCGTAAAACTACAAGAACTCGTCGATCGCTACCGCAAAGCGTTCCACGCCAGCAGTTCACTAGCACAAACGCTTCGACGTTTCATTGACGAAATCGGTTTCTTGGTCGAAGTTCGAGCTAGATGCAGTACGCCCGAAGAAGCCACGCAGCGAGAGGAATCGATCGAGCAGATCGTCAACGCGGTCTCTGAGTACGAACAAAAAAGCAAAAGGAAGAAGGCCACCTTACTGGGCTTCCTCGATGACCTGGCGGTTTCCAATCGCGAGCTCGAAACGGAAAAGGAAAAACAACTGCAACGCAACAGCGTAATGCTGATGACGATGCACAGTGCGAAAGGGCTTGAGTTTCCTCGTGTTTACTTGATCGGCATGGAAGAAGGAATTCTTCCCCATCACCGTAGCATCGATGCTGAAGCCACTAGCGAAAACAACCCGATCGAAGAAGAACGGCGACTGTGCTACGTCGGTGTTACGCGAGCCCAAGATTCACTAACGATTTCACTGGCGCTGACGCGAAAAAAATGGGGCAAGCCAAGACCGACGGACGCAAGCCGTTTCCTATTCGAGATGACGGGCCAAGCACAGAACTTCGTTCCCAACCGCGCGGCAAGATCTGCCAAAGCCAGATTGGCCGCTGCGAGAAACAGTCAGCGTGCCAAAGGAAAACGGCCCACGAAAAAAGGCTCCAAACGGGCACCTTCAAAAACAGCACGACCGACAAAGAAAAAACCTCCACGGTCTTAGCCGAAATGAAATCGCCTCAGAAAACGGACTCGAGAATCAACCGAACCTTCCTCCATAAACTTCGCTGGCTCGGATTCATCGAAGGCACATCGACCCTTGTCCTTTTCTTGATCGCGATGCCGTTGAAATACTTGGCTGATTTCCCGGTCGCTGTTGAAATTGCAGGTTCCATTCATGGCGGGCTGTTCGTTTGCCTGATTCTCATGCTTGCGATTGCGGTTTGGCGAATTCCAATATCGATCGGGATGGCATTGGCAGGAATGGTTTCCGCCGTCATTCCGCTTGGGCCCTTCGTGTACGATCGCTGGCTGCGCGGAGTGGATGTTGATTCCGCATAACTGACGGACTGTTTTTTAGATGGGATTTACAGGACGAACAGGACAGTGCTCGTTCAATGCACCCTGCAAAATCAATCCGCTCTATTCCGTCAAAAGAGCTCGCGTCTGCCGAACAGATAGCAGAAAACAAAGAGCAAGGACGGACAACGCACTACTTGTTGGCTCCGGCACTACTGCCAAGCCACCGGAAACCTCGCCGAAGTTATTTGCGAGCGCAAGAAAGTCAGCGAACTCAACAGTCCCGTTGACATCGAAGTCACCCGTGTCCCAACTTCCCGGCCGACCAAAGTTATCGGAGAGAACCAAGAAGTCAGCGAATTCAACGCTCCCGTTTAAATCCGCGTCGCCCAAGAATGTCTGCCTTGCGTCAACAACCCACGCCTGCACATCGCCAATATCAACAACTTCGTCGTTGTTCAGATCAAACACTTCATCCGATAGCCACGGTGTCGCGAAACCTGTTTCACGAATTCGGCTCAGTAGCACATCGATGTCTGCGGAATCGAGCGCACCGTTTGCGTCCAAGTCACCTACCAACGAGGGCACAAACGTCAGCGTGTCTGGACTAAAGCCGTCAGGAAATACCGTCCATTGGTTGTAAGTCGTATCGGAACCAATCACAGAAGACGCAAGGTTCGACGACTCCAGATTCGCATTGGCGAGATTGGCTCCGTTTAAGTCGGCATCGGTCAGCGTCGAAAAAGAGAGATCCGCGTTGCTTAGATTTGCTTGACTAAAGTCGGCGTTTGTTAGATTCGCAGACTTCAAAATTGAACCGGCGAGGTTCTGTTCAGCGAAATCCCAACCGTACAAGGCGTTTCCGCTCAATCCAATCCGCCGCAAGTCCCTCGCCTGGTAGCTGGCAGTTGAAGTCAATTGAGACTGAGTAAAACCTTGTCCCGTTGTATCGCCGAAACTTGCGCCAACGACCTCGGCTCCGGTGAAGTCGACACCAGTCAGCGTCGCAGCAAAGAAAACCGCATCGGTAAGATCCTGGCCACGCAAATCCCAACCGCTTACGTCGCTGAACGAAAGGCCGATGCCTTGCAAGTTGTTCGTTTGGAAACTGACCGTAGACGCCAGCTGTGAATAAGTAAAACCACGGGAAGGCGTGATGCGGAAGTCCGCTCCGGTGATGATAGCGCCGCTCAGATTCGCATTCGTTAGAGTCGAACTAGAAAGCCTAGCGTTAGAGAGATTCGCATGACTCAGGTCAGCATCAGTTAGAATCGTATCCGGCAAACGCGAGTCCGTGAGGTTTGCCCCACTTAGATTGGCACCGGTCAACGTCGACAAGAAAAAATTCGAGTTCGTAAGATCAGAGGAAGCGAAACTCGAGTCAGTCAGATCTATCCTCGACAACTCCGCAAAAGCAAGCTCTTTGTTGGAGAGCACAACTCCCGGACCAGGTGTGATACCCTCTGTACCTGGAATCACCTCTTGCGAATCACGACGATAAACGTCTGCGAAACACACTGACTGAAGCACAGCCAGAAGCATCAACACCAATGCGTGCGGGTGACAAGACATACTCAACCATGAAACCAGAGTCGGTTCGCGAGGAGAAAACCTCAGGCTTCACAGTAGTTTGCAAATGTCTTTTCGCAACGAATTGGCAGTCGTTTTTGAAATTGAAATCGAACTCGAAAAGAAATGTGAACCCTTTTCGTAACTCGTCGCACTAAACAACGTGTTGCTAGTTTTTTCTGGAAATTCTGTTATGCGAATCAGCCTACGTTTGTTTCTGATCTTGCTCACAGCGTTTGCGATTTTCTTTGGCTGGCGGTGTAACCAACGGCGCCAAACAATGGCGGCCGTGAAGCAAGTCGAGGAAACGGGCGTCGAGCTTGCCTACCGCTGGCAAAAGCCAACAATCGATGCGGCAACTGCCAGTGTGATTCCAGCGTATCGTCGCGACATACCTTATACGGTCCAACTGCCTGACGGAACGTTCGAAACAAGAACACGAACTGTGGGCTATACGATTTATGCCGCAGCAGCTATTGAAAAAGTAACGCTACACGAAACCATTCGCCCGAAAGTCCACGCAACTGGCTTTGTTCTCGGTACGCACGATGATGTGGCAGTTGATATCGTTGCGTTGTCGCCCAAGTCTGTTGACGATGCGATGATCGACAAGCTGCGACAGCTAGACGGATTGAAAGCCGTTCTGCTGAAAACCAATCGACCGTACTACGGAGTTTTAGTTGCGGACGGGGCTCCCAAAGAATGGCGAGCGGAAAAACTCGCAGAGCTAGGTAAGCCGATGGAAGAAGCTACATCGATGCTAGAAAGCAAGCTCGCCAACGTTACCGTCGCTAAAGGCATCGCTCCGCACTAAATAAATAAGGCGAGATACAACGTTCTCCGTACGTCGCAACTCGCCTATCGAAAGTGCTCCCCACGTTGAAGCTTTGGGGGTCATTGTCCATCCATGTTTGTCAACTCGATTCGACCAGTTGGTGCTAAACTTGGCACGATCGGGATAGCACTTCGCCGGAGGGCTCACGCCCTTACCGCTTTACTTCACTAACAGGCAATGATAGCGCTGACCATTGGGTCCGCGTACGGATGCGGCTCCGGCTGTTGTTCCCGCGGTCGTGTAGAGGTAACACGTCGTAAACTGATTGCCCATGCCAACGCCTTCGTACCGAGCTCCGCCCATCGAACCGCCGGGATGCCCCATCGCTCCTCGATTCGCTTGAATGGATGCTTTCTGATATGCCACCGCTGACAACGATGGATCTTCGGCAAAGCCTGGCAACCCACTGCGTGCGCGGATCGCGTTTACTTCGGCCATAACCCCCGTAGCTGTGACGGCCGGCTGGGCCACCGGAATGGCCCCCTCTTGGTACGTCACTTGCGCGATAGTTCCAGGCTCCGCAGCCATAGTTGAACTGGCGACAACCACTTCGCCCTGGCTTTGCACTTCAGGAACCGTCGGAAGTTCGTTAGGCGAAGCAAAGGCTACAGCGTAAGTCGAAGAAGCCTGCTGCTGCACCGGAGTAGACTGAATCGTCCGGTACTGCTGAGCCTGAGCCGTTTGATAAGCCTGCGGCTGAGTCTGCGGCTGAGTATAAGTCGTTGTGTGATTCGTAGTCGCCCGCGTGTACTGCTGATTTGATCGACGGGAACGCCGCCGCCGTGGTGCAGCATCTAAAAACTGAACCACTACTAACAGAAACAAAATCGCAGAAAAAAAGGTTTTCATCTTTCGCATCGGTATCCCTTATGTGCAGAAAGTGTGATGTGATTGCGGTGTTACGCGAGCGTTGCTGTCAGGGTTCGCGACAAAGTCACCCCGGAGTTCAGAAAGTGCCGAGCTGTGGCCTTCAACACCGGTAAAAGACGGCATTTCGCCGCAAATCGGGATAGGTTACGGCCTAAGTGCTTGCTACACTATCGCACCAATGTGTTACAAAATTTCGCGGCCCAGGATGGGACTCGCACGCGTACACGGAGGTAATCTGGATGTCGATCGAATCTTTTCGCTTTTTGCACGCCAGCGATTTTCATCTCGACCAAGCACCCGGTGGGATCACGGAACTGCAAGATGGCCTAATCCCCCACCTCATCGAAGCCACCTACAAAGCGGTCGATTCGGTATTTGATACCGCGATACGTGAGCGGGTGGATTTCGTGCTGCTCTCTGGTGACATCATCCACTTTCCGACGGCCAGTCCGCGCGCGCTCGAGTTTCTATCCGCACAATTCGAACGGCTGCACGAGAAAAAGATTCCGACCTTCTGGCTAGGCGGCGAACTCGAAGCCGGCGCAAGTTTGCCTAGCGACTTTCGTCTGCCAAAGTCCGTGCAACGCATGCCCACAAGTCGCGTGCAAACACTGGAGGTAAAAAAAGAACGCCGTACGATCGCTTATATCGTCGGGCAGTCATCGGGCGGACATGGTTACGCGAATCTGGACGAGATGCGAGTCCCGCGCGACGGCCGCTTCTTCGTTGGTATGTGGTACTGTCACCAACCACCTGAGCAACTCGACAGCGACTTACTGGACGATCTTGGCATCGACTACTGGGCGTTCGGCGGCAGCCACAAACAATCGACATTGCAAACGATCATTCCGGCACACTTCTGTGGTACGCCTCAAGGTCGCATGCCCATCGAACCGGGCCCGCACGGATGCATGCTCGTAAAAGTCACCGGCGACCAGATCGACGATGCACTGTTCATTGAAACCGACGCGTTACGCTACCGCACAGAACGCATCGACGTTGGACCGAATGACGACCGACAACAGCTCATCAGCAAAATCAAAAGCCGCATGCAGACCATTCGGCATGAAGTCGAAGCTCGAAAGCCGTTGCTAGTTACGTGGGAGATCAACGCAGACGGTCCTCTTGGCAAACAGCTTCGCGACGCCGATGAGGTCGATGCATTTCTGGAACAAGTTCGTCGCGAAACGAGAGACGCTGCGAGCAAAAACACATTCACGATTGGACTTCGCAGCACACGTGGTCACGTGCCCGGGCAACTTTTTGAAGAAGACACGATCATTGGCGACTTCCTGCGAGTCGTCCGCGAGATGGAATCATCCGCCGACCCAACTTTTGATTTCGAATCCTATCTACCCAATACATCCACAGCGCGACAGCTTGCCGAAACGCTGCGACTCGAAACACCCGCAGCTCGAAAACAACTCTTGCGAGAAGTAACGACAATGGGCATCGACATGCTCAGCGGAGACAAGCCATGAACATTTCAGAGATTCATGTCGACGACTTCGGTGCGTGGCACAACCTAACGCTCAACGACTTGAGCAAAGGCGCCACCGTTTTCTACGGACCGAACGAAGCCGGCAAAACAACGCTACTCAACATTGTCCGTACAGTCCTGTACGGCTTTTCCGAAAAACGAGCCAGCCGCTACCTGCCTCCAGCACGTGGCACGAAAGCTGGCGGATCACTTTTGGTTTCCGACGTTAGCGGAAAGTATCGCCTGCATCGATCGGCACCAGCCAATTATCGTGGCGGTGAAGGTACGCTCGAAATCCAATCGACAGATGGAAACTCACGGGGAAACGATTTACTGACTTCGATGCTCGCCGGCGTGGACGAGACAATCTTCAACAACGTATTCGCCGTTGGTCTCAGCCAGATCCAACAACTCGCAACGCTCAGCGATACCGAAGCCGCCAATCAGCTGTATGGACTCGCGACGGGCGTCGATCGCGTTTCTGTTTTCGACGTCACGCGTAGACTCGAAGCACAACGCGAAGAAATCTTGCCGTCCACGGAGAGTGGGCCAGGCATGCGACGCCTGGATTCTTTGTTGGACCAAAAAACGCAACTTCAAAGAGAACTCAAAGCACTACGTCGCGATTCGGGTGTGTTCGCAAAAAAACGAGCCGAGTACCGGGAGCTTTCTCGCAAAATCAAAGACAAGAAAAAGTCAAAACGATTGCTAGATCGCAAAGGCAGTTGGGCCGAGCGCTCGGGCGAGATCCGTCAATACTGGAGCCGCTGCCGACAGATCAACGACCGCCTTTCAAATGTCGGTCCCATACCCGACGTGCCACGTCACATTGCCAGTCGCGTCACGAGCAACTTCGACCAGGTTAAAAAACTACGCCGCGAGTGGGAACAGCTCAGTGCTGAACGCAAACGCATTAAACAAAAGGCAAGTAAGTACCTCGGCCGCGATACGCTCTACCGTCACGCTGCTGAAATCCAAGCACTCGATCGTCAGCGGGCACGTTTTGTCGCGATCGAAGAAGAAGTAAAGCGAGGACACGCGAGCGTCGAAGAACTTGAGTTCGAAAAGCAAGCGGAAATGGAAGCGATCGGACTCGAAGCCGGCACCTCGGCCAATCGTTTGCCGCCGATTTCCGACGAGGTCATCGAAGCTTTACGTATACCAGCTCGGGAGACACGTGAGCTGCGTGAAGCTGTCGAGAGCACAAAAAAGATGGCGGAGACGTATGACAGAGAAGCACAAAAAATCAAAAGCGAACTAGATACCGCTGCTGTTCGCTTCGGCGGCGAAGACATCACGCTGGCGATGCGAAAAAAAGTTGCGTTAGTCCAGAGCCTCGAACAGCGACTCGGTCTCGATGAACATCGCGAAGACATCGTGCGACAAATTGACGAAGTGGAAGAAGAAGCACGATACTGGGCCAGTCGAAGCGTGTTACCGTGGACTGGCGTCATGACCGTTTGTGCCGTATTTAGCGTCGGAGTGATGTTCATCCTCGCCGGCCTACTACACGGTTGGTTCGATAGCATCTCCGTCGAACGCCGCCCATTCATGCTCATGGTTGGATTCGGGCTTTCAGTAATTTCGCTGATTTTCAAAAACGCACACGAGGGTAATGCCGAAGAACGCGCCGAACTCTGTCGTGCTCAAATGACAGCGATGCGCAAAGAGCAGCAAGATGCAGCCCTCGAAGCGGAAGAACTTGAACACAACCTAAAGAACTCGCCATCCGGAACGTTCGATCAGCGTCTCATTGACGCACGGCAAGAACTAGCTGAGCTAGACGTGTACGTTCCGCTTACCCAGCGTTACGAAACACTCACCCGTGAAGCGGAGGCTGCCGAACTCCAATCAGTCGAGGCAGTTCGCCAACTGAAGGAGTCTCGCCGAGCGTGGAAAGCCTCCTTGCGATCGGTGGGACTTCCCGAGTCACTCACTCCATCACAAATCGGCGCGATGACGGGACGCGTGAGCGACGTTACTCGCATTCGAAATCGAATCAACGAAGCCAAGCGAGAACTACGCGATCGCGAACAAGAACTGGCAACAATCCGTGAACGCATCGAACAGTTGCTATCGATTGGCCAAGTACACCCGGTTCCTGATGGCATGGGCGCACAGCTCGCTCGGCTCGTCGCAGAACTGGAGAAGCACTCTCGATCTGGCAAAGAGCGAGATGCATTAAAACAACGTTGGGAACAGCTGCACGAAAAACAGAAACGACTCTCTACGTCGGCGCAGCAGTTAGTACAAAATCGACAGCATCTGCTCGACGCGCACGGCATCTCCGGCGCTACCGAGTTCCGCTCCACATTGGTTCGCAGTCAAAAGACGGCGAAGATGCGTCGCGAAAGAGACCGGCGTCTGCAGAAGATTGCGGATCTAACCGATGGCGAATACGCCCCGAGACAACTCCAGGCGATGCTCGATAAGCGATCCAACCGCCTACTAGAAAAGCTCAAACAACTCGATCGCGAAAACAAAACTATCGGCAATGACCTGCAGTCCCTCGAACAACGAGCGAATGAACTTAAACAAAAAATCGATGGTCAAATGCAGGACCGCCGCGTCGAACACAAAGAATTGGCGCTGCAGTGTATTGAGGAAAAGATCCGACAAACGTTTGGTCGCTGGCAACGTTCGGCGTTGATGTCGCACATATTGGACCAAGTAAAACAGAACTACGAAACCAAACGACAGCCGGTCGCGTTGGCAGAGGCGTCTCGCCACTTGGAGCGACTCACCCAAGGCCGCTACACGCGGGTTTGGACGCCGATGGGTCAGGAATCTTTGTGTGTGGACGATAGCAAGCAGCAGGCGTTACCGGTCGAGAAACTCAGCCGCGGAACCCGTGAACTCGTTTTCCTCGCACTTCGGTTAGCACTCGTCAGCTCCTACAACCGTCGCGGCGCAAACATGCCAATCGTGCTCGACGATGTGTTTGTCAACTTCGACGACACACGGGCTCAAGCAGTCGCTCAAGTGCTGGCCGAAATCGCGAACGGCGGCCAGCAAATGTTGATCTTCACTTGCCACGAACGCATCCGCAGCATCTTCCACGAACTTGGACACGACGTCCGCGATCTTCCTGTCCGGGATGGCATCACCGCGCCGAAGCCGCAACCGCTAACACAACGACCGATTCCGATTGAACCCAAGCCGGTAGTTAAGAAACCGGTGATCATCGAAAAACCTGTGGTGATCGAAAAGCCGATCGTGATCGAAAAACCAGTCGTGGTCGAACGTCCAATCGTTATTGAGGAATTTGACGAAGTGTTGCTCGAAGACATTTCGCTCGAACCAGAACCGGTCACGCGACACGTTGTCGATAGGTTTGATCAGTTCACACCCGCGTGGCGTGATGAGTGGCTCGAGCCTTTGCCTGACATGTCGAAAGACCAGTAGTGGTTAGTGGTGGATTCGAAGTCCACCGGACGGCTCTACGGCTCTAGCGCATCTTCCAAAACTTCTTCTTCCACGTAGATTGGCAAGGGAGGATCGCACGTCACCGCAACGGCGATTGCGTCCGAAGGTCGCGAATCCACTTCTACCAATTCGCCATCCATCTTCACTCGCAAGTGAGCATAGTAAGTCGTATCACGAAGCTCCGTGATTACGACGCTGTCGAGCTCAGCCCCCAGTGCTTCCACCACATTCACGAGCAAATCATGTGTCAGAGGACGTGGCGCATCGAGATTCTTCACGCGGCGGTCAATGCTCGTAGCTTCAAAAAGACCGATCAGAATGGGAAATTGCCGGTCACCGTCGACTTCTTTTAAATAAATCACTTGCCGATCATTAATCTCATTGATAATGATCCGAGATAACTGCATATGAATCGGCATATCGTGGCTGCTAAACTTCGTGGACTAAGAGTGAACTTCATTCAGCCCGACAGTTTACTCCGTGCGATGTCCCGATGAAATGGGTTCATAACAAAGGCAATCAAAGACTGGAAGCGAAAAGAATGGAAATCTACGGACATCGTGGCGCGTCTGGCGTAGTACTCGAGAACACCGTAGCCTCGATCAAAAAAGCGATTGAACTAAAAGTTGATGGCATCGAGTTCGACGTGCGCGCAACGAAGGACTCCAAGCCCGTCGTAATCCACGATGATACGCTCGAGCGGACTCACAAAATCAAAGGCAAGGTCGCAGATCTGACGCTGGCCGAACTACAGGCTCTCGTCAAAGACACAGAATTTCCCGTCCCGAAGTTGTCGCAAATCATGACGGCAATCGGAAAGAAAGTCCCAGCGAACCTAGAGCTCAAAGAAATCGAGGCAGTTGGCCCAACTTTGAATGTGCTCAACGAAATGGTCGAGGCAAAAATGATCTCTCCCGAACAGATCTTGATTACTTCGTTTGACCACAAAGCCGTTGCATTGTTCCGTGAACATACTGAAAAGTACAAACTTGGTTTGCTCACTGGTGAGATTCCCGAAGAAGCATACTGGGACCTTGCCAAATCGCTCGATGTCTATTCTGTGAACATCAGCAAGAAGGCCGTCAACGAAGAGTTCGTAAAACGAGCACACAAGGACGGGCGCAAAGTGATGGTCTACACGGTCAACGAAAAACCAGTCGCCGAAAAATTAGAAGCGATGGGCGTCGACGCAATCTTTTCTGACGTACCCGACAAAGTACGCAAGTGAACGGCAACTTATGGCCGATGATCCGATACAACATATGGAATGACAATGTCGCGACAAGATCTTATCTCTCAACTCGACCGTCCGAAAAACGAACCTTGGGACATTGCCGTGATTGGCGGCGGAGCCGTTGGCGTTGGTGTCGCCTTGGATGCAGTGTCACGAGGCTATTCGTGCGTGTTGTTCGAGCAACATGACTTTGCCAAAGGTACTTCCAGCCGAAGTACGAAACTTATCCACGGCGGCGTGCGGTACTTGGCGCAAGGAAACGTCTCACTCGTGCGCGAAGCTTTGCACGAGCGTGGCTTACTTCTACGAAACGCGCCGGGCTTGGTTCGTCCACTGCGATTTATCGTGCCGTGCTATTCGATGAGCGAACGCTGGTACTACTGGGCGGGCATGAAGTGCTACGACGCACTGGCTGGACGACTTGGTATAAAAAACAGTTCGCAAATCAAGACAAAGGAGCTCACGGATTCCGTGCCAGGACTTCGAAAGGCTGGACTCAATGGCGGCGTTGCGTACTACGATGCACAATTCGACGACGCTCGACTAGTAATCGCAGTCGCAAAGAAAGTACTTGAATTGGGCGGCGTTCCGCTCAACTATTTCCGTGTAGAACAATTCCTTAAATCAGGACAACAGATTTCGGGCGTTCAAGTCCGCGATCAAGAGACCGATCAAACGTACGAAGTACGTGCCAAAGCGGTGGTCAATGCCGCAGGCGTTTTTAGTGACAGCGTGAGGCAAATGGAATCTCCGTCAGCCCCGAAAATGATCGCTCCTAGCCAAGGAATTCACATAGTCGTCGACCAAAAGTTCCTCGGCGGCGACGACGCGATCATGATCCCCAAAACGAAAGACGGACGAGTCCTCTTTGGCATCCCTTGGCTCGGTCGTGCGGTACTTGGCACGACCGACACGCCGTTACCCAATGCTTCCCTGGAACCGAAGCCGCTTGAGGAAGAAGTCGATTATCTACTGAAACACTTCGGCGAGTATTTTGACCCGGCTCCGCAACGTGAAGATGTGTTGAGTTGTTTCGCAGGTCTTCGTCCGCTCGTAAAGCCGAAACAAGAAGCCGGCGCTACATCAAAAATTTCGCGCGAGCATCGTGTAGTCAAATCAAGCGGCGGATTGATAAGTATTCTTGGAGGGAAATGGACGACGTTTCGCAAAATGGCAGAAGACGTGCTTGAGTCCGCAATCGAAGTTGCTGAACTTCCGAAGCGTTCTTCTAAAACCGCGGGACTTCAGCTCGAAACCTCAAGCGGCAGTATTGCAACCGCACCCAATGTAGTTCCAACTACAAAAGAAGTGGTACACATAGTGCAAAACGAATTCGCCAGAACGGTGGAAGACGTACTCGCACGACGCCATCGATGTCTCCTACTAGACGCACGGCGTAGCATTGATTCCTCCGAACAAATCGCGACAACTATAGCAAAAGAGCTAGGCCATTCGGACAAGTGGGTTCATTCACAGGTCGAAGAGTTTGCGAAAGTGGCAAGCCAATATGTGTTAGATCACAATAGAAAAGATTAAAAATCTATTTCCACTTATGTTCTTGTGTCTTTGCGATTCGACTAAACATCTCTAACAAAGGATCGAGTCAGTCAACTTTATTGAGTCGTTCGCAGAGTAGAATCTCAATACAAAACGTTATCGCGTCATTGTTATAATTTGCTCGCGAACCCCAACTTGCATCATTTCCTTTCGCGAGTAATGATTGAAATTGAGATGGTAAAACGAACCAAGAAACTCAAATCGAAATCCAAGCCACAAGTAAAAGGAAAAAGTATGTCGAAGACAGAGGCGATCCGGGCCGAACTGAAGAAGGCCAAGAACGGTTCACCGTCTGAAGTCGCGAAGAAGCTCAACGCAAGAGGCATCAAAGTTTCGGCTCAGTACGTAAGTTCCATTAAAGCAGCAGATAAGCGACGAGCCTTGGCTGGCGGGATCAAGCGAAAGCCAGGTCGACCCGCGGGTAGCGGCAAGACAGCGAATGTTCTTCCAGAACTCAAAGAGGCAAACGCATTGTTGCTTCAAGCTGTCGAACTAGTGTTAAAGGCGGGTCCTCAACAAGCTCGCGAGTTAGTAACGATGGCCGAACAAATGCTCGTTCGGGTCAAAGAACAAAAATAGTTTTCGCGGCGGGCGTTCGCCCAGTGCCGCCAATCTCTTCCTCTGCTAAAACAGTGACACATCTGGAGCGGAACAACAGCTTATGTTCCGCTTCAGAATCCATTGCTTTTTCCAGAGTTATTGTGAATGAGTTCGCTTCCGTCGATTGAAATTCAATCGCTCCATCGCTCCGAAGGCCAAGCCAGCATCCGAATTGCGGTGGACGGTCGGCATGAAGGAGTCCGTGGCCGCTTGCGTGGACCGTTTTGCCAACTGTCTCGAACGCTGCCTTCGAATCATAAGATCGAAAATGGGCAAGCAGTCATCGTCGATCCCTGCTACTGGACGCCCAAGCTTCCTTTTCTGTACGAGTTGCGAATCGATAGTGAGCCCCACAATTTCGAAATCAAATGGGGACTACGTTGGTGCATCACAGATCGCAACGGCATTCGACTTAATGGAAAGAATCACGTCGTAAGAGCAATCTGCCCCAATAACGATTTCGAAATAAGCGAGATTCGCGATCAGTCAGCCAGCCTTATCGTCCGCAAGTTTTCGCCAACTCTCTGCGAAGCAGCCTCCGAAATTGGCGTCATGCTGCTACACCTCGGATCGTCATCCGACGAAGAACGGCAACAACTGCAACTATGTCCGGCCGTTCATTTTCTTGCCAGCGAAATCCCACTTGCTGCCGATGTCTTGGCGATGACCAATCGACAAGACGTGCCAAAGAGCGTTTGCCTAACAGGCGAGCAGGAATTAGTCGGCGGCACGAATTACAAAGAACAAACTCCGCGATTCATTGTCCGCCCGAGTCATTCCGGCGACCTCGCTGACTTGCGACGGGAATGCGATCGGTTACAACGGGACGTGGCATCGTTTGGCCAGTTCGCTGGATATCTCGTCGACTCGAATGCATGATTCACTCGCGCTACGCAAAACAAGCTCGTTTCGCTTCACTTGGCGAAGACGGACAAACGCAACTTCAAGATAGTTGCGTTCTAGTATGTGGTTGCGGTGCGCTCGGCTCCGTTATTGCTGATACGTTGACACGTGCTGGTGTCGGACGTATCAAATTAGTCGACCGCGACTTTGTCGAACTTTCGAATCTGCATCGCCAAGTACTGTACAACGAAGATGACGTGGCCGATGTACTTCCCAAAGCTATCGCGGCCAAACACAAACTGGAAAAGATCAACTCGCAAGTAAAAATCGAAGCTCAGATTTGCGACGTCGATCACACAAATATCGAAGCACTGCTGACGGACGTCGATTGCATCTGCGATGGCACGGACAACTTTGAAACTCGGTTCTTGCTAAACGATGCGGCGCACTCATTCAACATACCTTGGGTCTATGGCGGTTGCATTGGCGCAGAAGGTCAGCAAATGACCGTCATTCCTGGCGAGACGCCGTGTTTGCGATGCCTCATGGGTGATATGCCGCCACCCGGTACGACACCAACTTGTGATACGGTTGGCGTACTCGGCCCGATTGTCAACGTGATCGCTTCCACGCAGGCCATGGAGGCAATAAAGATCCTCAGCGGCAAACGCGAATCCACTAGCCGCACACTAAACGTGTTTGACTTGTGGGACAGCCGCATTCGCCAGATTAAGCTGGACGGACTCCGTGAAAACTCCCAATGCCCAACGTGCCAGAAACAAGAATACCCTTGGCTGACTGGTGAAAAGGTTTCGCAATCGAGTATTCTTTGCGGACGCAATGCAGTACAGCTTAGCCCGGCAGAGCGAAGTGAACTGGACCTATCGCAGCTTCGTGAAAAACTTGAGCCGCTTGGCGAAGTCACATCGAACGCATTTCTACTTCGCGCAAGCATCGACTCATACACGTTCACCATTTTCTCGGACGGCCGAACGATTGTCGGCGGAACAGAAGACACCGCGGAAGCCAAAACGGCATACGCGAAATACATCGGCGCCTAAGCGGCTATTTAGATGTAGCGGCGAACGCACTCTGTGCTTCCTTTAGATCGAGCTGAGTTCCGTTTCGAGATGGCTAACTTTGCGCAGACGACGCTTTTGCTTTCCGTTTTGCACTGGCCCGTAAATTCAAGAATTCAACAAAGATCGAGAAGCCCATGGCAAAGTAGATGAATCGTTTGTCGATATGCGTCCCAATTCCATCCGCAATTAGCATAACACCGATCAGAATCAAAAAGCTCAGCGCTAGCATGCGTAGTGTGGGATTGTCTTCCACGAATCGACTTACAGGTCCAGCGAACGCCATCATCACACCAACCGCGATCACGACCGCGGCGATCATTACGTTGACTCGATCGGCCATACCAACGGCAGTAATGACTGAGTCCAGCGAGAAGATGATGTCCATGACCGCAATCTGAATCAGTGCCGATCGGAACGTCATGTTCTTGGCAACATTATGTTCGTCTTCTTCGCCTTCCGATTGCTGGTGGATCTCGTGGACGCTATTAGCGATTAGAAATAATCCACCAATGAACAAGATAAGGTCCTTCACCGAAACGCTTGCCACATCTTCGGCATGCTCGAATTCCGCAAACCAACTGGCAGGCACTCCCCAGTCGACGAGATTGAAGAGCGGATCCTGCAGTTGCAAAATCCAAGTGATACTCAGCAACAGTAAGATCCGCATGATCATTGCAGCGGCCAACCCAAGGCGTCGGGCTGAAGGTTGATCTTCTTTGGGTAGCCGTCCCGTGACGATCGCAATGAATACGATATTGTCGATGCCGAGCACGATTTCCATAGCCGTCAACGCCAACAGTGCGAAGACCCAATTGCTATCGGGCGAAACGGCTTCAGCAGAGGCAAGTAAAATATCCAAAGCAACGGCTCCTCAACGAAAATATCTACAAGTGTGCGCGATCAGGCTCGGAACGCTTCTCAAAACTCGATCTTCCAAGTAATTCACCAGCCGGCTCTCAATTTTGGTATAGGTTCTATGGTCTGTCGGGGCTGGCAAGTTGATTCGCGGGTCACCACAATAGACGCGACACGAAAACTGGGAATGATCGAATGAAAACAAATCGACGTGACATGTTGTTACAAACAGCCGCAGTCGCAGGCGCAACCCTCGCAGGCGCGGCCGCCCTCTCTACCACAGCGGATGCAGCGGACGGCGACACAGTATCACCGCAGTTGCGGTATTGCCTCAATACCAGCACGATTGCCGGCCACCGAAATAAAACGCCACTCGATAAAGAAGTCGCACTTATCGCCAAAGCGGGGTATTCGGGCATCGAACCTTGGCTTGGCGAAATCAAGGCTTTCAAAGAGTCCGGTGGCAAACTTTCCGATTTGAAGAAGCAATTGTCAGATAGTGGCGTCGCTGTCGAAAGTGCCATCGGTTTTGCAAAATGGATCGTTGACGACGAAACCAACCGCAAGAAAGGACTCGAGTCTCTCAAACGCGACATGGACCTCGTCCGCCAAATCGGAGGGACACGAATGGCTGCTCCGCCTGTCGGTGCCAAAGGTCCGATGGATCTCGATCGCGTTGCCGAACGCTACGGTGCTGCATTGCGAGTCGGGCAAGAGATGGGCGTGACGCCGATGCTAGAACTCTGGGGGCACTCGAAGACGCTACATCGTTTGGGCGAGATCAGCTACATCCTTGTCGAAAGCAATGAACCCAATGCGGCCATGTTGCTCGACGTGTATCACATCTATCGCGGCGGTTCGGATTTTTCAGGTCTTCGTCACATGGATGGCAAAGCGTTGGAGGTTTTGCATATGAACGACTATCCCGACATTCCTCATCAGGACATCAAAGACGCAGATCGTGTATACGTCGGCGAAGGCGTTGCACCGGTACCCGACATTCTGCGCACGATGATCGAAACTGGTTTCAGCGGCGTGCTATCGCTCGAGTTGTTCAATCCAACTTATTGGGAGGACGACATCGAAAACGTGCTTCGCGTTGGATTGGCGGGAATGAAAAAAGCCGTCGCGCAGATTTAGCCGTGCCACCTTCTGTGTTGAATTCCAGAACTTCTGTCACACCCCCGCGTTAATTGAATAAAGCGGGAAACAGAGGACAGTTCACACAGAATAGGAATAGCGCCATGGGCAGTGCAAAATCATGTTGTGTCTTTTCAGTATTCGTTTTTTTGATGTCGTCGACCGGATGGGTTTCTGCACAGATAAGGGACGGTGAAGACCCCGATCTGGTTTGGGCAAACCCACAAATTCGGCTCAATGAACATCAAAACATTGTTGTCAGTACGGACTTTGGGTCTGTCCAAGAAATTCAAATTCACGGAAGCGGTCTAGTATTCGGCGGCGACCCAGGTCCGTTCTTGAGCGCCGACGTCTTGGAAGATGCGACTATTTTACGCGCTGAAACTCCGATCGTCTTAGATGGTGACTTGGAACTCGATATCAAGCTACCGACTCTGAATCCAACGGATCTTCCGCCGCCTATTCAAGGTGTTTTCCAATTTGCTGAAGACAACATTCGACAAGGCTCGGTGAACGTACCCGCCGAAGACTTTGGTCAATTCTACGACCATCTTGTTCAGTTGGATCTCAATTCCGACAACCAGTTTGTGCTGACAGCGTCGAACGTGAGAATTAGCGGCGTCGAATTCCAATCCGAATCAGGCAGTCTGCTTACGGCAGGTTCGCGAGCAATACAACCGTTTGATGTTGCTCCATCAAACAACAATCATCGAATCATTGCTGGTAACTTGGGATTTGAATCGGGAATTATGGTCGACGGCAGCGTAGTACTAAACGCTGGATGGAACCCCGAGGCAGCGACTCAAGACTTAGTGGCGAACTGGGGATACGATAGAATTCCTGTCAGATTCGATATTGATGATGATTTCTATGAGATCTGTGACAGTTGTCCAACGGAAACATTCGCAGAATTCAATGGCAGTGTTCCAGAACCGGCTGGACTAGGCATGATGGTGACTGCCGGCATGTTGTTACTTGGTCAACGCAAACGTCGATGAAAGAGCAGCCTGGACATCTTTCATTCCAACGCTAACTTGTAGAATGCTTCGTTTCGACGGTAGGGTAGGTAACCGCCGTCAAGCGAAGCGTTTTCGATATCGGTGATTCAGTCAGCGTAGGAGACACACCATGCAACTTGGATTCGTCAGCGCCATTCTTCCGGATATGTCACTGGAAGAAGTATTTGCCACAGCTAAACACTACGGTTTCGATTGCGTCGAGCTCATGTGTTGGCCGGTCGGTAAGGCAACGCGGCGCTATGCTGGCGTTACGCACGTCGATGTGGCAGGCTTCGACGAAGCGGCTGCGAGTAAGACGAAAGAGTTAGCGGATTCGTACGACATCTCCATCAGTGGACTCGGCTATTATCCCAACGCGCTGACTCCCGATCAGGAAGAGTCAGAAACGGCCATCGCCCAGATCAAAAAAGTAATCGCGGCGGCGGGACTACTCGGTGTTGGAATGAACACTTTCATCGGCCGCGATTGGAACAAGTCCGTCGATGACAACTGGCCTCGCTTCCTCGAAGTTTGGCAACCTATCATCGCTGACGCTGAAGCTCGCGGCGTTCACGTTGGCATCGAGAATTGCCCCATGTCGTTTACCAGCGACGAATGGCCGGGCGGTAAAAACTTGGCTACGACACCAGCGATTTGGCGTCGCATGTTTGATGAGATTCCCAGCAGTCACTTCGGCTTAAACTACGATCCATCGCACATGATTTGGCAGCACATGGACTACTTGCAACCGATGCGAGATTTCTCGGATCGCATCTTTCACGTCCACGCGAAAGATGTACGCATCGATCGGGCTAAGCTCAACGGCGTAGGAATCATGGCGACGCCGGCCGAATATCACACGCCCAAACTGCCAGGCATGGGAGATGTCGATTGGGGCAAATTCTTTTCAACGTTGACAGATACAGGATACCGCGGGCCCGTCTGTGTCGAGGTCGAAGATCGGGCATACGAGGGCTCGATTGAGGATCGCAAGGCTTCATTGGCACAAAGTCATACCTACCTTCGCAACTTTGTTCCGAGCCGAAAAAACTGAATATCGGTTTAGTGCGTGCATACTTCTTCACATTTTTGACTTGTTTTGACGACGAAACTCCCTTCAAATTCCGAAGTGGAAAAAACAGGCGTTCAAAAATCCGACATCGCATGTTTTAATAGAGTGTAGGCGTGAGTCGAGGCAGTCTCGCCATCTTCGTAAAAATCGGTCAACGGTTGGCGCACAAAATATGACCAAAGTCGACGCAGATCGCTTTGTCGAGCTGATTCGTTTGAGTCGCACCGTTGATGAACCGGTGCTCGACCAACGTTTGGCTGATGCGCCAGACGATGTCAAAGCCGATGCCGACGCGCTTTCCGCTTTCTTTGTCGACGCGGGCATGCTGACCCAATGGCAATCTGACAATTTGCTGAACGGCAAACACAAAGGCTTCCGACTTGCGAACTATCGCTTGAAAAGGAAACTCGGCCGTGGCGGAATGAGTACCGTCTATCTCGCCGAACACGCGTTAATGAAACGCGAAGCAGCCATCAAAGTACTGCCGCGCAAACGGGTCGAAGATTCATCCTACCTTGCGAGGTTTCATCGCGAAGCACAAGCGGCCGCAGCGCTCGACCACCCGAACATAGTCCGCATCTACGACGTCGCGGCTGACGGCAACACGCACTTCATTGCTATGGAGTTCATTGATGGCCAGGATTTGCAAACACGCGTCGCGGCAGATGGACGCCTCGATTTCGATCTTGCCGCAGATTACATCGCCCAGTCGGCAATAGGCTTGCAACACGCGCACGATATTGGCTTGATCCACCGCGACATCAAACCCGCAAACTTACTGGCCAATGAAAAAGGCGTCATCAAGATCCTGGACATGGGTTTGGCAAAGTTCGACGAGGACGAAGATGCTTCGTCACTTACGGTCGATCACAACGAAAACGTGTTGGGTACCGTTGACTATCTTTCGCCCGAGCAGGCCGTCGACAGCCACAACGTGGATCACCGTGCGGATCTTTACAGCCTCGGTTGTACGCTCTACTTCTTACTTGTCGGCAACGCACCGTTCCCGGAAGGTTCACTTGCCCAGCGTTTATTGAAACATCAAAAATCAAAACCAACGCCACTGCTTGAACTCCGTGACGACATCCCTCTTGAGCTCGTTCACATTTGCAACAAGCTGATGGAAAAGGATGTGGAAAAGCGAACACAAACGGCAAACGATGCAGCAGAAGAGTTGGCCGAGTACCTCGCTTCTCGCGGCAAGGCTGTCACTGGCGCAGGAGACAGCGGTACTGGTTCGCGTATCGGCTTGGCTGCATCGATCGTTCGCGAAATCGTCAACTCGCAAGAACCAGAAGATGACCTCAACGACGTCGACACACTTATCGCAACGGTCGGCGACGAAGCATCCGACAAAGATACAACGATCTCGCGAGCTCACGAAGAAACGGTGAAGAGTGTACCCGCAAAGGCAGTGCCGAACTTAGTGCCAGACGACGAGCCAGAATTGCAGCTTGTGCCGACCGGCGACAACGAGGAGACGTACGATCCGGCCGCATCAGTGGAAGACGACAATGACAACGACCCGCTGGCTAACCTCGAAGACTTAGAAAAAGAACTCGCACCACTTAGCCGTTCGAAAAGCGACCCGATCCTTAGTGCAAAAGTAGAAGGCGGGACACGTCTGCGTTCCCGCGAACCGGACGGATTCACCGTTCCCTCTTGGGCATGGACTGTTGGAGCCGTCGTTCTGTTTCTGCTCGTCGCCATCGTCGCTATCGTTCTGATGTAGCCAACCGCCGGTCGCTCTCGACTGGCGTATGACTCTCTCATCCGCGACAATCTAGGCCCTCTTCGAATTCTGAGGGCTCTGCCGACTTTAATCTGGAATCGTCAATGAAGTTCTGCATCAGCAAGCCACTTACGACGGCGATACTCGCATTTCTTTTGCTACAGCCAGCTCGCGCTGTAAAGGCAGACGATGCGCCGATCAAGAATGTGCTATTCATCATCGCCGACGATTTGCGGGCCAGCGTTCTAGGTTGCTACGGCGATAAGTTCTGCAAAACGCCAAACATCGATCGACTTGCGAAGTCTGGACTACTTTTCCGAAACGCGTACTGCCAAGGAACATGGTGCGCTCCGTCGCGACAGTCGTTGATGCACAGTCGCTATGAAGACAGTCAAGGCCCAAATATGGGCGAGCACTTCATTGACAACGGTTGGTATTCCGCACGCGTTGGAAAAATCTATCACATGCGGGTACCGGGAGACATCATCGCAGGGACCAACGGCAACGATATCGCGAGCACTTGGACCGAACGATTCAACGCGCCGGGCAAAGAAGCTCACACACCTGGGGACTACGCGTGCTTGAATCTCAACATCTTCACGCGGTCGCAATACGGTCGCCAATCAACCAAGATGCCTCACCGTCCTTTCGTCTCCGTCATCTGCGACAGCGACGGTTCGGATCAACCGGACTACAAAGCAGCGACAAAAGCGATCGAGCTACTGCAGAAAAAACGAAACGACAAATTCTTCCTCGCGGTTGGATTGGTGCGCCCGCATTATCCAATGGTAGCACCACGCGAATACTTCGATACTTATCCACACGAGCAAATGGAACTGCCTCCACAAATCGTGGGCGATACCGATGACATCCCAAAGTCCGGGCGAGGCGGCACGACCAACGTAAACAACCAAATTGGTAAGTATCCCGAAAATCAAAAACGCATGTGGTCGGCATACTATGCTTCTGTGGCATTTATGGACGCACAAGTTGGTCGCATCCTCGATACGCTGGATGAACTGGGACTCCGGCATTCAACGGCAGTCGTGTTCACTAGCGATCATGGCTATCACTTGGGCGACCATGGTCTCTGGCAAAAAGCCAATTTGCACGAGCAAGTCATTCGCGTGCCACTCGTTGTGTCAGTTCCAGGCATGTCACAAGGCAAAGACACAACCTCCATTGCCGAACTAGTCGATATTTATCCTACCGCTTGCGAACTAACCGGACTTTCGATTCCAAATAACGTCCAGGGAAAGAGTCTGCTTCCCGTCTTGCGCTCACCGCAAGAGCAAGTGCGATCCGAAGCATTTTCGTTGAATCGAGGCGGTTTCTCATTGCGATCGTCAGACTGGCACTACATTGAATATCCGAGCGGAAAATCAGAACTGTACGACATGCGTTCTGACCCGAATGAAATAACTAACCTCGTGGGCGAATCCAAACAAGCAGAACGCGTGCGGGCAATGCAGTTACTACTGAATGAAAAGCTGGATATGTTTGGCCTCGAAAAATCCAGCAAATAGGCCATCGATTGTGCTGTGCGAGCCTGGATGTTTTGCTCGTTAACCAAACAAGGCGACGCTGGCCGTGAAGCCGTGAAGAAAGTTCTGTCCGCCGACGGGTCCGATTTCTCCTGCACAAAAGAATCCCGCACACGGAATCTCTCCGGCCACATCTCGAATCTTCCCTGCATCGTGGTGCGGATCTTCGAACAGTCGAAGCCCGCGCCCATTGCACGTAAACAGCAAAGCAGCACGAGGTGCATCCACGTTTTTGCGCAACATTTGCTCTAAGTCTTGACTGGCCGAGACAGAGTCACGCAGATGAAATTGCACGGTCTGCCCCGCGCGATAGAAATCGCCAACGGAAATGCTCGCGTCTTCGGGATCGAAGCCCGTAACATTTCGCATGAGAAAATCACCGTATTCGAACGAATCCTGGTACTCGTTCACGACCCGCCCAAGGTGAATCCCCATACGCATTAGGTCTTTGTCCCGCGTGGGCAAGCGATCATGAATCGCTTTGAGTTGATTATGTGCGGGCTGACCTCCTAGTTCATAGATCACATTTCGTTCGGCTTTGGTAATCACGAAGGGCTCACCAATCGGCCGGCATCCCTGCGACACAACGCTCGTCATTGGAAGACCACTCAACGTGGCCATGACGCAGCCTTCATCCAAGACATTCTCATTGAAGACTAACTTCGCTTCGCCCGGTCGAGTACCACCACTAGCCATACCGCCGATAACTTGTGTACCTGCATATTCATCGTTCATCCTGGCGAGTAAAACGTCCGCTGGAAATGTAAACGGATCCGCGAAAAGCAGAACAGACTGTTCGGTCGAAAGCCCCGGCAATCCGGAGAACCCTGCCGTGGATTGATCATAAGTGACGTGAGATAGGCTTAAGCTCGCATCGGGCCACCACGCAGCCCATACGGATACACAAGGCTCGCCTTCGATTTCCAATTCGTCCGCGACAATGGATTCACCAGTGCAACCCATCGCATTCTTCGGTCGAAGTTGTCCGTGCAATGCTGACACAATTTCCGTCAGCTGTTCTTCGAAATGCGAAGAGGCGAAAACCACCAGTAAGGTTGGAGACTCATCCGTAGGAAACCCTTGTAAGAGCTCTTTGATCGCAGTGTTCGTATCGGAAGACTGAGTGCTTGATGACTTGTAGCGATTCAAGGAAATAGCTTTCGCGCAGCGAGGTAGTATCTCGGCATTCTAACACCGCTGAGAAAAGGCCGAAGGGCGCTACTTCCGTATCACAAAAATCACGACTGCGTTTCGACCGCAGCTGGATCGGATTCTTCCCGCTGGAAACGGAAATCTCCGTCGCGGAAATCGATTTTCACACCGCAGCCCGCCGTGAGATTGCCTTTTAAGATTTCTGTTGCCAACGCGTTTTGTAGGCGGTTTTGAATCACTCGCTTGAGCGGTCGTGCTCCGTACGACGGATCGTAACCCTCGTTCGCAATTTGATCGCGAGCGGCTTCTGTGACTACAAGAGTCATATCCTTGCCGGCGAGCTGATTCTCTAAGCCGTCAATTTGCAAATCCACGATTCGTCGAATTTGCTTGCGTCCAAGCGGATCAAACGTAATCGTTTCGTCGATGCGGTTGAGGAACTCTGGCAGGAAGCGAGACTTCAGAATCTCCCCAACAGCGGTACGAATTTCCTCTTCGCTACCACCTTCTTCACTGATCTGCTGGATCGCCTGGCTACCGATATTGCTGGTCATCACAACGACTGTGTTGGTGAAGTCCACCGTATGACCATGATTGTCTGTCAGCCGACCATCGTCGAGCAACTGCAATAACACGTTGAACACATCGGGGTGTGCTTTTTCGATTTCGTCAAGCAACACTACGCTGTACGGCCGGCGACGAATAGCTTCCGTGAGTTTGCCGCCTTCTTCGTAGCCAACGTAGCCTGGGGGTGCACCAATCAAACGACTCACCGTATGCCGTTCCATGAATTCGCTCATATCGAGACGAACCATCGCATTTTCGTCGTCAAACATAACTTCAGCCAGCGCTTTGCAAAGCTCCGTTTTGCCGACACCCGTTGGCCCGAGGAACAAAAACGATCCAATGGGACGATCGGGATTTTGCAAGCCGCTTCGACTACGACGCACGGCGTTCGAAACAGCGATGACTGCCTCGTCTTGCCCAACGACACGTTGATGAAGACGTTCTTCCATCACGAGCAGCTTTGCTCTTTCTGTTTCGAGCATTCGGGCAACCGGGACTCCCGTCCACGTACTGACAACCTCGGCGATTTCATCTTCCGTCACTTCTTGACGCAGCAGCCGTCGTACTGGCGCAGCAGACTCTTGCGTTTCAGCCTCGGTTTCTTCGTCTGATTCAGCCTCCGCTCGTTCAGCGAGTTGCCGACGTTGAAGGTCGAGTTCATAAAGCGTTTGGTACTCTTTTTCGCTTACCTGCTGACCGGAGGATTGCTTTTGCTTAATCATGGCGTCGAGTTGACCGAACTCGTGTGTTACGCGTTCCAGTTCTTGCTGGACCTTCTTAATGTCGCCAACGCCTAACTTTTCCGCTTCCCACTGTTCGCGGAGACTCGCTAACTGATGTCGAAGCATCTCTGATTCAGCTTCGATTTCCGCCAATCGTTCTCTAGCCGTGTCTTCGGTTTCCTCCCCAAGCTGTCGTGCGGCAAGTTCCAACTGCGTCAGTCGCCGTTGAACCTCGTCAATCTCCGTCGGTACGCTTTCTAGCTCCATCGCCAAACGACTTGCAGCCTCATCCATCAGGTCAATCGCTTTGTCAGGAAGGAAGCGATCCGAAATGTAACGCTGCGACAATTCAACGGCCGCCACTAGTGCCGAGTCTTTGATTTTCACACCGTGGTGCGTCTCGTAGCGCGGCTTCAACCCTCGCATAATCGCGATAGCGTCTTCGACGTTCGGCTCCTGAACGTAGACCGGTTGAAAGCGTCGCTCGAGAGCAGCGTCTTTTTCGATGTATTGTCGATACTCGTCAAGCGTTGTAGCTCCGACACATCGGAGCTGCCCGCGGGCGAGCGCCGGCTTCAGTAAGTTCGCTGCATCACTACCGCCTTCGGATTTTCCTGCACCAACGACCGTATGCAATTCATCGATGAAGAGCACAACATTGCCACCTGCATCTTCCACTTCACGCAGTACGGCTTTCAAGCGATCCTCGAATTCGCCACGAAACTTTGTACCGGCAATTAGCGCACCCATATCTAGCGCCATGACCCGTTTGTTCTGCAAGCTTTGGGGCACGTCGCCCTGAACGATACGAATCGCCAAACCTTCGGCAATCGCCGTTTTACCGACGCCCGGTTCGCCAATCAGAACAGGATTGTTTTTCGTACGCCGCGAGAGAACTTGGATGACACGGCGGATCTCACCGTCGCGACCGATGACGGGATCGAGCTTGCCCTGCTGAGCCATCTCGACCAAGTCCATACTGTAACGTTCGAGTGCCTGGAATTTATCTTCCGGGTGTTGATCGGTAACACGCACGCTACCACGAATCGTGCGCAGTGCCTCGAGGACGTCTTTCGTTCGCACGCCTGCCATTTGCAATAGTCTTTGCGCCGATGAGTCGACACGACTTAGCGCCAACAACAAGTGCTCCGTTGAAACGAATTCGTCTTTCATTTCCTCGGCGGTAGTCAAGCTATTCGTCAGTACTTTGTTTAGCTCTCCACTCACTGGCGGAGCGGGGCCACCAGTCATACGAGGCATGCGTTTCGCTTCGGCTTCGACGGTTGTCACAAGTTGACCAACGTTGGCGCCGATTTTTTGGAGGATAGGTTTTACGATTCCCTCTTGTTCGTCCAGCAGCCCGCGAAGCAAATGCAGGGCTTCGATTTGAGGATTCCCATGTTGCGAAGCAAGCGTCTGCGCTCGAGCCACGGCCTCTTGGCCTTTGACGGTAAGTTTGTCGAAACGAAAAGTCATCTCTGTCCTCCGTAGGTCCATTCCGAGCGCGCACGGGTCTACGCAAACGAAATGATTGGATGAATTACTAGCGACTATCCTACCGCGATCTTGCGGTATCAGCGCCTATTGGTCGAACATTCCCTGTACGACGATGAGACGATCGCTTTGTCGAGCCCCACTGTGGGGCTCGACAAAGCAACCTGTTTTTCTACGAATCTTTGACTTCGAATTCCGCGTCGATCGCGTCATCATCCGTCGCATCTGCCGCTCCAGCACTTGCCGTTGCAGCCGCTGGTTCAGCATCTGCTTCTGGCTCCGTTGCGCCTGCCTCGTACAAAATCTTGCTCAAGGCGTGAGATGCTTGCTCAAGCTGGTTGATCGCCTCTTTGATGGCATTCGTATCTTCGCCATCGGCAACCTGTTTGGTCGTTGCGATTGCAACTTCCAACGGTCCTTTGTCTTCGTGGCTGAGCTTGTCTTCGTGCTCCGTCATCATTTTTTCGACTTGGAAGCACATTTGACTGGCTTGGTTTCGCAACTCAACCAACTCTAACTTTGCCTTGTCATCCGCAGCGTGCGTTTCCGCGTCGGAACGCATACGACTGATTTCATCTTCGGACAAACCGGACGATTGTTCGATGCGAACCGATTGCTCTTTGCCAGTGCCAATGTCCTTCGCCGCAACGTTGAGGATACCGTTTTGGTCAATATCGAAACGAACTTCGATCTGAGGAACACCGCGAGGGGCAGTCGGAATGTCTTCCAGGTTGAATTGACCAAGCAACCTGTTATCGGCAGCCATTTGTCGTTCACCTTGGAAAACACGAACCGTTACAGCCGATTGGTTGTCTTCGGCAGTACTGAAGACTTGTTTCTTTTCGGTCGGGATCGTTGTGTTTCGCTCGACCAACTTAGTGAATACACCGCCAAGTGTTTCGATACCAAGTGAAAGTGGTGTGACGTCGAGGAGTAGTACGTCCTTGCGATCGCCAGACAGAACGCTGCCTTGAATTGCAGCACCGGCAGCCACAACTTCGTCCGGATTCACACCGCGGTGTGGCTCTTTGCCGAAGATTTCTTTGGCGAGTTCTTGAACACGAGGGATTCGAGTCGAACCACCAACCAAGACGACTTCGTCGATATCGCTTGGCGAAAGCTTGGCGTCTTCCATTGCTTGCAAAACTGGCTTGCGGCAACGCTCGATGAGATCGTCCGTCAGTTGCTCAAACTGCGAACGTGTCACAGTCATTTGCAAGTGCTTAGGACCGGTCGCATCAGCCGTAATGAACGGCAAGTTGATATCGGTTTGCGGAGTCGAGCTCAGCTCTTTCTTCGCTTTTTCACAAGCTTCTTGCAAACGCTGAAGAGCCATTGGATCGGCTTTCAGGTCGATACCATTGTCTTTTTGGAATTCAGACGCAACGTGGTCGATCAACGCGAGGTCGAAATCATCACCACCAAGATGCGTGTCACCGCTCGTGCTGATTACTTCGAAGACTGTGACTTGTCCGCCAGCACCTTCGTTTTGAGCAACTTCAAGAATGGAGATATCGAAAGTACCACCACCAAGGTCGAAGACGGCGATCTTTTCGTCCGTGGTCTTACCCAGGCCGTAAGCCATCGCCGCAGCCGTTGGCTCGTTGATAATCCGTTCGACTTGCAAGCCAGCGATTTGGCCAGCGTCTTTGGTCGCTTGTCGTTGCGAATCGTTAAAGTAAGCGGGAACCGTGATGACCGCGCGATTCACTTTGTGACCCAAGAACGACTCAGCTGCTTCCTTGAGCTTGCGCAGCGTCATCGCCGAAATCTGTTGCGGCGTGTAGTGTTCTTCACCCGCCTTCACTTTGACGTACTCGTCGGGTCCACCCACGATTTCGTAGGGAACCATCTTTTCTTCGCCTTCTACTTCATTGCCACGGCGGCCCATGAAACGTTTGACGGAGGAGATTGTTTTGGTTGGGTTGGTAACGGCCTGACGACGAGCTGGCTCGCCGACAAGCGTTTCACCCTTGTCTGTAATTGCTACCACGCTTGGCGTTAATCGGTTGCCTTCAGCGTTGGGGATAACTTGGCTTTCCGCACCTTCCATTACTGCAACCACTGAGTTTGTGGTGCCGAGGTCGATACCGATAATCTTTTCGCCTTGAGCCATATCTAGCGCTCCTTAATTCTCCGCTGTACAGTCTACGGTTCTCGGATCATGCAGACTGTTTTGCATGACTTTTTTGACTGCGTTTTATCGCTCGTCCGAGAAGCAAAGCCTGTGCCATGTCGCGTTTGGGTGCGTGGTATATATTCGTAAAGTATTGTTCAGCAAACATTTATCGCGAGTTGTACTATTCTGCTGAAATGAATTAACTGCCATTTTGACACCAGTGTCAGGCGCATAGCAGCAGAACAAAGTATCCAGAATCGTAGCACGCTCTTATCGCAATGGCATGACCAAACGGCGTAGATAGCAAATGGCGAAGAAAACAAATACCAAATCGAACGACAAATCAACTTCAACCGGCTCAAAGAAAGCCGGGAAAAAGTCCGGAAAAGGGCCCGACGCTAGTCCTGGGCGAACCCTCTCGCGACTCGAAGAAAAAATTGTGAATTTGCTCCAAGAACATGCGATAGCCAGCCTTCAGGTTGGAACGGATCGTCCATTGGAAGCGGATAAACGGTTTGCCAAGCTGGTATCGGTCGACCGCGCACAACATCTGGCCTCCAAGAAGAAGGGGCCTCTCGATGACAAATGCGTGCAAGCAATTTTCCGCGAATTGGTCAGCGCCGAACGAGCCCTTCTCCAGCCGATCCGTGTCGCCTACTTGGGGCCGGCTCATAGCTACAGCCACCTGGCGACCCTGCAACATTTCGGTCGCAGTGCTGAACTTATTCCAGTTGGAAGCATCGCCACCGTTTTCGAAGAAGTCGCACAGGAGAGATCTCAGTGGGGAGTCGTCCCTATCGAAAACTCAACCGACGGGCGAATCGTCGATACGCTCGACATGTTCACAAAAATGTCGGTCAACATTTGCGGTGAAGTTCCGTTTCCCATTCACCACAATCTGTTGGGCAGTGGCACTCGTGAAGAGATCACTGAAATCGGCAGCAAGCCACAAGCCATTTCGCAATGCCGCGATTGGTTGGCTCGGCATATGCCCGGAGCGAAACTCGTTTCGATGTCTAGCACGACAGCCGCCGCCGAACGTGCCGCTGCCTCGAAGCACGTTGCGGCAATCGCGAGTCATGAAGCTGGAGTCGAATACAACCTGAAAGTACTTGCGAAGAACATCGAAGATAACAAACACAACGTAACCCGGTTCGCAGTGATCGGTGGAGAGCCTAAGAAAAAAACGGGCAACGACAAAACTTCGCTGATGTTCGAACTAAAGCACGCCCCGGGTGCTTTGGCCAACGCGATGACGATCTTCAAAAGCAAAAAGTTGAACCTCACGTGGATCGAATCGTTTCCGAAACCTGACTCACCCAGCGAGTACTTGTTCTTTGTCGAACTCGTTGGCCATCAGACGGAATCTCGTGTGAAACGGGCGATCGAGTCGCTTACGAAGAAGACCGTACGGCTTGAAGTGCTGGGCTCTTATCCAATGGGCGAGCAACCGTAGCGTAGGCATCATAGAGAAGCATGAATGTTTCTCGCACGTTGCCAGCGGCCTGCTCGAAACACGAATCAATAACTTGTTCTTCTAGCGGCTCATCAACAAGTTCTGCAACCAACGAACGCACCAACGAGCGTGTCGCGGACGTTCTGTGAATTACGGGTAGTCCACACACACCCCGATGCGTGGTTACAAGCAGCCCACACCCCGCCGCTTTGCACCGCAGCTGCAACCACAACCGCTGCGAAACGCGAAGCTGTTCGTAACCATCAACGATCAATTGCGAGTCAGGACCCACGGCACGCCAATCGATTATTGGCATACGTGACTGGCCGTTGTGCAACGAAAAGGAAATCGGCACCCGGCCGACGTCAACGAAAAACGGTTCGAGTGTCTTTAACAGCGTCGACTTACCCGTGCCGTGCGGACCAACGATCTGCCCCATCCAGGGATTGTTGCCAATCAACACAAAGAAATTCTCTCCTTCGTCGACCGTATCGAATCGATAGGGAATCATCCCGGCGCGCACATGATGAGTCGCGAACGGATTGGATGGCGAAAGCAACCGGTCAATCGAAGAGTCATTCATGAGGTAAAACTTGCGTCGGTGAAGCGTCGGCGGTGGTACTCAACACAAATGGAGTCTCGATAAAATGTTCCTTACCACCCTTTGTAAAAACGCGAACGCGAATCAACCACCGAACTTGAAGGATTTCGCCGTGATAACTGAGCGGACTCTTCGGCAGTGCGACATAGCAAGTGCGTAAGGCACGGAGATCTTCTTCCTCATCGTCGCCAGGTACGCGGCGTTCGAAAAAGTGAACGCCAAAATCCTGATCGCCCTTCCCTTCCGTCTGCCACAGGACGGACGCTTCCAATGCGGAAAGATCTTCCGTGGCAATTGCGTCTACCTGGTAATCGAAACGCATAACCTCGCCGGGACGATATGCCGGCGGATCATTGTAGATCTGAATGCTAAGCAAAGGATCCATAAGACTGCGTTTCGCCGAGATTACGTTTTGAGGTTTACGATTCAGCAAGCGATGACTTGCGAGGCTGCATCACCAACGGAAAATCGCGGACCAACGGAGACCACTTTTCCGACTCGGCTTTCACCACTAATTTCCACGCCACCGCGTTATGTTGTGATACGAAAGAATGCATCGCATCGATCGGTACGTCTAGTGATGTTTCATATTGGAACGGCTGGCTAGGCAAGATTTCGATGTTTTCTTCGCGAAAAACCGACTCTTCATAAATCCGTCTCGATTCAATCCGCGTATCCGTGCCTTCTGAAAACGAAACCTCCTCGTCACAGACAAGCCAAAGTTCCATCACCTTTATTTTGAGGTGACCTAACTGCGTGACCAACGCTCGATAGCAACCACCAGGATGCAGTGGTTGCGCCGAAACTTCGACGTGCGTCGTACCAATTGCCTCCGCTGCAACGAGTTGACGAAACAACTTATAAATCAAGTAGACCCCGATTGCCCCGAACAAAATCAAAATGATTGTAGTGAGGTTCCATCCGTAAAAGTCAGCGGATGGTCGCGCAACGAATTCTCGTATCGGTTGATCTTTTCCCACGAGTGGCCGTCCGAATGGACCTGCAAACTTGCCACCCAAATTAAACTCTAAAACCGCGAGCACAACGACTACGGCATTCCATAGTAACGAAAACACGGCGAAGAACGCCAAACGCGTACCCGTCGTTGATCCCGTCGGCAAACGATAAGCCAATCGCATACCAGGACTGATCTTCCAGTTCGTCTCGTTGGGAACCGTTGGGTATTCCTCAGCATCCGCGTGCAGATCCGCAAGCAAATCACGTGACGTTGTGCCCTTCGCAAATGCCGCCCGACGTTCGGCCGACGTGGCGGTCAGCAATGCACTGTAAATCGCACCGACAGCTCCGGTCACGATCAAAGCCAAAAGAATCAAGCCGCAAAGCCCGATAAACCAATTCGAAGTAAGAAAAGATTCTTCCGTCGAAACGACTCGCAATGCGATTAGTTCCGTCAGGACAAATACGCCCACCAAAAAAAGAACGGTGAAGAAGATAACTTCGCCGGTGCTTCCCCACCATGTCGAGCCTGTTTGCCGTTCGCCACGTTTCTTCTCCCAAAGTCGAAACCGGCGGCGCGGCGTGCGTTTAACTGTTGGTGACGGTTTTTGATTCACGTGCAATCGTGCTACAAGCCATGTTGGGTTGGGTTACTTCAGCAGAAGCTTCTTCAGGATACCCGAACGATTTCGAATGACGAAGCGATTGCATCAACCAAACGAGAAAAGGCCGCACCAAAATGAATCGGTGCGGCCTTAGATTCAATTACGTAAGGCGTACTGATTAAACGCCTTCTACTACAGCAGGTACCGCATCAATCACTGGTGCAGCTTCCATTGGAGCTGCTTCCATAGGAGCAGCTTCCATAGGAGCAGGGTAACCTTCAGCCATTGGCGCTGATTCCATCATCACTTCACCACTGCTGCAGCAGTCAGCTGCGGGAGCAGCAACGACGGGAGCTGCACAGCATGGCGCTGGAGCCGGAGCTGGTGCAGGAGCACAGCATGGCGCTGGAGCAGGAGCACAGCATGGATCTGGAGCACATCGAGCTGCGCGTCGTGCAGCACACTTCGCTTTCATGCGTGCGAACAAGCCTGGCTTCTTCGCGCAAGGATCACAGCAAACAGGCTCTGGAGCGCACACTGGCGCTGGAGCTGGACAACAAACTGGTGCAGGTGCAGGAGCAGGAGCACAGCATGGATCCGGAGCACATGGATCTCCACCACGGCACTTACCAAACAAACCTGCTTCTACGTCTACGTTAGCAACACAAATGATCGCAAAAGCCGCGATCCCCATTACAAACTTGCGATTCATCGCAACCTCCGTTTCCCTACTTGGGAATTTTCATTCGTCGTCCCGATTAATTTGGAGCCAACTCGCGAGGACAACTTGCGCGGTCAACTGACTGAAAAACCGTGTGCCAAAGCTTAACGATCACGCAAAAAGCGGAGACTGAGAAGCATGGCCTAATTCGCTAAGCAGGGTAAATTATCACGGGTTAAAAGGTTGTCAACCGCACCCTATCATCGCCGCAGCATGCTCGTGGAAACGATTTGCTCCAACAACATTCGAAAGCGAAATGGTTGGTATGTGGTTTACCTATACCCTCTGGGTCTGCTTGGCGACTTTTCCGATTAAGAAAACTACGGCGGGTTGGGAAAAAGGTTTGGGCTTTATCCGACTTTGGGGGGAATTTCTCGCCGAATAGCCGTTTCCCACTGACAAAACAAGCAAAAATCGAACAGAATTGACGGGCTTCGGCAGGAACGACATGCCCAACGCAATTCAAACACTTTTTGCCGGAGAATCTGCGGCGCACAAATGGGAATCCATATAAGCCAAATTCCGGAAGTCAGTGGCCTCGCGTCGCCGCGCGGGCTGATTCGGATTCCGCCCGATTTAGATGTGCCGTTCACCCCACGTATTCGAAACATTATTG
>CAYNJG010000047.1:0-35417 GCA_964397295.1 uncultured Pirellulaceae bacterium
CCCAACGAGTGTAACGTTCAAGCGGGCTCAGCGTAGCACCTTTTGCGAACTCTCTCGCGACGCGTCCTTTGTTTCGTGGACCGTCTGTTTCAGGTAACAGTGCAGCAAGCGGTTCTAGCAGAACCTTTCCGAGGATACGCGGCACGTTCTTGAACTTTTGAGCCACTTTGTTCGCGACGTAAATGTTGTACCCAGCGAACATCTCGTCGCCACCGTCGCCCGACATGGCAACTGTGACGTGCTCTCTTGCGAATTGCGAAACGTAATAAGTCGGAATGGCAGATGTGTCGTAAAACGGAGCATCATGATGCGAGATCAATTTCTGCATGATCTCTGGGACGTTGGGTTTGACGATCATCTCATGATGTTCGGTCCCACAGTGCTCCGCGACTTTTCGAGCATATGGCAACTCAGAAAAATCTTCGTCGTCGAACCCGATCGAAAACGTTTTCACAGGCGTTGACATGAACTGACTCATCAGCGCCACGACAATACTCGAATCAATGCCGCCGCTGAGAAACGCGCCAAGTGGAACGTCGCTAATCAATCGACGTGCAACCGCAACCTTGACTCGCGACATCAGTTCTTCGTTGGTCTTCGCCTCGTCGTAAGCTTTGGGTTGGCTGTATTTGAGATCCCAGTACTTGACCAGGTTTGTGTGACCAGATTTGTAAACCAGCATGTGCCCGGGTTGTAATTCCGTGATGCCGCGGAACATTGTGCCTGGCGATATAACGTGTCCCCACGTCAACATCTGGTGCAAGCTTTTGAAGTTAATCTCGCGTGGAATCGCGGGGTCCTGCAGGATCGCTTTGATTTCTGATCCAAACGCAATGCGATCTTCGTTATGGAAGTAATACAGCGGCTTCACGCCAAGTCGGTCGCGAACAAGGATGAGACCTCGTTGACGGAAATCCCAAACTGCAATCGAGAACATGCCGTGCAATTGTCGCGCGAACTCGAGACCGTACTCCTCGTAAAGATGAACAATCGTTTCCGTATCGCTGTTCGTTTTGAATTGGTGTCCTCGTGAGATTAATTGCTCTCGCAGCTCATGAAAGTTGTAAATCTCGCCGTTAAAGACAACCGCAATTGAATAGTCTTCATTGAAAATCGGTTGGCTTCCACCCGGCACATCGATGACAGACAGCCGGCGCATCGCCAGCGCAATCCCGGGTTCAATTACGCCCCCCGATGAATCAGGTCCACGGTGTACTAGTGCAGAGCACATTCGCTCGAGCAGACCCATGTCCGGCATTCGAGACGAATCGGCATAAGCAACACCCGCTATTCCGCACATTTTTTTGACCTCAGCTTAAGTTAGACGATCGTACGCTTCGACCGTTTTAGTCACGCACTTTTTCCATGTGAATTCGGGAGACCGAGCCAGTGCAGCAGCAGAGAGTTTCTCACGCAACTGGTCGTCATCCAATAGTTGTTTCATTCGATCCGCCAGTGCTTCCACGTCGGTGGGTGCGTGATACAGGGCGGCATTTCCGGCAGCTTCTGGAATAGATGTCGAGTCGGATCCAATGATCGGCACACCACAAGCCATCGCTTCCAGGATGGTAAAACTAAATCCCTCATGCAGCGAGGGGTGAATTAGCATTTTTGCACCATTGTAGAAATGCAGCAAATCCTCTCCGGATTGATAGCCAACGAACTTCACCGACGCATCGAGGCCCTCTTTGGCCACCAAGTTGCGGAGGTCTGTGTAATGCGCGTGCTGATGGCCTCCAGCGAGCACCAATTGAGGTAGCTCTTGACCGTCTCGTGCACAAAGTGAATAGGCTCGAATCGCCGTTTCGAAATTTTTAACCGGAACCAGATTGCCAACGCACAGCATGTACGGACCTTCGATCCCGTGCTCGTCCCAACGCGACTGGTCGATTTCGTCCGCAGCGAGTTTTCGAAATCGTGGATCAACACCATTGTTGATAGTGACAACACGATCTTCAGCGATCTTCAAATGATCTTTCAGGCCATCCGCCACATAGTCTGAAACGGCAATCAATAGATCAGCACGACGGTAGGCAGTACCGGCGACATGATTCCAGTAGATGTGGTCCAAACGGTTCATGGGATAGTTACCCAGAAACTGACCCACGGCTGGAACACGATATACGGTCTTTAATCCGGCGAAGATCGGGCCAACGTGCTTCAGACTGTGGTAGGCGTCGAAGCGATTCCGTTTGAGAATCTTCCCTAACGAAATCTGTGACCATTGAAACTCAAATACCCGACTGCTGTACGGAACTGCCGCAACACGCGGATGTCTGCCGTTCAGGGGAGTCGCACCTTCGTTGAATACGAATTGGATGTTGTGATCATGCTGGACACCGTCGAGTTCGCGCACGTAGTTATCAATGAAGGTACTGGTACCTCCCTTGGTGCTAACTCGAATGTCTAAACAAACCTTCATCGACATCGCTTTTCGGCTTTAGCGCAAGCGCATTCATCTACGGACCGGCGAACTCTACCGGCTAGTTGAATTATGCCTTTTGAGTAAGCAATGGTCCTCGCAAAAGCCACCGTTCCCGTTATCGCAAACTGGGCGGATTATGCTTAGCGATAGCAGTCGATACGACCGGACTTACGATTGTGCCGGCCGCACCGGTTGTGCCCACGTTTAGAAGCGTATTGGGCAGTGAGCGTTATCACGCTAGAAGCTTGTTTGTCGCGTACCAATCTGCGGTCAAGCGAAGTCCCGTGCTTAAGTCCACCTGCGGCTCATAGCCGATTTCGCGTTTCGCGCGGGCGATGGAAAACGCTCGGTCTTTAGTAAAGAACGCGGCGCGTCGACGATGTAGTGGCGGCTCGATACCAAACGGCTTGCACAAGTACTCACATGCCGTCGCGGCGGACATCAAAGGCCATAGCGGAATACGCAAGGATGGCCGATTGACATTCGTGGCTTCGGCAACAAGCTGAACCAACGTATTCAGGCTGACGTATTCCTCACCAGCAAGAATCATCGTTTTGCCAAGTCCGTTCGGGTTCTCTACCGCTTGGATCATGCCACGTACCAGGTCGTCGATGAAGACCATATGCATGAGAGTCTCGCCAGAACCAAACATGATGAAGCGTCTCTTCTTCACCATTGAAAACAACTTCAGGAATCGTGTATCTCCCGGACCGTAGATCCCGGCGGGTCGGACGATCGTAACTGGTTCGCCGCGACCGATCGCCTCTTGAGCCAGCTTTTCACCTTCCAGTTTCGTAACCTGATAGACGTCGCTTGGGGCGAAAGCACTGTTTTCGTCGGCCGGTACTTCGTTGACTCCGCCGTGAACGCCAATCGTACTGCAATGTAAAACACGTCGGACGGAGTGTTGGCGTGAGGCTTTCAGAATGCGGCGCGTTCCCTCGACGTTCACATCCCAATAGGCCTCATCTGGAAACTTCGCGACGCGATACATGGCAGCAACATGGTAGACGTCCTGCACTCCGTCGACCGCTTGCTCGATAGACGTCGTATCACAGAGATCGCCGTGGCATAGCTGTAAAGAGCCGTTGTCAATTAACTTCGAATCGAGGAGCGAGAGATCCGAACTGCGCCGCACGAGGGCACGAACTTCGTGGCCCTGACGTGCCAGTTCATTCGCCAACCTGCTACCTGTGCATCCACTTGCGCCCGTGACGAGAACTGTTGCCATGGGTCACTAACTGCATCCTAACGACTGCGCGAGCTCTTGATAGAATTCCGTGAGCTTACTATCGAGTAACTCAGGCGCGAACTGCGTGTTGATTCGCGTTTGTGCTGCGTTGGCCAGTTCCGTTCGACGTTCTGGGCGATTTAACAACGTTACCATACCTCGTGCCATTTCTAGTGGCGTCGGTGCAACGAGCATTGCGATCGAATCGTCGAGTACTTGCGTGTGCATCGAAAGATCGGTAGCTAAAACAGGAATTCCCGATTCGAGGTACGAGAAGATTTTCATCGGAGTATTGCTACCCAAGGTTCTTGGTGAAACAAGTACGTCCGCTTGGTCTAAGTATTCACCAAGTTGTTCGACGGGTCTTGGTCCAAGGAAATGAGTTCGATCACCGATCTTGTACTGCCGTGCGAGTGCTTGGTACCGCTGAGTATGCTCTGCCGAACCGCCGATAACGATTAGCTGAACATCGTCGGCGCAATGGTAGACGTGCGTGAAGGCATCCAACAGAAGGTCGATGCCTTGGTAGCTCTGCAAGTTACCAACGTACATCAGCTTGCGACCCTTGATTGTCGAAATCTCGTTGGACTCGCCCGATTCTTTCTGTTGCGCTTCCGTCAACAGGCTGGCGTCTTCGATTCGAACGATAGGCACATCTTGGCTGTGTTTTGCTGCAACCTGCTCAAGAGACTGGCAAACTGCGACGACTCCAGCACTGTTTCGTACTGCGGTGCCCTCGAACCAACGCATGATACCGAGAAGCGGTTTCAGAATCGGCATTTGGTCCACGATCTGATTCGGTAGCGATGAATCCATATCGTAGATGTAAGGCACGCCAGTGAGCATTTTTATCGACATCGCCATGAAGACCGATTCTTCGACGGCATGAATCACATCGTAGTCGTTTCGCCAACACATTCGCACGACGCTGATCGTCATGAATACATCGCAGATCAATTTGCGAATGGAAAAGCCGGGCGGTACCCGTTTGATGAACGGTAAATTAGGAATGCGAAAATGATGGCAGCGCGGGACATCAATTCGTTCGCCTTCGTGATAGGTAAGGAGATCTATCTCATGTCCTTCGCTCGACAACACATGCAGCATTTTCAGCGTCGCGATAGGAGTACCGCGATTCTGGAAAAAAGGCTGCGGTGCTAAGACGAGGAGTTTCATAGTTTCAAATCAGGTTGCGTATCTTGGTGGTATTTTGGCGGCGTCATCATGCAGCCAACACTTAGGCGGGAGCAGCCTTCAGTATCACAGGCGATCCTAAAACGCGAGTGAGACCACTAACTCTTGCGATGCGTTCAATAAGGCGGGACAAACTAGCTTTTCTCATCAACCGATGAAGTGCCATCGGAAAGAAGAACTGAGCTTGGATTGAATCGCGATAAAATCGATGCTTCTCTAATTCTGACAAAATCTGACTGCGGCTAAAACACTTGTAGGTTCTTGTATTTTTCTCTATCCGACGCTTCAAAGCAAACATTCGGGACGCAAGCACGTTTATGCTGCGTAAATCCGGGTAATCAACGATCAAACTGCTTTTTGCAACGCGGCAGATTTCGCTCACAAACTGGTGCCAATTGTTCAAATGGGGCAGCAATCGAAAAGCCAGCACTACATCGTACGCGTCTCTTTCGCACGGTAGTTCTAGCAAATTTCCCGTTAACAGCTGATATCGATCAGGGCCAACAATTCGATCTAAGCGAGTTCGACAGGTTGCGTCACTGGCGACAACGGTGACATTGTATCCCGCGTTTGCGAGTGGCGCCACAAGCTGAGCGTGACCGCCGCCTATGTCGAGAATGGTGCAAACTTCTGGCGAAGGCAACATCTTTCTGACAGCGTCCGTTTGCACTTCCAAAAAGTAGTCGCCTACCGGTCCGGCAAACCGCTGAGCATATTCGTCAGTGGAACTCTCGAGATCGGGCGTTTCAATTTGTTGGTGGGACATGGAGGTATAAAAGTTTAAGGGGTTCGCTCACGATGTTTCGTTTGTACACCTACGAAGTTGCAATTGATCATCAGCAGGGCACGGCCAATTTCAGTTTGTTCGCTAAATGTCGTCTAATCGTTAGTTGGCTTTCAAGGTCCAAATCACAGCGACGCAGAATAAGGTCATCGAGATGGATTACGCTTTCTTCTTCCACCCATAACTGCAAGTCGCGGACCAATGCTTCGGACAACTCACCATTCTCTATGTTACGAACACTGGAATGAGGTGGTCGTGGGACATTCGACGGGTTTTTCTTGAGTTTCAGCGATCCTCCTCTGTCCGCCTGTCGCAATGCATGCTCAGCAACATGCCTCGCGGTCGTATATTTAGGGCTTTCGACGCAAGTTAGGTTCTCGAACCCGTACAACGCCTGGCCAGTTACTATTTTTGCCGATTTTGCCGGTATTGGCGATCCTGCTGAAGAGGGTGGCAGGCGGCCAAACAGAACTTGCGAGACATTGTCCCGGGAAAGGCCAAGATCGGGGACTGAGAGATTGATTTCACCCAAAAGGGTGTCAATTTGTGCTTCGCTAGGTCTCGGGTCATCCTGAGGGGCCAAGTGCTGGGTGCCAATCATCATCTTGTCACCGTGCGGCACGATGAAGTACGTCGGTGCGTTTGGCTTGTCCGCGCATACAGCAAGACCTGCGTGCGAGAGTGGGCTTCTGTTGACTACGACATTGAAAGCCACCGAACACTTGGCTGCATGATCTCTATGCTCGGTGGGATCAGAAAGTGCGGCTACATTCTTCCACCAAGGGCCGCAGCAATTGATGACATGTTTCGCTTCAAACTGAAAGTCGCGTTGGGACACGCCGCAGTTCGCTCGAACCGCAGCGATTTGACTGCCGTTCGTTTCGAAGCCAACGCAACGCACATAGTTTAGAGCGTTTCCACCAGCGGCGACGGACCATCGAAGCAGTTCCATGATAAGCCGTTGCGGCGAAGTCATCTTTGCGTCATACCAAAGCGCCGCGCCTCTGAGTTTTTCACTGCGCGCTGAGGGGAAAGCTTCCAGTGTTTCAGCGGCAGTTAACAGCTTCGACTTTTCCCACGCTTTGGCAGTCAACGTTTTCCGACGAATGGGTGCAGCTACCAAATCATTCAGCTTCAACGCCATACGCATGACTTGCGTACGCCGTAGGCCTGTGTTGTACAGCGGCATAACACAAGGCAACGGTTCGATGAGCTCCGGAAAATGCTGCATCCACCAGGCTTGCTCACGGACGGAACGACGGAACCTTTGGATGTCTAGGTTTTGGAGATAGCGAAGACCACCATGAACGATTCGGAGCGAATTCCAACTAGTTGCGCCGCCGAAGTCTTCGGCTTCAATCAGAAGTGCTTTCAAACCGCGGCGTGAAGCCTCAAGCAACGTGCAGACCCCGACTATACCGCCACCAATGACGACAACGTCAAATTGTTCGGAAGCCATCGCTTCGGGGTTGCGCGTAATCCTCATGCGATTCGCAATCCAATTTGGTCACGGAGGAATTGTGACAAGCTGCGACATTGTCCAAAGGCGGGTGCGGAGTCTAGATTTCGAAGGGCATCACGCATCCATTCTGTTGGTCGATTTAAATCGATCGTTCCGTTCAACACACTTCCGTAACTGCCAACGCGCGTCCGATGACTTTCCAGCGGTAGTGGATCGCTACCAGCGACGGTTGCGATTCCTGCTTTGGTGGCTTCTGCAATCATGGGTGGAATTAGACCTCTTACTCGACAACCGCTGTCCCCGATTAGCCAGCGATATTCGAAGTCCGATTGAATCAAATCTCTTAGCACCTTGCCACGCGAGAACCACCATTTGCCAAACCCCCATGGTACCACCGGTATTGCTGACTGCGACGAAGCCATCTGAATCGATTCTCGCACGGGCATACCACTGGGTACCAGTTGGTCTGTGCAAAGCGTTAGTAGCTCAAGCTTCTCCGCTGTGACAATCTGACGTCCCGCGATGACGACAATCGAAAATCCGTCGTCACGTCGAAACAGCAACGATGTCGAGTCTGGTTCGGAGCGAGTCCAATTGCGATTCAAATCGTTGCTTTTTCGGATTGACGTCAGAGGCTGTTCTGAGCCGATGTGGGCCAAAAGTAAAACACCGACAGATTCGTCAGTATCGAGCAGGTTTTCCACGGCACTCTGGAGAAACAAATCCAAAGAATTGTCAGCATGGAAATGTGCATGACCATCCACTCTGGTCATCGAAGCGCCTCGATTCCTTCGTGTGCAATACCGTTGGAGGTGTATCGCCCAACATCGCCGCTCTGTGTCGCAACAGACGCCATCGGACGATAGTGGTACACGACCACGCGAAATCGGCGATGGTCGTAACGAGCATATTCCACGGTGCGAACAATGGCGAATCTTGCATAAAGCCACTGTTGATCGTCGTCGGACATGAGCGTTCGATCTTGGCGTGAGACTAACAGCAGCGGACGATTCTCTGCTGTCGCTTTGGCAATTGCACTTTCGATAAACTCTCGCGGAACGCCGTTTTCGAACAAGGCTAGGTCGTCTTCGCGTTCCGACTGGATCGCGAATTTGTCGTCGAGATAATAGTCTACGAGCCTGTGACTAGACGCAAAGATCATGGGATTCTCGATACCCATGCCGTCGATGGCTTGGGCGACGGTGCGATTGTCAAAGTGGTTTCCATCAACGGCGATAGACAGCAAATAAGGCACGTTGAAAGAAAATAACGCACAACCAAAGGCCAAGCGATAGCCAAGCGATGGCAAGCGTTCGTCAATTTGCCGCCAGTGTTGAGCGGCGAGCAGAAACATGCACGGCAAACAGTAGAGAAGATATCTTGCTGCAACTCCACCGCCGATTGTCGTCAGCATCATCAATGGCGCGGTACTGGCAAAGAGCATCGTCGTAAGAAAGACATCCTGTTTCGTCCACGAAGTCGGGAAACGCAGCAACGGGATTAAAGCGAGGCTCCACCAGGACAACCCGCCCAGGATCGCCAGTGCCAAAACGATGTCTTTCGGATTGCTGCTTCCGAAGTCTCCGATTTTTGAGCCAAGCCATTCGGAGAATAGATCTCGTAGCAGATAACAGCCAATTGCCGCAGCGACGACCATGATCGTGGCTGCCATCGCACCGTACTTCTTCAGAAGGCGCATTACGGTTTCCGGATTCTCTCGAAAGTCAGCTGCAAGCCATGCCAAGATTCCACCGGGAATTAACAGTACGGCGGGTGGATGCGAAACCGCAGCCAGTAGACCGCTGCTCAAAAACAGAACAGGCCAAATCTTGCGTCGATCTTCGACCCAACGAAGCGCAGCCAGAGTAGCAACGGTCGCAAAGAAAATGACGAAGGCGTAGTACCGTCCAAACTGCGACATCTCGAACAACAGCGGATTGAACACCGCGATAAGCCCAGCAAAAACACCTACGTGTGCGAATCGTCGTTTGGAGAGGAAGTAGTAGAGGCAGGGAGCAACCAAACTAGCGGCGAACATTGCCGGTAACCGGATGACAACCTCAACAGGTATGCCCGGATTCCACTTCAATAAATAGTGACAAACGATGAAGTAGAGCGGTCGAGAATTGAAGCTGAGCATTTTCGAGATCGAAAAACTCGAGTCTTCGAATGTGTAAAACTCATCGCCAGAAAGGCACCAACGTCCTAGCAGTGGAGCATAAATTGCGAGAGAGAGAAGCCAAAGTCCCAACAGCACGCGGTAGTCAACGCGTGATTCGTTGCTCTCGTTCGAGGAAGGAAATGTACCCCGATCGTTTGCCATCGGTGTTTCTGTTTTCACGAGGACTAGTCCTCCGAATCCGTCTCGTACACATGCTCGATCTGATAGTCCTTCACGCCGCCGGCATTTACGAAAATGATCAACTCGCCAATGAGGCCCAGCGAGAACATTTGGATGCCTAAAACCATCAGCAATGTTCCCAATACAAGCATTGGTCGATCCGCCAGTGTGTCAGCGAACACGATCTTCTGTATGGCCAGCCAGAGATTGATGAGGCCACCGGTCGCCAATAATCCGGCACCAATTCCACCGAAGAAGCGAAATGGTTTTTGCGTGAATCGCATCAGGAAAAACAGCGAAAGCAAATCCAGAGCGCGCCGCAAGTAAACGGCAAGGAAGGAATCCGTGGAGTTCGGCCGTTCTTCCAGGTGTCGCACGGGAACTTCCCCAATACGGAAGCCTTGTCGCGCGGCAAGGATTGGCAGGTAGATGTGTAGGTCGCCGTACAAAGGCAGATCCGCAACAACTTCGCGTCTCATGACCCTCAAACCGGAGTTGATATCGTGGATCTCGATCCCCGATAGCCAGCGTGTCAGCGTGTTGTAGATTGAGCTTCTACGTTGTTCCTTGCGACTATCGACGCGTGGAGTTCGCCATGAAGCAACATAGTCGTAACCATCGTTGACCGCGTCGATCATCCGCGCCACGTCACGAGGATCGGACTGTGGATAGGACGGCAATAAAACGACAATGTCACCGGAGGTTTGCTTCAACGCCAACGTAAGAGCACTAGACTCGGCTGTTCGTACGTTGAAGTTGATGATGGCCGCGTCTACTCCTTCGTCCTTGAGCTTGTGCGACATCTCTTGTGAGATTCGATCGCCCAGCCCGTTGTTGATGACAACCAAATTGCCAGGTAAGGATTGCTCGTTGATCGCGGCAATGTACTGATCTAACGTTTGATCGATATCTTCTTCGCGATCGCAAATCCAAATGTACGAAACCGCATTCAACTGTCGTTGCGTCGGATGATAAATCGAGAGGTCTGTTTCACGCGTTAACATATTCCACCGTAGCTTTGGGAAGGGCTTCGCGATTGCCAGCTCGAATGACTAATTCGGCCAGCAGTCCGACGAAGAAGAAGTGGACTGTGAGGTAGGAAAAGAGCAGGAAAGCGATGGACGAAACGACGAATGCCGAAGAGCCACTCAGCCGGGCGATTGCGTAAACCAAACCGGAGAACATCGCAAAAAGGAGGAAGGGGATTGCCATGTACGAGAAGTATTGAAGCGGTTGATGTCGGAAAGAAATCAACATCTTGATGGCTACCACGTCAAGCAGTACTTTGCCGACGCGAGACAGCCCGTACTTGGACTCACCAAATTTACGAGCGTGGTGCTTCACGACGACTTCCGCAATGCGCGTCGATTGAAGCGTGCTCATCGCTGGAATAAAGCGATGCATTTCTGAATAGAGCGGGACTTTCTTGATCATGTTGCCCCGGTACGCTTTTAGCGAACAACCGCTGTCGTGAACAATGATGCCCGTAATGCGGCTGATGAGCCAGTTTGCTATGCGAGAAGGCAGCGTACGCGTCCAAGCAGGATCTTTTCGATCCTTACGCCAACCGATAACTAAGTCGTTACCTTCTTCGATCTTCGCGACAAGCTTGGGAATATCCGACGGATCGTTCTGCAGGTCGCCGTCCATCGTTACGATGATCGATCCCTTGGCCGCTTGAATTCCTGCTCGCATTGCCGCCGTCTGGCCAAAGTTCTTTCGAAAGCAAACGACGCGAATACAAGGATCGTCGAGCTGCAACTTGCGCAGACTGGCCACGGTTCCATCGCTGCTTCCGTCATCTACAAAAACCATTTCGTAGGTGCAGTCCATCCCCGTGAGCGCCGTAAACAACGCTTCGTACAAAGGGCGTACATTGTCCGCCTCATTGTAAAACGGTACGACGATGGAAACTTTGACGTTCATTGACTTCGGTGCTCCTATGCGAACTCAGTCTCGGAATCGTAGACGGACATTTCTTCGTCCTCGATCGCCTGACTCCGTGCTGTAACAACTTCCTGCCGTACGAAGTAGAACGCTGTTATCGCAAATGAGGCGTAAAAATACCATTGATATTGCTGCAACGTGTGACCAGATACCCCAGAAAACATGAGCAAAAGCATGCCATCGAAGAGACCCAGGCCCAACCAGTAATAGGTTTTGTCGCCCGTGAGAGATTCGTGCTCTTTTCCAAGGCGTAAGAGTTTTCGCAGAGTTATGAAATGGACGAGATAAAACGCAGTAAAGGCAAGCGTCCCAAAGAATCCAATTTCACCTAGCAGTTCGCCTGGCAAGTTGTGGGCATCCAGCGCTATTTCGTCCACATACATGCCGCGGTAAGTCGCAAAACAGCCGATTCCTACACCGGTGGCGGGAAATCGATCGAAGATTTCTAAGCCCGCGTAAAGTCCCTCGAGCCGCCCCTCTGCAGAAGCGTTTGCTCCGCCCATGTTGTGTTTGTGTTCGATGGATGAATCCCAGAGCGACTGCATCCGCAACTTGATGTCACTAGGGGAGACCGCGAATCCAATGACAAACACCAACATCGCCAGCATGGACCACTTAACTTTTTTCATAAATCCACGTTGGTGCATGATCAGGAGCCCGGCAAATACGACAAGTCCGACCGTTGTCGATCGACTACGAGTTAACAGCACACCGAGAATACAGATCGTGATGTGACCTATCACTGCCCACTTAAAAAGCCATTGCATGCGTCGTGGCCACGTTTGGCAGAACTGATCACGAATGCGATAAAACAGTACGCCGAACGGTAGCGAACACAGCATTGTCGTGCCAAACGTATTGGGGTGACCGTACGTGTACTCGATCCCAGCCAAGCGATCGACACCCATCATGTTCAGTTTTGCACCGTTGAACGCGTATTCCCAGATTGCTTTTCCCGTGTACGCCGTTGTAAGCATTAAATAGGAAGCAACAAGAAAGATCAGCTGATAGGGCGTCTTCACTGCTTTCTGTATGAAAAAGAAGATGAGTGTGAATCCGAAGAACTCGGTTACTTCTTCCATCGATACCGTTGTATCCCAAGCGTTTCGTCCACTCGCGTATACCGCGACGAACAGACACAACATGGTTACGTTCTGAGCATCAAACCGAACGAGTGGTCCGCGGCGAAGCAAGACGATGAGCCCGACGAATATTACTGCAAGTCGTTCGAATCGAAACGCAGCCAACTCGGGGAACAATTGTTCCCAAGGCCGAATGATGAACAACGCGATGTAGAAGACCACTGCCCAAAAAACCATGGGCTTGGGCCATATACCGCGACGCAAGCGATCCACCCAGGTGATTCCAGGTGTCGCGAGTTCCAGCCGTAGCTGGGGTTCGGGGTGGATGAGTGAGTTTGCCATGATTGCAACCGGACCTTTTGTTACCAACCGATTCCGTGGTACTGTTCTTGGTCGCTTTTCCAATCCGGCACAATTCGTACCAAATCGACCACGTGTTTTCCTTCCGGCAAGTTGTCAACGATTTCCGCGAATCGCGGATCGGGATTTCCGATCACAATTGTTTCGCATGCGTCGATAACTTCCTCCATCGTTTCATGAAGCAGTTCACTAACGTGTGGCAACTCCTGTTCGATGTAGGCTTTGTTCGAACCAACGAGCCGCGATAGGGATACGTTTTCATCATAGATGCAAATCTCGTATCCTCGACCACGCAGTGTTTCCACAAGCGTCACCATGGGTGATTCTCGCAAGTCGTCTGTACCAGCCTTGAACGAAAGTCCTAGCAGACCAATCTTTTTCTTGCCAAGTTGTTCGATCAACTTTATTCCTGCTTCGACCTGCGTACGATTTGAGACAAGTGTGGACTGGAACAGTTCCATTGGCACATCAACCGATTTCGCTTTGTAAAGGATGGCTCGAAGGTCCTTTGGCAAACAAGAGCCACCAAACGCAAACCCTGGTTTTAAGTAGTACGCGGATAGATTCTGTTTTGTGTCTTTGCAGAAAATGTTCATGACCGCATGCGAATCGATTCCAAGTGCCGCTGAAAGTCGTCCGACTTCATTGGCGAAGGCCACTTTCACCGCGTGATAACTGTTGTTGATGTACTTGACCATTTCCGCAGTGCGTATGTCTTCGACAAGAAACTCGGTATCGAGCCAGCCATACAACTCACGCACAACATCAGCATCTTTTTCGTGATTCACGCCGACCAGCGTGAATGGTGGTGCATGAAAATCTTTGACTGAACTTCCCTCGCGAAGGAATTCTGGATTGAAGCACAGCCCAAAACCTTCGCCCGCTTTTTTTCCTGAGTGTTTTTCTAGAATCGGCAGCACGACGTCTTCTGTTGTGCCGGGCAATACGGTGCTGCGTAGAATGACGGTGTGATACGCGTCTTTTTTGGCAAGGGCTTCGCCAATCTGTTCTGCTACCCGCTTCACGTACGTTAGCTCTAGATCACCATTAGAACGTGAGGGCGTGCCGACACAGACGAGCGATGCATCTGTAGTTGCAATCGCCTCGGCCACGTCAGTGCACGCAGTCAACTGCTTCGCCGCGACAACATCGCGTACGATATCGCCGATGCGTTCTTCCACGATTGGCGTTACGCCTTGGTTGATCATGTCTACTTTAGACTGATTGACATCAACACCAACGACACGAAAGCCGCGTTCGGCGAGGCACGCTGCGGTGACTGCTCCCACATAGCCGAGTCCGAAAATCGACACACTTGTTGTCGACGTCTCAGTGTTTGCAGAAGATTCTGCGGACGCGTTTGTTTGCTCTAATTTACTCATTGTTTTTCACCAAGTCTTGGCAGTGGTTTCGGAGTTGAACAGCGACGTTCTTCCACTGGAAGTTTTCCGTCACTAGTTGGTATCCCGAGTTTGAAATTTTCTGTTTCTTTTCGGCGTCGTTTAGCAATAACAAAATCTGTTCAGCGAATTCTGCCGGTGTGTCGCCGATTGCAATGTGTTCGTCTGGCGTGAGCGGAAGTCCTTCTGCTCCGATCGTTGTTGAAACCACCGGACGATCCATCGCCATCGCTTCGTAGATTTTTATTCGCGAACCGCCGCCAACGCGCAATGGAACGATGAACAAATCGCTGTCAGAAATGTGTGGTCGAACGTCTGGGACGTCGGCCAGGATCCGAATCGATGCGTCATTCTTTGCAAAGCTTTTGATTTCGTCGCCAGGTCGTCGTCCGACTATGTCGAGGGTGATGTCTGGGTACTTGTCTTTGACTAAGTCATAGATTTCGCTAACGAACCATTTCATGCCGTCAATGTTCGGCATCCAGTCCATGGAGCCTAGGAAAACAAGACGACCCGGAACGGACGGTTGAGTCGCCCGCTTGAAGTATTCTGTGTTGACGCCGGTTTCGAGAATCTCGATCGGGCTGGTAACACCGAACTCTTCTTGAAGTTGTTTCTTGTCTTCTTCGGATACTGCGAATACCAGGTCGAATTGATTGCAGATCTTCGCCTCGTACTTCGTCATCCGCTTGTGTTCGAAGGAGAAGTACGCCTTCTTCAATGGATTCTCTTCGGTCAGCGAAAGTCTTTTCCAGATCATGCTCTCCACATTGTGCTGAAACAGCACTTTGGGGCATGGCAGACTCCAGTCAACGTTTTCGGCCATCTCGAGAAAATCGCAGAGTACTACACGCGGCTCTTCATCGGCTTTAACGAATTCGCGTTGATGATTCACGATCTCTGTTGAGCGGAATTTTTGCGCCATGTAAGGCAAGGAAGAAGCCATGCCACGGAGAACGCGGCCGTAGAAACCAGCTCCACTCTTTATTTCTTCCGGGCGATGAACCGTCACGATTTCTGCGGCACAGCCCTCAATCTCTGGTTCTGTATTGGGCGTGTCCTCATGTTTGAACGCTAGATACGTTACATCGCACAGAGAATTCAATTCTCGCATGAGGTTGTACGTGCGGATTTTCCCTCCGGTATCTGGTGGGATGACGTAGTCGGATTTCATCCAGAGAACGCGCATTGCATGACTCCATCAATTTGCATGGCTGATTCTGGATTTTGACCATCAATCGCAATTCGCAACCAAAGTTCGAGATTGCCCAGCGTCCATATTTCTTCTTGCAGATTCCATTCGCCCGAAACGTGGCGATTTATGATGTGGTCGATGTAACTCGGCTGAATGTATTCGTGCAACAGCGTGTGGTCGGACTGAAGCAATTCGCGAATCGGTTCGGCAAATTCGTTTCGAAACCATTCTTTGATCGGCGTGGGGAATCCTTTTTTGCTGCGTGTCACGATCTCGCGAGGCACGGTGTCGCCCAACGAGCGTCGCAAAATGTGTTTGGTTTCGAAGCCGTTTAGCTTGTACTCGGTCGGAAGGCTGCAAACGAATTCAACGAAGTTGTGGTCCAGAAACGGTACGCGTGATTCGAGCGATGCAGACATGGACATCTGGTCTTGCTTCATCAGCAATTCCAAGAGGTACGATTTCATGTCGGCGTAAAGGATCTTATCGAGTAATTCTTCGGCATCTGAACTACTCATCATGTCAGAGAATTTGGCGTAGGTGTTCTCGACGTCTAGCTCTTCACGGTATTTCGGTTGGAGCGCGTCTTGCACATCGGAACGTTTGAACGCCGAATAGTTGTCCAAAAAGATCGTGTCGATGTCCATTGGCAAGTACAGCGACGTTCGAACTGCCTTGCGTTTCGGAACGAATCGATCCGGTAGCAAATCAATGAGTTTTCTCGCGACGTTGCGAAGTCCGTTCGGAACGTATTTTCCGTATCGCATGTTAGCGAGTGTTTGACTGTAGCGCTCGTATCCGGCCATGAGTTCGTCGGCACCTTCGCCGGTTAGAACGACCTTCACGTCTTCGGCGGCGAGTTTTGCAATGAAATGCAGCGGAATCGATGACGGGTGAGCGATGGGTTCGTCTTCGTGGTAGACCATCTTTGGCCATGCGGCGATCCAGTCTTGAGGACTGAGTACCATCTCTCGCACATCGGCGCCGACATGCTTTGCCACCAGCTTGCTATAGCTCAGCTCGCTGTATTCTTTCTGTTCGAACGCAATCGAATACGCTTTGATGGGCTCCGACACCATCTTGCTCATCGAAGCAGCAATTACAGAGCTATCAATTCCACCAGACAGAAAAACACCCAGCGGAACATCAGCCATCAGCCTAGAGCGAACGGACGTGGTGAATTTCTCTTTGAATTCAACTGATGCCTCGTCGATCGACGCGAACTTGCGCTTGGGCGTGTAAGAAAGGTCCCAGTACTGCTTGGTTTTCATCTGACCGGAACGAATTGAAAGCCAATGGCCAGGCAAGAGCTTTTTGATGCCAGAGTACAGCGTCTGGTCATCAAGCGTGTATTTCAAGGTTAGCTGCTGCGACAGCTTCGACGTATTCACTCGCGCTTGGATATCAGGATGCGCAAGTAATGCTTTGATCTCCGACGCAAACGCAAACAGCCGTTCTGTTTTGAAATAGTAGAGCGGCTTGATACCTAAACGATCTCGCGCGATAAAGAGCGATCGATCTTGTTCGTTGTAGACCGCAAACGCAAACATCCCTTGCAAGTGTGATGGGATCTCTTCGCGGTGCTGATGAAATCCGGCGAGTATCGTCTCGGTATCGCTGGTCGTTCGATAGCGGTCGGCTTCGAAACTGAATTGATTGCGAAGGTCGAGATGGTTGTAGACCTCACCGTTGTAGACCATCGTCAGCGGAGTTCCCTCTAAACTCATCGGCTGACGTCCGCGTGCTAAGTCGACAATTGACAAACGCCGGTGTCCGAGTGCTGTTGCTTCGTGGGTAAACTCACCGCCGTCATCCGGACCTCGATGGACGAGCGTAGCGTTCATCCGCGCAACGATCTCGGGCGATGCTGCTTGGCCGTCCAGGTTGATGAATCCACAAATTCCGCACATGTTTCGATTGCTCGTGACGAATGGCGTAGAGATCAGTTACGCCGAAGTCAGTTCTTCGTTCGCACTGAGCTGAACACCGTTGGGTGTAATTTCAAATTGAACGCTGAAGTCGTCGCCCTCGAACTTCACCATTCGGTTCTTGTGTCTTGCTGGCCCGCAGCGAGAAACGAACGTCACAATTCCACCGCGAGTCCCTGACGGGTGTCTTAATGAGACTGCGTTAGTTGTCGAAATGAGTCCGTAATTCGGTGAGAATGGCTCTTCATTATGAAGGATTCCAATATCTTCACCACCGTTCAGCGACACTCCCGACAAATGAAATGATTCGTTTTGATATTGAAGCAGCTTCCGTACCGGATCCCATTCCAATAGTGGATTAAGCGTGAATCTGGATTCTACCGGGATTTCCTTGTCAGCGTCCCAGCGATCGACAATCGCAATGATTCCCGTTTCCAACATGATGATCTCCCGCTGCACGCTCACATGGCAGCCGTTAGATTCGGAAAAACCGTCATGTTTGCCACGAGCTGAGAATCCGTCCGTAAATTTCCGCATGGAAACTAACTCGCAGTCGGTCGTGTTCTTCCAGGTGAACCACCCGTTCGGTTCTGACGGTCCAGCGCCATTCACCAAGATTGTGTTCTTGCCAGACGCTGAACGAAAATTGTTTCGGCACGATTCGCTCTGGGTGTAAGAACCAACTCCGCTATCGACGAAGATGGGCAGATTCTTCAGATAGACAATCACGCCGAGCGCAGCATCGTGGCTATGTGGACAATCGTGATAGCCAAAGTCCGATGCACGGAAAAGAGCATAGTCGCCGTTTTGGGTTCGATAGGATGCGAGACCCGAATCGTAGATTCGATGCAGGTCGCGGTCGATCGGTGTACTGCGACTTTGGCGACGTGGTAGTTCGCGCGCTGCACGCTTTTCTTCAAACGGCAGCATCAGTAGCGGATAACCTCGACCAGCTTTTGGAGATAACAAGAGAGCTTCTTGCGGGAACATCGCATTGGCTGCCGTCAGTGTTGGTCCCACGTCGAATGCGTTTGGTACGAGGCACATAAGACGTCCGCCATCGCTGTCGTTGAACTGTGGCATCGCCAAGTCGTGAGGCACAATTTCAGACATGCGTCGCGCGGCGCGTTTTGCAGTTGTCTCGATTTCGCGTGGGATATTGAAGCTTGATTCACGGCCAATCTGCACGGTTTGTAGTAACAGGTCCGTCGCGTAGATGTGATAGTGGCCGCTTAGTTCGCGATGCATTCCGTCTTTGAAAAACTGCTTTTTCGACTCCGTCTGCAACAATGAAAGTCCGGTCGAGCGCCAACGCGAGGAATCGCGAAATTCTGGAATCGCGGCACCAACAGCAAACAAACCGAATGCCTCGCCAAGAATGTGCGTGTTCGGTGCGAAGTAGGTCGAAAGATTGTTTTCAACGTGGCAACTAGCAGTCCATATTCCATGCAGGATATTTTCCAACAACCGAGGTTGCGTTTCCAAGTACTGCGAAAACAAACTCAACGACCAAAGCCAAGCATAGTTGCGATAGGCAAGTTCTAGTGCGGAGCAATAGTTAATCCCGAAAGGATACTGATTCTTGAGGAACCAATCGGTGGTCATTTCACGGAATTTCTCCGCGTAGCGTATGTCGTTGGTGACGCGGTATGCGATGCCTAGCCAAATCGCCCACGCAAAACGATTCGGCTCCCAGACATGCTTACTATCGCCGACAGTGTCTGGATCCAAATACGGTACTTTCCCGTGGAAAAGGCGAGGAGCCGTCTTATTGAGAACAACGTCGCTGTGCCATCGATCAGCTTGTGTGTAGTCGACAATTCCATACGAAAACAGCGGAAACCGATCGTCCAATACGTCATTCGCACGCTGCAAAACCCATGGGATCTGGGAGTCTTGCGAATCCGACAGAGACCGCAAAAATTCGATACGCTCGGGTGTGATGAACCATTGATTTCGTCGCCCACTCCACCACTCGGCAATCTCCGTTGAGCGAATGCCGAGCGAACGCAAATGACCTCGGGACGAAAGCGCAGAAGAACCGCTGCGAGAAGCCAAATAGTTGCGAGACGCAAAAAAAAGTTGGTTGCCGCGAGTCCACCACTCATGCGGACTGGCTGTCGCTGCACGTCGGACTAGACGAAGTAGCTTGCTCACAGATCAACTCTTGCTAAGGGCATGGAGAGTCCTGTTCAGCGCTGGCTTGCTGAATGACGCTTCCCATGGTGGTAAAGGAAAAATCCGAAAGGAGTCGGCTGAGCTTACGATGAGTTGTCTTCAGATTGGTGTAGTGCCGAAATCGCGTCGAGCGACTTGCAAAATCCATCCGCATTTGGTCGGGATCGATTTCCCAAGGATGAATATAGAACATAAACGGACGCTGCAGTTTTTTGTTGATTCGATGGAAACTGTTGGCGGTGAACGGATAAGGGTAGATGCGAAAATATCCACCGCCGGAGACAGGCAAGTTTACACCGACGAATTTGCGAATCGACGGCGGGAATTCCCAGATTGAACCTGACTTTGTCTCGATCTTGTGTATTTCCGTTTTGGCGCCCGGGATGCCATAACGATCATGAACGATCGGGAAAATACTAGAGTCACACGTAAAGCCTTCTTCCGCCAGCACGTCCAACGACCAGATGGATTTTTGGGTGATGGAAAAACTTGGAGCTCGATAGCTCGTTACCGAAACGCCGGCTGCATCTTCGATTGCACGTTTCGAGCGGCGCAGATCTTCTCGAAACGATTCGGGGGTAAGTTCGTAGACCAGCCGGTGCCAATAACTGTGCGATGCAAGTTCGTGACCGGCGTCGGCTATTCTTCGGACAAGATCCGGGTATCGCTCGGCCACCCAACCCAAAATGAAGAACGTGCCGATGACCTGCTTCTCTGCCAACAAGTCAAGAATACGCGCAGTATTCTCAACGACGTGATGAGGGTAGTCGTTCCAGGAATCTCGCGAGATATTCTTCTCGAACGCTGAAACCTGAAAATAGTCTTCAACGTCGACGGTAAATGCATTTTGCATTCTCAACTATAGCTCAGATTGAGCTGGCTTCGTTGATTACGTCGTCGATGGTGACTGGCCCGTTTGTGCTGTTTTCCGTGGGTTCTACGTCTCGTCCTAGGGACATCAGCCGCGTTGCAGCCGACGATGGAATGGCAAGAAGTCTGAGGCCCGTCCATACGAACATACGCACCTCCATCAAGAAATTAGCAGTCCGAATATATTCCAAATCGAGTTTCAGCTTGCGCCGAACGCTTTCAAGGTCGCTGTCCGGCGGCAGATTGATTTGGGCCAATCCAGTAATTCCTGGTAACACAGCCAAACGGTCCCAGTAATCGGGAATGCTTGCGGCCAAAACGTGAACCAACTCAGGGCGTTCCGGTCGAGGACCGAAAAGTGACATTTCACCACGAACCACATTTAGAAGTTGTGGCAGCTCATCAAGGTGTGACTTTCGAAGTAACCAACCAATGCGTGTGATGCGTGGATCGTTTTTACCTTGTGTCCAAACCGGTCCGGTGCCTTCTTCGGCGTCTTGGACCATCGAGCGAACTTTGTACATAACGAAAATCTTCCCGTCTTTGCCAACACGCACTTGTCGATAAAGGCCGGGTCCGCGCGACGTCATTCGCACGATGAAGATTAGCAATGCGATAACTGGGAATGAAATCAGCAACAGGCCTAACGCAAGAATGCGACTGAACCAGCCTTTACGTTTTAGATATTCAGCAGGCGTGATATCGATAAGCTGCTTGCAAGATTTCGCTTCGTCGAACGAATCCAACGCAGTGGTGGGAGCTGCGTGTTGAAGCGCAACGGTAGTTTCAATGGTGCTCATGACTCTAAATCTAACTTGTCAACGGTGCATGTCTTGTGCGAGTACTTCGGCCCCGCAGTATTCTACTGCACAGGGCGTGAAATGCTACTTATCTGCAGATATCTTTTAACACAGATAAGTTCTCCATTAAGAACTTCTCTGCGGCATCCATATTGGTGGAATCATCAATTGAATTTGTCGCCAATTGGATCTTGTACAGCATCGGTACCCCCGCGAACGAGGTGCGTGGTGTGTCAGGTGCGACCCACTCGCCGCCCTTGTTCCAAGCGTAATAAACACGCAATAGCCGCTTACCCATCTTATTTTCCTCGAATGTTATCACGGAAAACGGATGTTCATCGCCATTGACGTCCTTAATCTTCTTCTGCTGTCTTTGCTCAGCGGTGGTGAAGTTCGCACTGCCGTAGCAAACCTCAGGTGTATGAATTGCTAGCGGTCCTGCCGGGCCAACCATAAACACCACACTGACTGACTGCTTTGTATCTTGGTGGACATAATTTCTTACAGTGTTCCCAACACATCGAAGCATGTTCTTTGCTTCGTCGTCGAGTTCTTCGACGTGAGTTGCCTTCCACTTACCCAATTCTTCGGGCAGTCCTTCCACGCGAATAGCCGCCGCCTGTGCGGATTCGCCTAGGCCCCAACGCTGATCTACCATTCCGCGAAGAACACCAGATAGAACGGTCAGAGAGACGCACAGGATCAGTAGGAGGATAGTTTTCGTTTTCATTTTGTTGCGTCCGCAAACTTGTTAACGAGACGTTCAAATTCCGTTTTTTCGAACTTGGTAAGAAATGACTTTTTGAGGTCGAGGCCTTTTGCTTGTTCCAATGCGTCTTTTGCTGCTTCTGTTTCATCAAGATGATCAAGTGAGATCGCCAGATGGAAGAAGAACCGAGGATCGATGCCCGCACGAGTCTGCGTAACTTTATCCCTCAGCAGCGTGGCAGCTGCTTGAAAGCGTTCTTGATGCATCAGTACAACAGCCTTCGTATCCAACAACGTCGGGATTTCGTAGGCTGCTTGCTCAATAGCTTTTTCGATCGTGTCCATCGCCTCTACCTGGCGACCATCTTCCTCGGCCAACAAAGCGGCCAAGTTGTTCCAAGCTAGGTAGTGGCCGGGTTGAAGCTCTGTAACTTGCATCAGAGTTTCGATAGCCTTCGGCTTACTGCCTAGCTTGATCTCCAGATTGCCAAGAGCGAATAGCAGCGAAGGGTTGTCTGGAAAACGCGTGCGACAATCTCGCAACAGTGGTGACACCTGCTTGAGCGTATCTGGATTAACTTTCCCGTAGACCAAGATTCGAGCCAATAGCGTTGCCGTCTCAACCGTAGGCTTGGCATTCAGTTGCTCAATACATCGTTCGACAGCGCGATCGGTTTCGTCGTTTTCTACTAAGAGCCGTGACAGTGGCTCCGCCTGATCAGGAAAACGAGCAGCAAGCGTGCTTAGCCAACGTTTGGCGGCGTCTGTCATGTTTACGGCTTGGTAGACGTCAGCGACGTCCCGCATCTCTTTCGCCACACTAGTCGGAGCTCTACGAAATCGCTCAGACGCGAAACGCTCGACAAAGGTACTGATTTCTTTCTGCCGATTCGTTGCCGCCATCCAGCGAACTCGAAGTGAAACCGTCTTCTTTTCCCATCCAGTTTGTGCCTCGAGTTGCTCGATCCAGACCTGTGCTTTGTCGTTCTCACCGGCTCGCAACAAGAAGTCTGCAAGTGTTGCAATGTGGTGGGCTGTTGCGTCGGACTCGACAACTGCTTCCAGCTGTTGCAATGCTTCATCCTGGCGGCCTAATTGCTCAAGGCACTTTGCAAGCAATAACCGATCGGTTTCTTCACCCCGAGAGTCGACAAGACCCTGCAACAAACTGCGTGCAGCATCCAAATCGTTTTGGCCAGCACGCCGGAGTTTTATGATCGCGTTGAGTCGTTTTGTCGATCCATTCGACGATTCAACCATCTCAATCTGACGTGAACGTTCTCGTAGGATTTGATTTGTGACGATTCCCGAATAGATCTCTGATTGCAATCGGCGTTCCGAAGAATCAACGACTTCACGATATTTTTCTTTCGCCATGTCGAAGGCTCCGGCCAACTGATTGGCTTGACCAAGCACAAACGATCGGAAGTCACCATCCTCCATTTCTTGGCTCTCGATTTGACTCAAGAGTTCTGCCTTCGCACTCTCATCGTTCGATTTCCAAAGGGAGAGCATGAGCTGATCAAGGCTGTTCTCATCCGACTGGACGACATCTCCAATCAGCTCCGACCACATTGTCGAATTCTCTTTCGCACTATTCTTTAGTCCGCGATTGACGGATGCGAAGTCCAATTCTTGTTGCAGTTTTGCCCAGCGATTGTTCGAGACAATCCGGGCCAGTGACGAAACTTGCTTGTGCTTTTCAAGAATCTTGATATTTGCCAGATAATCGCCCGATCGTACATTTTCATCGATAACGAGCCGCACGAGTTCTGGATTCGGATTCGGTTTGGAGATAGCTCCAGTGAACGCGATCCTGGCTTCTCGAGGATTCTTCTCAAATGCCGCGATACGTCCGGCTAACTCTTGAGTTCGGGACCAGTACGGCAAACGGTTTGTCAGCGATGTGAGATGCAGCTGCAGCTTGGGAAGGTCCGGTTCAGGCTTCAATAGCTCGATACGAGCTGCGTAATACTGCCAGGTCGATTCCGATTCAGGCTGACGTTTTTTCAGGTCCCCAATCAAATCAAGGTTTGTTGGTACCTTCGAAAGAGATGCGTTGCAAAGTCGACGATCCAGAAGTCGTTCGACTGGCAACGAGTTCTTTTCGTCTTTGCTTCGCAATTTTATTAACGTAGCGTCGATTTCTTTGTCGTCGCCCTGGAACTCGATAATCCGCAACTCTGTTTGATCGAGAGCCAGTTTATCTAGCGATGAAAGCGACGATTCAGAGATGCTGTCGAGCACTTTCTTCGCTCGATCGGGACGATTTCGACCCAGCAGCAAATCAATAATCAACAACTGTGTATTGGGCGAAGAGGCCGTTAGTTGTTCCAATTTGTTGAGTGCTCGATCCGCATCGTTTGGCATTCCGATGGATTCATAGACGAACGGTAGTCGTTTCCAGATTTCGGTTTCTTTGGGGAAATCCTGCTCAATTGCCAGCAATTTGCCGACCGCGTCGCTGAAGTCGGACGTGTTAACTCGGTCGCGATGAATGGCGTAGTCAGCCTCTAGCAAGCGTAGTTGCCAGGAGTCAGCAAGTTGCGTTCGTGCTGTCTTAAGAGCTTCTTCGAACTTTGACCAATCACGGCCTCTGGCTGGAGCAGCAAGTTCTTTTTCGAGCAAGTACTGCGCGTGATATCGAAAGATCTCCGGCATTGGATTTCGAAGACGCTTTGCTTTTTCAATGTTCCGAATTGCTCGATCCAAATCACCAATTTCGGCCCATGCTTCGGCTCCTTGCACCATCGCGAGTTCCGATTCCGGATTGACCGTTAATGCTCGCTCGAAGCTAGATGCAGCGTCTTTCGCTTGTCCTATCTTCGCGTAGGTTTTCCCTAGACTAATGAGCGCTGTGTATGCGGTTGATTTATCTTCTGGCCTTAGGCTTTCAGCGTCATTCGTTTTGACGCCCAGGTCGGCGGCAACTTTTAGTTCGGTGATTGCCTCTACCGGTTTATTCCGAGCCAGCAACATTTTTCCGCGGAACAAGGATGCCGATGCAGTGGCCCAATTTCGGTTTCGCTCGAGACCTTGCACCGAAAGGGTAGACATGTACTTGTCGACCGCCTCGAGGGTTTTCTCAACGTCGTCGAACTTGAACGCATTCGTTTGACCCTCGGCTATACGCAGCAAAAGGGGAAGGCTTTCACCAGCTTCAGTACGTCCGCGTTCCCAGATCGCAATCGCTTGTTCCATATTTCCTCGAACCAAATACTCCGTATCGCCCAAGCCTAGGTAGCCGGACTCATCATTCGGTTGAAGCTTTATTAGGTTCTTGAAAAGCTCGCGGGCAGTGAGATAGTCACTTGTCTTCCAGCTCGAAACAGCATCACGTAGCGAGCTCCATGCTGCCTGTCGAAGCACTATTGGGTTTCCTGGATCCAACAGTACTGCTTCTTCGATGTCGCGTTTTGCGCCGGGAAGTTTGTAACGTGTTCGATACTGGTAGCGAGTTAGACGTGCATTTACATTATTTTGATTCGCGTTTACGAGACGATTCATGACGCCATCAGCTTGCACAGCTAACTCCGACCCGTTTTGGGCCTGTAAGTCCTCGCGAATATGCGTCGCCAAAGCGGTGGCGATATCAAAATCCTTTTGTTGTGCGATGTAGGCTCGCTTCAATTCTTCGAGGACATCGTAACCTTTCTTAGCTTGGTTCGTTCTAACGAGACCTAGCAACGAAAGGGACTTCCATTTTTGGCCATCAAGGCTATCGGGTTCCGCCCCAAGAATCTTTTCGGATTGGATGAACGCGGATTCGTAGCGTCGTTGTCGCGTAAGTAACTCAGCCAGTCGAACGCGAAGGTCATTCCGTTCCGGTAGGCCACCAATTGCTTTTTGATATGCAGCAATGACACCCATGGGATCTCGGGCGGACGCAAACTTGTCGTACACGGTAACTGCTTCGCCAAGTAATTCAGGATCACGGCGAATGTCCCAGACGCGATAGAGTGCGACGGAGGCCTCTTCCCATTTTTCTTCGGCAGCAAGTTCTTGGCCGTACTTCCAAAGTGAATCGCTTAGTTTCGTTGTCTGGTAGTCATGCCAAAAATAGATCGCAGGAGCTGCCAACATCAAGAACAGAAGCGAGCCGATAAGCAGCTTCTTGTTGAGCTGCCTAGGGCGTCGTTCGCGACTATAGCCGCCATATCCATATCCGTACCCGTAACCGTATCTGTACGAATACGTATGTTTATGGCCATCGCCATCTTTTCGTATCGGTGGACGTAGTGTGGACTTGGGCATGACGAACCATCAACGTGGCAGGTGACGAGGGAGGAAAATCTTGGTGTGGCCGTGCAGCAAACAGTTAGCTGTTTGTGTATCCGTATCGTCCATACGACCCATAGCGTGACGCGTAGCTTCGCACAGGAACACCGTTTAGCACGGTTCCAATGATGCCAGCTCCAGTCGCTTGCAATCTTGCGTGTGCCAATCGCACATGGTTTTCGCGGCTGAAGTCACGCATCGCACAAACGATGGTTCCGTCAGCTTGTTTGGCAATGACCAGCGATTCACTGGCGGCCAAAACTGGTGGCGTATCCACGACGATGTAGCGATACCAGAGGCGTGCTTCATCCAGCAAAGCACGGAAGGCAGGCGTACCGAGTAGCTTGTGTGGGCTCTTGTCGAGTTCACCGGCTGGCAACAAGTGTACGTGTTCGCTCCACGATCGATTGATCGATTCTTCGAGTGACGCCTTGCTATCGAGCACATCGGTAAGGCCCGGCGAAAGAGGAACTTCGAAGATCTGATGGATATCGGGAGCTCGCATATCGCCATCGATCAACAGTACAGGCTGTCCTGTTGCGCGGGCGATGCTGACGGCCAATTGCGAGGAAACGCTTGTTTTTCCTTCACCTGAAACCGCACTACAAACACTGATGACTTGGATGCCGTGTTCTTCGTTGGCGAGTAACAAGCTAGTCCGCAGACTATCTATGCTCTCTTCGAACAGTCCGAGCTCGTGACCAAGCACGCGTGAGTTCCGACCTTGTCGTGCGGGCAATCGAGAAACTTCGCCGATCACTTCGACACTCGTTTTCGCCTCAAGTTGCTCTACTGAGTTGATGCGACGAACCGAGCTTTCCCACAAGAACGCGAAGCCGAATGGCAGTAGCAAACTAGCAAGTGTGGTGGCACCAAGTTCGATCAGGGGAAGCTTGCGAACGGGTTCTTCGCTAGGAGCTGCACGACGGTAGACTTCAGGACGACCGGGAGCTCCTAGTTCGGCAGACATTTGAGATTCGCGTTCGGAAATCTTCGCGAAGAGACCCAACGCCCGCTGCAGTTCTTCCGAAGCAAACTGAAACTCAAGGCGAGTATTACCTTCTTCATGCATTTTTTCTCGCTCTTCTTGGTAACGCTGTTCGAGCGAACGAACGACCCGCTTCTTCTGTTCCAGCATCGTCTTTTTGACGATCAAGTCCTTTTCGACGTCCATGCGATCAAGTGCTCGAACTTCGTCGAACATTGCGGTTTCCGAGTTGGCTCGTAGTAACGAGAGCTGTTGCTTTAGGTTGTCAATTTTGTTTTGCTGATTGATATAGCTGGTGTCATCTTTACCGCGTACGGCCTTCGCTTCGATGATTCCAAGCATTGCTTCTTTCCTGCTGATTTCCTCCCGCAGCGATTGAACGTCGGGACGCGAATCGATTCGAGATTGAACCAAAGCTGGCGAAACGTTGTACGTGTTCGTGTCCAGTGATGCCTCGATGGCCGCTACTGCGGCGTCGAGATCGTCAACTTCGAAGTCCGCTTCCGCAATTCGATCCATCAAACCTTGGGTGCGACTAGCTTCACGAACAACGATCTTGTTTGTGAAGTCGGGCGTGATGTCGAGGTTTTTGCTAAGTGTTTTGACTAGCTTCTGCAATCGTGCAACGGTTGCTGCCTGTGTCTTTTTGTTTCCTCGCAACGCATCTAGGATCTTGCGAGTTCGAAGATTCTTTTGGTCGTTCTGAATGGCGAAGTAGTGGTCGATGACATTGTTGACCAAACGAGCCGACGATTCAGGATGTGATCCTTCGAAAGCGACTTCGACGAAAGTCGATTGACCAACGGGCACGATTTCCAGGCCCTTTTCAGATAGCCATTCGATTGGCTTTTTGCGTTTTTTTAGCTCTGGCATGTTGGCGATCACCGAGTCTTCCAACACGGCAGCCAAAACACGTGGACCACGCAGCATTTCGATTTGTGTTGCCACGAACTGCTGAGCTTTCGGACCAACGTCTTGACTGACAACCCATGGAGCGTGCTCGGCGATCTCGATACGAGCATCCGAGCGATACTGAGGCTTAAACAGCATCGCCACGATTGCGGCAGAGGCCACCATCAGCAAAATCGAAATTGGGATCAACCACTTCCACCATTGGCTCCATACACCGAATATGAAACCAACGGAGAAATCGTCCTCTTCTTGTGGACGCTGGGCAACGCTAGGAACTGTTCGAGTGTTTGCTCGATGGATTTGTCCCTTAGATCGTGATGTGGGTTCGAGGTTGCTCATGGTTCTTCTTCGCTGTATCTCTTGCAAACTGGAAACTGTAATTATGTAAATGTCCGCCGCTACCGAATTGGTTTAGCCCGGTACTGGCTCAGTTTTTTTCATCGTGTCAGAGACCTGCCCGCGGGTCACGTCTCTCATTAAGCAACTCAAGTACCATTGGACGAGCCACAGTAGGCAAGCGGCCAATGGAATCATTAAAAATCCCGCCATATCGTGGCTGAATTTGTGTGCGGCTTCGTCTGTGAAGTTGCGAAAAAGAATCGCCGTGACAACGATTCGAATCGCATTCGCAACAAGAGCGACTGGAACAGCACAAAGTACCAACAGGCTCGCTTCCCACAGCTCTCGACGGAAGGCTATTAGGTAGCCACACGTCAAAGCAAAAATACCAACGAAGATCCGCAGGCCTGAGCACGATTGCTCGACCTCTAGGATATCTGTACCAACGATGATAGTGGTGTTTTCCGAGAACGCTGGTTGGCCTAAACACCTCAACACGAAACTACTAAACATTGCCGCTATTCGTTGCAGTGGCTGACTTATTAGTGTTTCATATCGAAAAGGTAGCGGAACCATAAATAGTAGGAACAGTGTTGGTGACAAGCACCAACGAAGTAGGGGCCAGCCTCCTAAACACATTGCTGCACCGGCAACCCAAAGCACAATGGACCAGCCGTCAAACGGAGTAATAAAGACCACGCCTCCGACTACTCGAAGCGCAATGCTTGCGATGATCAGCACCAAGCCAGCCCATGCCGGCTTTGTAACATTTGGGAACGTATCTCTTCTCAAATAGAGAAAGACAATGAATAGCGGAATCACCAGATACCCATGCGAATAGTCTGGCTCTCGCTCCCACACCTCGGCAAGGCTTACCAGGGTGGGCCAATATGCCCACACGGATGCAATCAAAATCGCTCCGAGCCCAACCATGCTAATGGGATTGGGGTTCGGGATTGGCGATTCAACCTGGGGTGTGTCTGATTGCGGCTGGGTCATAGTGGTTGGATGGTTGCATCACCTTTATGGCAAACAGTTCGATCGACTCGACTACGCCATAATTGCCAAGCAATTCATCTGCTTGTTGTTTGGTGACTCAGGGTTGGTATGCCGAAGCCATTCGGCAGACAGCATCATGGGACGCTGCATAGGTTGGAACGCGAAAGTGACCCGACTCCAGTCTAAAGGTCGCGACATTACTGTCAAGAAACCATGTCTCGATCAGATAGCACAAACCCCGAGCCCGACAGTTGGGACGGAAAAACCAAACGCAACCGGCATGCCAGCATGGACCTCCCGAGCCAGTACGGGTACAAATCCCAAAGAAGCACCGAAAGTTAAGCGTTCTGGGCCTGGGTGGATGTGGTAATAACAACCCAGCTAGCCCAGTCGCGTTGTTCTAGGTAATCATTATTAAGAGTAAGAGTTTCGAACGCATGCCGATCCTCGACGCTGAAACATCCATTTTCCCCCAGAATCTTCTTGAAGATGCGTTCCAGAACGATGGAAGCGATCGACGCTGGTACGTTTTCTACACCAAGCCTCGTCAGGAAAAGGCATTTGCGCGCCAGCTTGTTGGCTGCGATGTGCCATTCTTTTTGCCACTCGTTCAAAAAGTAAATCTCATCCGAGGCCGCAAAGTCACTTCGCAGATTCCGGTCTTCGGTGGTTACATCTTTTTATTCGTTACCGAAGACGAACGTATTCGAGCGCTCAAAACCAATCGAGCGACAAACATCCTGGAGGTAGAGGACCAAGAGCGACTAACTTACGACCTCAAAAACGTACAGCACCTGATTTCGGCGGAGGCGCCATTGACGGTTGAAAGCCGGATCGTCGCTGGACAGTTGGTCCGAATTAAGTCCGGACCCATGGCTGGATTGGAAGGCGTGGTCGAAAAGAGAAGAGGTCAGTCTGTGCTGTACGTAGCCGTCACCATGTTGCAGCAGAGTGCAATGATGGAATTGGACGACTATCTCTTAGAGCCAATCTGAATTCCGAGTACCAAAGAAAAAAGCACTGGAATCATCCAGTGCTTTCGGTGAATCAAGTGTTTCAATTCGGCATCACTGCTTATCGTTGGCGAATCGCAGCACAGTTGAACCCTGAGGTGCCGATAGTCGACTGATGTCGACGCCCGACTTCCCGTTGGCGAACCGAATCGTTGATGAACCGCCCGTCGAAACGTTTAACGTTGCTTTTCGCTTTGGCGTTACTATCTCTGGCGTTTTGACCTTAACAACTGACGTCTCTTTGGAGCTCTTTGTTGGAGTCGCCTTTGGCGTAACCTTGACTGCCGAAGGTAGCTTCGTCGTCTTTGGCGTTGTTATTCGATCCGTAAAGGCTGGCTTCGTTTTCTTCAACTTCGAAACCAAATCCTCATTTCTAAATCGAATCAGTGAATCGCCCGTAGCTTCTGTTTTTGGCAACACGACTTGCGCGGTGTTCAGACCTTTCTTAGGCTGGACCTTTTCCACGACATGAATGGTGACATTATCACCGCCAAGTTGTAGTCGAGCTGGTTTTGGTTGCGAAGGCAGTTCTGCCGCCGTGGTGTCGGTCACAACACGTTTGGCTGGTGCCTTCGCTCGAACTCGGAGTTTATCCGTTAGTGTTTTCACTTTTCGGCTCGATGCAACAGGAACCGATTGGTCTGCTGTCTCGAGGCTCAAGGGTTTGTTGGCCGACTTTACGATTGGCGTTATCTTCGCTGGAAGCCGAGCAACCTTAGTCGCGGGCAACGGAGTCAGCTCTTTTTCAACGAGGATCGAGTCGCGAGAAGGACTCCGCTTTGGCTTGACTTCAACAATAGTCTTAGTTTCCTGTTTCGGGCTCGGCTTCGCGGCTGACTTTGGCTGCACGCGAATGGGTGCCGGACGCTCAACTGGAGTTGGAACGATCGGTTGAACTGTCTTAGCAATCGGCTTGGAGACGATCGAACGAGGTTCTGTCGAGCGAGCTGCTGTGGTATTCGGAGCGATGGACCTAGGCACTACTTTTCTTGGTGCAATGCGAGGTAACATGGTTGCATCCGATGGCGAAGGCACGGCCGATTCGACATCGGCGGGCAACGATGGAACCCGAATCGCAGGCAGGCGAGTTTCTCCCGAAGGAGTCGGTGGCGCTGGCGAGGCGGGCACGCTTGGTGTCATTTCGTTGCTTGGCACGGGAGCAACATCGTCATAGTTCACATCTGCCGGCATCGGCATGGCCGACTGATCCATCATCATGGAACCGTCGGAGATCACATTGCTATCCATTAGGATGACCTGGCCCTCGTAGGGCGCACCGTGTTGCGATACTGGATCGCCTTGTACCGGGCAGCTGCCTTCGCACTCATCTGGCCAGCGAGTCCAACAAGTTGGTTCGTAACCGTAACAATCAGGCTCACAATAACGTGCACACCGATCTTTCTCGATGATCTTACCCGTTTGCGAGCTATGGAAGTACGTTTGGTTGCTCTTCGAAATCGCCGCAAATGGACGTTGATAGTGTTTGAAGTGGTAGAGCATTGGCTTGCCGCATCCTGTGCAACTCGCCGCTACTATTACCCCAACAACGGCCATCCAAAGAATGCTGAGTGTTTGACGTTTCCGGTCCATGGTAATGTCCATCGCGTTGGTTTCGTGTGTCGCTGGTTGGTTAAACTGCGGTTTCCAGTACTACACTAGATGCCATTGTTGTTCGGGTTTCCACCGCCGCGAAGGACGGGGCCAGACAGTCGAGTGACCGTACCGGTTCCCAGCAACACAAATCCAAAAATTCGTTCGAGAGGTGCCGTGATCTTCGCGATCTGCGTATCGAATGCGACGAGTTTGTCCTCGGCAATAAACACGCGGTCACCAGGTAAGATCTGATAGTTTGTCTCTGCCGATCCGCGTTCAGTTACTGCGAACCAGTCGACGGGTAGGATCTTTACGTCGTTGTTGTCTCGTGAAGGTCTAGCGATCCAAATCTTCTTAGACGAAACTTGCTCGAGTCCTTGGATCTGTGCGATCGCATCAAGCACCGTTTCGTTGCCGGTAATCGGGAAGCGATAAACTCCATCGCCCAGTCCAGCTCCTTGCAGAACGATGTAGTAGACCTTGCTGTTGTAGGAAAACACATTGAGCGAGATCTCTGGGTCTTCTAAGAACTGCGAGAGGTATTCTTCGATCTGTGCCTTCGCTTGATTTAGAGTCTTGCCGACAACGGACACTTGTCCGTAGCTGCCAAGGGTAATCGAGCCATCAGGCCCAACGAGGAACTGACCAAGGATGTTCTGTGACGCGGCAAGCTGCGCCAGCGAAGCTGAAACCTTGGGTTCTTTCAGGTATTCCTGCAGGTGTTTCGAGATGGCTTCTTTGGCCTGGTCGACATTAAGGCCAGCAACTTTCACGGTGCCGTACGGCGAGCCGAGGTTGATAATGCCCCCAGGCTCAACCGTGTAAGGTCCAGCGATCGGTGCATCCGGAAGAGCTCCGCTAGCGTCGAGATTGAGCACGTCCAGCGTTCGCAAACTGTAAGGCGACTTTGGAACGATATGAATGCCCTCGATATTCAAGATATCGGGCGGCTCGATGGTGTACTCGGGTAAGACAACCTTTGAAAGTTCCCGAGGCATCGACTTATAAACCGGCGGCAGATGAGTCATGCCGTGGTTTGGATGATTCGGATTGGTTGTCTTGCAACCCGTCGCGGCTAAACCTGCAAACAGCACCACCAATAAAAGTGGTATCCTGCAGTCTTCCTTCCGTGGAATTCGCATAACAAGCTCGTTTGTTGTGTTCCGTCACATGGTTCAGCAGCAAGCGAACCCCCAAAGTCCTGCTCACTGTGTCCGACTGCGGAAGTCCGTTCCGTAAAATTCGTCGGGCATGCGAAAGCCAAAACCTCCGCAATCACTCCTGTTATTCGGACACAGTAGGTGTGCAAGCACGGTCAAAATGCTACTTCTGCCGAGAGGTCACGAATTGCCAGACGCGTCGTATCGCCTGGGTTAGATTTGCTTATCACGTCAAAGGCAGCGGCCAGTTAAAATATGACGACGAAAAGCGTGTGAAGTGCTATCATCAACTTTTCCGGCTGCGGTGAATCCGCAGAAGCGATTTGGCGTTCTAGTCGATGACTACAATAAGTTGAAAAGGATTTCGCAAACGCCCTTTCGAGCGACCGGGATTCCAAACGAGAAAAACCGAAAGAGGTAAGAAGATGTTTCGATATTGGATGCCATTGGCCTGCTTGTTGGCGGTTTCATTTGCCCACGAATCGATGGCGCAAAGACAGTCTCGGCGAATCCCGAACTTCAACCGCCGGCCTACGGTTAGTCCGTTCATTAACTTGTTTAACAGCAATCAGGGTGGTGTGAACAATTACTTTTCGTTCGTACGCCCATTGCAACAACAAGCTCGGATTAATGACCAACAGATAGCGCAAAACCGTTTTCTCGAGCGGCAATTCACTCAGCCAATCGTGAATACAACCTCTGGCGGCCAGCAATCTGGATTGCTTCGCCAGGGCTCGCAAGGCGTCGGCCAAGCGTCAACGGCGGCGACGTATTTCAACTACTCGCATTTTTACAACGTGCCAAATGCGAATGGTGCTGGCGGCTCCCGACGGTAGTAATTCTACGACACCGCCAGGCGGTGTCGAATCTGCTCAGTCTTTTGCCAGGGCAGACACAGTTCCAACAATCCGAAGGCTCCGTCGAAGCTGACTTCATAACGAACGTTATAAGTCGTTTCGCTTCCATGGAGTCCAACCATTTGTTGCAGGTTGTGTTCGATGCGGTCCACGGTCGGATCCAGTGATAAAGAATGCTGCCATGCTGCCGCGTATTGATTCACAATCTCTTCAATCAGCAGTCGAGAAACTGTTCGCTCGATCTCTGACAGTGGGCGCTGTGGTATCGGTTCGATCGTCTTGGAACCCAAAAGCCGATCCAAAAGCGGAAACAGAATCTTGGAATCAGTGACCAAGTAGAATTCTAGTCCATGAACGCGAGACTTGATCACTGCACAACACGTTGGAACCGGTTGGCCGAAAACGAATTCTGAATAAGTGCCCAACCATTCGTCTCGCAAACGAGCTGTGACTTGGCGATGCGTCATTTTGCTCAACACATCACCGAGCGAACTCGCAAACTCTAAATGCAAATGCACAAGCGATGGATCTTGTTTGGGCAGGGACAGATTCGGAGTAGTCGGAGTCGTCAACGCGTCCGAAACCAGACTAGGAGTATGCAGCAGTCGCATCTCTTCATCCGTCAGTGATTCTTGGTCCATCGTGTCATCCTTGATCGTCGCGAGGTCCTTAGCGTATGTGCCCATCGCCATGAACAATGTATTTGTAGCTCGTCAACTCTTTTAAACCGCACGGCCCGCGCGCATGGAATTTGTCCGTACTGATTCCGATTTCGGCTCCTAGACCAAATTCGCCGCCGTCGTTGAAACGCGTGCTGGCGTTTACCATCACTGCCGAACTGTCGATGCCCAGTGTGAACTTTTTCGAATTCGCCAAGTCTCGCGTAACGATCGCTTCGGTATGCCCGGAACTGTATCGATTTATGTGTTCAACCGCAGCATCAATTGAATCCACGACCGTGCAAGAGATTATCGGTGCCAAGTATTCTTCCCCGAAGTCCGATTCGGCTGCCGCAGTTGCCGAGATGATCTTGCAAGTTGCTTCATCGCCGCGGATTTCCACTTCTTTTGCATCCAACGCGGTCTTCACGAGTGGTAGGAACTCGCTAGCGATAGCCTGGTGAACAACCAACGACTCTGCTGTATTACAAACGCCATAGCGTTGCGTTTTTGAATTCATGGTGATCGAAACGGCTTTGTCGAGATCTGCGAATTCGTCGACGTAAACGTGGCAGTTGCCATCGAAGTGTTTGATCACTGGCATCGTTGCTTCGGCGGCAACTCGTCGAATGAGTCCTTCGCCACCGCGTGGAATTGCAACGTCGATAGATTCATGGCATTTCAAAAAATGCCCAACTGCTTCGCGATCGGTTG
>CAYNJG010000048.1:0-35229 GCA_964397295.1 uncultured Pirellulaceae bacterium
GCGTGACGGCCGGATTAATATGGGCACCTGAACGCTTTCCCATGGGCGAGTAGACAATTCCCATGGCCGTGAGCCCCATGGCGATTCCCATCAGCAATCGCTGTAGCCAAGGCATCCCTCCAAGCAGCGGAACCAAAAACGATTCTTCATGCCATAGCAAAGCAGTGCCCGTGCAAGCTGCGATCATGAACAGTCCCAACCCAGCTGCCTCCATGAAGTACTCCGGCCAATGTTCGCGAATCGCCGAAATCATGACAACGCTTCCTCCGGCGCCGAGGTCCTTCCAAGAACTCGATACTTGATCCGCAGGTATTCGGCGAGCGACCATGCTTGGAACGGACAGCCCCGTGGTGTGAATGGCGGTTCGGCGTCACAGATTTCTGAGATATGTCCGAGGCCCGCTTGATGCATGTGCGTTTCGAGCGGTTCAAGAAACCTGCTTGCCGCTTCGTCCTTGGCTTCTTGCGAAGAGCCGCGAACGCGAACCCACGCTTCGACGAACGACCCTATCAGCCACGGCCAAACCGTTCCTTGGTGATAGGCACCGTCGCGTTCCAGCACGCCGCCGCCATAGTGAGGCTTGTAGTCGGGATGGCCGGGAGCAAGCGAGCGCAGACCTAGTGGCGTGAGCAGTTTTTCCTCAGCCTGATTGACAATGGACCAAGCCTGCTCGTCGTGGAGCAACTGCATGGGCAGCCCGCCAACGGCGAAGACTTGATTCGGACGGAAGGCGTCGTCCAGTTTGCCCGACTCATGGTCGGCATCGACGACGTCGTAGAGACAGCCTGCCTCCTGGTTCCAGAATCGCTCACGGAACGAAGCCATTCCTTGCTCGAAGGACGGCTTCCAGCGATCCGAAAACGAAGACGCGTAGTGCACCGCGTTCAGCCAAAGGCACTGAATCTCCACGGGCTTTCCAATCCTCGGAGTCACCACCCAGTCACCCACCTTGGCGTCCATCCACGTCAACTGAACTCCGGGCTCGCCAGCAGCAACCAACCCATCATCATCAACTCGGATTCCATAACGCGTCCCGGCTGTGAAACCATCGAGAATCGATTCCACCGCCGTGTGGAGCGTGGCTAGTTCCCCTTGCGAGACATCGAGGTTGGGTGCCTCATTTATGGCGGCAAGGTAATCGGCGACGGCGACGATGTACCAAAGCGACGCGTCCACCGAGTTGTATTCTGGCGTGTCGCCACGATCTGGAAAACGATTGGGCAACATGCCTTCGGATACGGTCGAGGCCCAGCTCACCAAGATACTGCGAGCGATGTGAAGTCTGTCGGGCAGTGCAAGACAAAGACCTCGCAGTGCTATAAACGTGTCTCGCCCCCAATCGCCGAACCAAGGGTACCCGGCGATGACAGTCTTACCTTCGCCACGATTCACCAAGTACGAATCGAGCATGTGGTTCTCTTGCCCAATCTTCGCACGACGAAAATGTTCGTGCGACGCAAGCTGCTGCGCGGATGAGAGCGGGTCGGTGGATTCGAGTTCCGCCTGCTCGGAAAGTGGCTTGCCAGCGCCAAGCAACATGCAACCTGTGGTCTTGTTTTCACCGAAAGCAAACGTGAGCTCGGCAGGCGAAAGCAGGTCTTCCATGTCGTCCAATCCTCGCGCCTGTTCGTATTGATACAGGAACGAGTAATACCAGTCAGGCTTTGCTTCGACCTGTGCATTCGTCTCGACGAAGATTTTCGGCAAGTCGCCGTAAGTTTGCCAATAGACGCCCGTCTCCGTTGCCGTCGTGGTTTGATTGATGTCGTCGTTTTCGTGGTGCATCCCATGGAAGTCGCGACCGGAAAGAAACGGACGTACGTGCAACGTGACATCCGTCGGATTACCTTCCAGCTTCCATTGAACCGCCGTGCCTTGCATGCCTTTGGGAACGAAGATTTCTTGAATGACCTGCAAATCATCGGTCAGTTGAAAACGCCACGTCGGCCACGGCTCGATGGAAAACGATTGCAAGAAGTTGTGACCGCTGGGTGATTCAACGTCATTCCGATAGAACTGGGTCGAAATTGGAAACGTCCCCGCTGGCGACTCGACCCACGCATCGAAGCCATTCACGAGGACAACGCGATGCGTTGGTGGATTGAGGGCGACCAGCAACAGCGCGTGATATCGACGAGTGCGTTGGCCGCACGCCGTGCCCGAAGCAAAGCCACCGAGTCCATCGGCCTCGATCCATTCCGCCAAATTCTTTTGCGTAGTATCAGTCATCTGGTTCGTCTCCACTGTTTTAGAAAGGATTCGAGTATCAACCCCCTGTTGCGAATCCGGGATATAAGCACATGCCACCATCGATCATGATGCTGGCTCCATTGATGTAGTCTGCCTGATCGGATGCCAGCCAAGCGGTGGCTCGTCCGATATCTTCAGGTTCGCCGATCCGCTTGTACGGAATCAGACTCATCAGGGATTCGTAAGCTTCGGGGGTTTCCCAAGCTGTGCGGTTGATCGGAGTTCGGATCGCGCCTGGGCAAATGCTGTTGACGCGAATTCGGTAGGGAGCACACTCCTGCGCGATGCTCTTCATCATCAACATCACGCCGCCCTTGCTGGCCGCATAATTCACGTGGCCAGCCCACGGAATAACTTCGTGAACGGAACTCATGCAAATGATCTTCCCTGCCGAGCAAGAAACGTCCTCGACAACTCCACGCCGCTTGAATTCTCGCACCGCTTCGCGAGCGCACAGAAACTGTCCGGTAAGGTTCACCGAGATAACGCGATTCCATTGTTTCAACGTCATCTCATCAAGTGGAGCATCACGTTGCATGCCGGCGTTGTTGACGAGGATGTCTATCGTGCCGAATTCGTCTCGCATTCTCTGGAACATGGCTTGCACTTGATCTTCTTGCGAAACATCCGCACCAACAGCGATAGCATTCCCGCCCGCAGCCTTGATGGAATTGGCAACCTCTCGACCAGCCGCCTCGTTGCTTCCGTAGTTGACGACGACGTCCGCGCCTGCTGCGCCGAGCGCCAGGGAGACCGCTTTGCCGATGCCGGAACTTCCACCGGTAACAAGTGCCTTTTGACCCTTCAGAATATCGAGCGATGCGCACTTCGGCATGGGAACAGTTGACTTAGTCATATCAGCGTGTCATTCCTTTGATTCGTTCTGTTGTTTGTAAAACTGTCTTTAGTACCCGATACAAGCACGAAGCGCGAGCGAGTGAACTCACTGTCTTGCTGCAAGCCGTTCACTCACTTGCGACGGGCTTGTATCCGAAATTAAGCAGGTTGCGGATCGGAAGTTCCCCGACCTACCATCATCCGATTCTTCAAGTCATGTCGTGTGATTTCCACCAGCCAGAAGCAGAACATGTGTCCAAATATCTCTGACAGGTGTTCCAAGAAAGGTTGTTTCCATGGAGGTGGTACCGTGCCAAATGCCGGAAGCAAGATCACGTGGAACGCCAGCCACAGGGCTAGTCCATACATCGCACCTTGCCACATCGTGATTTTGGGGAAGAACTCGGCGACGAAGATGTAGAGAACCGCAAACGTGATGCTGAATCCGAAGTGCATGAAGAAAGCCACGATCGGTCGCGGGTATTCGTTGAAGGTGTAGGTCATGTGCGTCGTCTCGTACGGTACGCCCATCTGTTCCAACAACTTCTGCGGAGGGTTGGTTTCGTCTCTCGCCGGTGTCCTCGGTGGAAACGGTATCTCCCAGCCAAGCTTGGAAATCGCGCAGACCACTCCGGCGACAAGACCAATCCACAACAGCTTCTTTACTGATTTACTATCCATGGTCAGTTTGTTAACTCGCTAATCGATCCGTGATTTGAATTTCGAAGACGTCAGACTTGTCTCTTCGGCTGCATCAGTTTGGCAATCAGAGCCGTCCACCCCGTTTGATGTGTAGCTCCGACGCCCCGCCCGATGTCGCCGTGGAAGTACTCATAGAACCAAATGTGGTCGCGGAAATGCGGGTCGGACTGCATCCGTGGATGATGGGCGTAGACAGCTCGATTTCCGTTGGCGTCCTTGAGGAAGATTCTCGACAGCCGATCCGAAACCTGGTTTGCCACTTCATCCAGAGTAAGCGATGTCTGCGAACCCACGGGACATTCGACCTTAAAGTCGTCACCGTAGTAGTGATGAAACTTTTGCAAAGATTCGACAAGCAAATAATTCATGGGGAACCAAATCGGTCCACGCCAATTCGAATTGCCGCCGAACATTGCCGTATTGGACTCGGCCGGTTGGTAGTCGACGCTTAAGCTTTCGCCCTGACATTGCACACGCTTGCCATCGCAGAACAATCGATAAGGCTCGCCTTCGTGAATCTTGGAGAGTGCACGAATACCGTAGTCCGAGAAGAACTCGTTTTCATCGAGCATCCTTCGCAGCAACGCTTTCATGCGATGGCCGCGAAGCAGAGAAAGCAACCGACGATCACCCCGCCCGGGTTCGTGCCAGCGAGAAACGAGATTCGCCAAGTCCGGACGGTGCTCCGTGATCCAGTGCAACCGGCGAGCGAAGTTTGGCAACTTCTCCAGCAGTTCCGGCTCGATCGTTTCAACGGCAAACAGCGGTGCGAGCCCGACGAGCGAGCGAACCTTCAGCGGAATCATATCACCCGAAGGCAGGTGCAGCACGTCGTAGAAGAAACCGTCCTCCTCATCCCAGAGGCCGACTCCAGAGTCGCCGATGTCAGTCATCGCTTTGGCGATGAGCAGAAAGTGTTCGAAGAACTTGGTCGCAATGTCCTCGTAAACATGATTGTCGAGCGCCAGTTCTAACGCGATCCGCATCATGTTCAGGGCGTACATGGCCATCCATGCAGTCCCATCCGACTGATCAATATGCCCACCGCCGGAAATCGGTGCGCTGCGATCGAACACGCCAATGTTGTCCAGACCAAGGAACCCGCCCTGGAAAACGTTGCGGCTGTCTTCATCTTTGCGATTGACCCACCAGTTGAAATTCAACATCAACTTGTGGAAGACGCGTTCCAGGAAAACGCGATCCGCTTTACCGTTGTACTTGCGATCGATCTGGTAGACGCGCCACGTTGCCCACGCATGAACGGGCGGATTCACATCGCCGAACGCCCACTCGTAGGCGGGAATCTGTCCGTTGGGATGCATGTACCATTCGCGCGTCATCAAGACCAACTGCTGCTTCGCGAAATCAGCATCGATTAACGCAAAAGGGATACAGTGAAACGCCAAATCCCACGCTGCGTACCATGGGTACTCCCATTTGTCCGGCATTGAGATGATGTCCGCATTGTTCAAGTGCGTCCAATCACGATTGCGGCCTTGCTTGCGTGAGGAGGGCGGTGTCGGCTGACTGGGATCGCCGTCCAGCCATTGTTGAATGTCGAAGTAATAGAACTGCTTACCCCAAATCAGTCCGGCAAAGGCCTGACGCTGAACGTCTTTTGTGTCGTCGTCTTGAATGTCTCGCTGTAGCTCGGTGTAGTAATCGTCGGCTTCGGAAATCCGAGACTGAAAAATCGCATCGAACGATTGAAAAGGGGCTTCGTTCGTTGCGTTGGCGGACCGCGCTGATTGCAGCCTAAGTTTGACGGTCTGTTCACCGCCCGCTGGAACCGAGAGTCGATAGTGTGCAGCGCACTTCGTTCCCGTTTGGTTCGGGTTAACGGCGTTGGCGTTCCCGTCCACCACATGCTCGTGGATGGCGTCTTTGAAGTAGCCTTCTGCTTCCGTCATACCAAAGGCACTTCGCGGATTGGTTTCATTCTCGCAAAAAAGAAACTTTGGTTCGTTCTCCGCGTGCAACTGAAACTCACCCAGCTTCGGATGCGAGACATCGACGTGTCCGGCTTGAGCGATGCCCAACGTTGGTTTCCCATCGTGCTTGTGCCCCCAAGACCATGTATTGCGGAACCACAAATGAGGCAGCACGTGAATCTCTGCCGCGTCTGGTCCACGGTTGTGGACCGTAATCTTGATCAGGAAATCTTCCTCGTCCGCCTTGGCGTATTCCACAAACACGTCGAAGTATCGGTCTTCCTCGAAGGCGCCGGAATCCACCAATTCGAATTCGGGTTGATCCTTGCCCGTGCGATTCCGCTCGACCAGTTGTTCGTAGGGATACTCGCTTTGAGGATACTTGTAGAGCGTCTTGAGGTAGGAGTTCGTGGGAGTGCCGTCCAGATAGTAGTAGCACTCCTTCACATCCTCGCCGTGATTGCCTTCATTGCCCGTGAGGCCAAACATGCGTTCCTTGAGGATCGCGTCCTTTCCATTCCACAACGCAACAGAAAAACAAAGCCTCGCTTTACTGTCGGAGAAGCCAGCGATCCCATCTTCACCCCAGCGGTAGGCTCGACTGCGGGCTGCGTCGTGGCTGACGAACTCCCACGCTTCACCGTAGGCCGAATAGTCCTCGCGAACAGTTCCCCATTGCCGTTCGCTCAGATACGGCCCCCACTGAATCCACTTCTCGTAAGCGCCGTTAATCCGTTGTTGTTCGGCATTCGTCATCAAAGATTCCCTATGACCTCTCTAGCCAGTGTGTTTTTCTGCGGCAATCATTGCCTTGCAGGCGTCGATGCATGCGAGGCACGACTTTGCACATGCAGTCATGTGAGCATCATCCGGAAATTTTCCACAAGCTTTCGCACAGTGTTCGCATGCAACGATGCACGCCTCGCACAACGTGGTGGCGAGCGGACCAGAACGCGCCGAGAGCGTGGCCGCAGCAGCGCAAATCACCTGACAATCGTTGCACAAACGCATGGTCTCGATATGAGCTTTGCTGCCTTGCGTCGCCAGCGTGGCGCAATGGTTGAAGCACGAACCACATTCTGTGGCACACTCACTGCAGGTCTTTGCGCAGTGAGCAAAGTGATCACCTTGATGATGACCATGCCCGCCCGAGTGTTTTTCAGCTGCGAGCGAATTACGTGCAACGCCGAGCAACGCGCCGGTGGCAGCTATGGCGGCTAGAGCAGAACGTCGTTCCATGAAATATCTCCTCATCAAAAGCTGGGCTGTCCAGTGAAAATCGTTATCGATGACTTCCTAATGCCTTCCAGGTGCGGCGGTTTTGCGTGATTTACACTAAGACGAAGGCGCCGTGATGTTGCTTACAAAGATCGTGAAATAACCAACAGAAAGTCTGCACCATTGGGTAACTGGCATCCTAAATTCCCAGCCAAACAATTCCAGAGGCTTAGTCATGTCGGTGTCGCAACGCGTGTTCGGTTACCTGCTGGTGCTCGCAGCCCTCGCCGCAGGCCGACGTATCGACGCTGCGTGCATACAAGAAAGCGCCTGGAACGGCTGTGGCTCCATGCAAAAATACGCTCAGCGTAACGGTAAGCATCGCCGTGGTAAGCAGCTGATCCTGGTGAGCGAATTCGTATTCATGGATTACGAGCAACGCAAAGATCAACGAAGCCAGACCTCGCGGCCCAAACCAGCCGATGAACGTTGTTGTTGTCGGTCGGGCGCCCGAACCGATCAGTGAAATGGCAACGGGCAGCATGCGGATCAATGTCAGCGATAGGATTGCGTAGCACCATATCATCGGTGTTGCATCAGCCAACGCTGGCAGAACAAAGATCGCACCGAAAAGCAGAAACGCCGTTAAAGAAAGCAGCTGGCCTTCGGTTTCGCCAAACGCCTGAATCGACGGCTTCACATAACTTGTCGATACCCCGATCGTCATTCCGCAGATGAAAGCCGCAATAAATCCGTTCCCGCCAATTGCACCGGCGCCAACCCAAGCCAAGACCGCGATCGCGACTCCGGATAGTTTCATGAAGCTCCCGGTGACCCAGCGACGTTGGGCCGCCGCCTCGATGCCCCATCCACCGACGAGCCCGACCACGACTCCAGCCAACGGGCCCAGCGTGACTTGTTTGATCCAGAACGTTAACCATTGGGCGACTGTCTGAGCTTCCGGGTGAACCGACGCGAGCGAAGCAAACAATAACACGAAAGGAACGGCGATCCCGTCATTCAATCCGCTTTCGACGTTCAAGGCTTGGCGAATCCGTAGTGGCACAGTCGAGCTGCTGACAACCGCCTGGCCTAAAGCCGCATCGGTGGGAGCGAGAATCGACGACAGTAGTGCCGCTTCCCACCATGAGAATTCGGGCAAAACGATCTTTGCAATGACCGTCCCAAGCAAAATGGTGATTGGAAGACCTAATCCAAGCAATCGGATGGGAAATCCCAATTCCCGCCTCAGTGCGCCGGTGTTGATTCGCGAGGCATCCGTAAATAGCAGGATTACGAGCGTCAATTCCGCGACGGATTCCAGGAGCACACCAGCGTCCGTTTTAATTGATTCCGCGGCGAGCTGGTGCAAGGCAATGCCGACCGCGACGAACAGCATCGGTCCAGTCACGATCGTGCGTGGAATGAGGGCGGACACCAACGCGTAGCCAAGAATGACTAGCGACAAGATTACTAACAGATGTTCCACGTAGTACCGTTTGTTTGTGGTACCGCCTACAGGCGGAGTGACGATGCCGCATTCCGTCTATGAGGCGGTACTACGAACAGATAAAAAGCACACTACGGTTTTGCTGGCCCTTCGTCGGCCAATCCTTGGTTTTCTGGGACCTCGTTGTCTAGACCTTGGTTGTCCAGGAAGAGATGGCGAAACTCTTTTTGGTAGTGATTGTTTCCGTAGCTCAATTCTCCCCCCAAATACCCAGTGGCGCCAACAGCAAGACCGATCAAAATCGAACCGATCAACCACCGTTTCTGCTTTACCGGACTTTCTGGGTCGGAGTAGGCCGATCTTGCCAGTGGGACCGTGATCAACGCCACGACCGCTACGAAAATGCCCAGCCAGCGATGGAGATCGACGGGGTTATTGATCACGTCGAAACTCAGCGAACCGTAGCCTTCGTGTTGAGCGTAAGACCAACCCATCACACAGGCTCCGACCGCTCCGAGGGCACCGAGCCAAAGGCAATGAAATGCGGCGCTTCGGAAACTGTCTCCTAACTTGAGCGATGCCAGCAGAAAGAGCATCGAAGCGGAGAGCAAACCAAGCGGAAAGTGTATTGCCGCTGGATGAAAGAGTCCTTGAAAAGACCAGAGGGCGCCGATCAGTGATTTCTTTTTCGGATCGGATTCGGCGGGCGTCGCTTCGTCAGATGTCGCATCCACTGGATCCTGCCAGACCGCTCCTTCTTCGATCCAAAGCTTGATCGCTGCGAGTTCCGAACCGGTCAACTGAGGCTGTTCTGGTGGCGGCATGTGTGTGTCTTCATCGTCCGTGGTCAGGTAATCCGACCACACCATGCTTTCGTCTGCATCCGCACCAGCCTCGACGTAGATCAGGAACGTGTCTTCTTCATCCACGCGGAAATCGTTGTTCGCGCGTTTGTCCCCATGACACTTCTGGCACTTGCTGGCCAAAATCGGACGGATGTCTCTGTTGAATTCGATGAGCCCGCTTGAGGCGTCTTGCGCCGTTGCCGGACTTGGAAAGAGCATCCATGAACATAGTAAGAACGCGAACGGCAAATACCGGAACATTAGTTTAGATTCCCATCGTATGAGCGTCGAAGAAGCGTTGGGCAGGGGATCGAAAAGAAGCCGCGAGACTCTCTCATTGCGATTCCATTTTGCCTCTGCCATCCACCGGCTCGTAGAGTGTGGCCCGCAGATAATCGCGGTTGAGTTGAGCGATATGCTTGATGCTGATTTCTTTGGGGCATTGAGCTTCGCACTCGGCGTAGTTCCTGCACGAGCCGAATCCCTCTTCTTCCATTTTCTCGACCATGTTCTTCGCGCGGTCATAACGCTCTGGCTGACCTTGGGGCAACAGCGCCAAGTGAGAAACCTTCGCGGCTGTATACAACATCGCCGCTGCGTTGGGGCAAGCTGCCACGCACGCGCCGCATCCGATACAGGTTGCTGCGTCCAAAGCATCTTCGGCGACTTCAGGAGCAATCGGTATCGAGTTCGGTTCGGGCTTCGGTCCCGAATGCACCGTAACGTACCCGCCGGCTTGCATGATTCGGTCCAGTGCAGATCGGTCCACGATCAAATCTCGCACGACGGGAAACGCTTTTGCGCGCCAAGGTTCGATCGTGATCACAGCCTTGTCGGGGAAGTGTCTCATGTAAAGTTGGCAAGTCGTTGCACCTTGGTTCGGCCCGTGAGCCTGCCCGTCGATGACCATGGAACACATTCCGCAAACGCCTTCACGGCAGTCAGAATCAAAGGCCACCGGCTCCTTGCCTTCGCCCGTGAGTTGCTCGTTGAGCGAATCCATCATTTCCAAAAACGAACTCTCTGAAGAGATTCCGTCGATGTCGTACGTGGCGAACCTACCCGGCGAATTCTGATCGTCCTGGCGCCAAATCTTGAGTGTGAATTTCATGACGGCACTCTAGGTCTTGTAGTTACGTTGCGCTAATGGAAGCAGTTCAAAATCCAGCGACTCTTTGTGTAGCCGAGCCGGTTCGTTGTCGCCCATGCTCTCCCAGACCGAAACATTCGAGAACTCATCATCTTTACGGAGAGCCTCGCCTTCTTCCGTCTGTGATTCTTCTCGAAAATGGCAGCCGCATGACTCGGAACGCTGGAGTGCGTCGCGGCACATCAACTCGCCAAATTCAAGGAAGTCCGCGAGACGCCCAGCGTGTTCGAGCGTCTGATTCAACGATTTGTCGTTGCCAACAACTTTGAGGTTGGACCAGAATTCCTCTCGCAGTTTCGGAATCGCTTCCAGTGCCGCTTCCAGCTTGTCGGCCTGTCGAGAAATCCCACAGTTGTCCCACATCAGGCGGCCAAGCTCGCGGTGCATCGACTCGACGCTACGATCACCTTGAATCTTGAGCAGCGACTGCACGCGTTGACTGGCTTCAGCTTCGGCATCGCGAAAGGCTGCGTGATCACTAGCGTCATCGGTCGGGTGACGACTGAGATAGTCGCCAATGGTGACCGGCAAAATAAAGTAGCCGTCAGCAAGGCACTGCATCATTGAACTGGCGCCGAGTCGATTGGCGCCATGGTCGGAAAAGTTGGCTTCGCCGATTGCATAGAGACCGGGAATGGTCGTCATCAAGTTGTAATCGACCCAAAGTCCGCCCATCGTGTAGTGCGGAGCGGGATAGATCCGCATCGGTGTTTTCCATGGCGACTCGTCCGTGATACGGTCGTACATCTCAAACAGGTTGCCGTACTTGGCTTGAACGACGTCATGCCCGTCTTTCTCGATCGCATCACGGAAATCGAGGTAGACGCCCTGCCCCGTCGGACCGACGCCGAGTTGCTTATCGCAAACATCTTTGGCGTTGCGTGATGCAACGTCCCGTGGAACCAAGTTGCCAAACCGCGGATAGCGTTCTTCTAAATAGTAGTAACGATCTGCTTCGGGAATGTCGCTGGGGGCCCGCTGTTCGTTCTCGTCGCGAGGAACCCAGATGCGGCCATCGTTCCGTAGCGACTCGCTCATTAAGGTCAGCTTGGACTGATGTTCTCCAGCCGCCGGAATACACGTCGGATGAATCTGGTTGAAACACGGATTGGCCATTCCGGCACCGCGTTTATAGGCCCGCCAGATCGCCGTGACATTGCAGGCTTTGGCATTGGTCGATAGGTAATAGACGTTCGAGTAGCCACCCGTTGCCAGCACCACGGCGTGAGCCGCGCAGGAACTGATCTCGCCAGTTACGAGGTCTCGAACAATGATCCCGCGCGCACGACCATCGACCACGACGATGTCTACCACTTCTTTGCGCGTGTGCATGTTCACACTGCCCGCGCTAATCTGCTGAGCCAATGAGGAACAGGCACCGAGCAAAAGCTGCTGTCCGGTTTCGCCACGACAGTAGAACGTTCGCTCGACCAACACGCCGCCAAATGAGCGATTGGCAAGCATCCCGCCGTACTCGCGAGCAAACGGCACTCCCTGTGCGACCGCCTGATCAATGATCGCGGTACTGAGCTCGGCCAGTCGCCAGACGTTGGCTTCTCGAGCGCGAAAGTCGCCGCCTTTCTGCGTATCTGAGAAAAGCCGATAAACCGAATCGCCATCGTTGCGGTAATTCTTCGCCGCGTTGATTCCACCTTGGGCGGCAATACTGTGCGCACGGCGTGGGCTGTCCTGAAAACAGAAACACTCAACGTCGTAACCCATCGCGCCCATCGAAGCGGCGGCGGCGGCACCTGCTAGTCCTGTACCAACCACAATCACACGATAGTTGTGTCGATTTCGGGGGCCGACAAGTCGCAGGTGCTCGCGATGTGTCGCCCAAGCCTGCTCGACCGGGCCGTCCGGAGTCTTCGCATCCAGCAACATCTATGGGGCCTCCACAACTTGATTTGCAGTTAGGTTGGGTTCCTCAACAGAGATTTCGGCAGCGGAGTTCTGCGCTGGGGCTTTTAGAATGCCGGTCATGAACCCAAGCGGCACGGCTGAAAAACCAAGAAACAGGGCCACAGAAATTCCGATCGCCAACATTCGAAGGCCTCGATTTCTGTCCGGATTATCGAATCCTAGAGTCTGAAACATGCTCCACGCGCCATGGTAAAGATGGAACGCGATCACTGCCATTGCCACCAGATACAGAAGAACGAATGGGAGGAAATGAAAAGCAGAATGTAAATTGGCATACACCTTTCCGTGTGTGAAAGATTCGGCATCAATCACACCAACCGTTAGGTGAAGCAGATGAAAGACAACGAATGCGAGCACCCCGCAACCTGTCCACATCATCCACCGCGCCGAGAGAGTCGCACTGGTGACACGAGATTTGGCATAGCCTTGCGGTCGGGCCGCTTTGCTGATCAAAGCCAGTCGGATCACACAAACAACGTGTAAGACAAGCGACACAAGTAAAGTGCCGCGGGCAATCCAGAGCACTCCATTTTTGGGCACCATGGGTTCGCCGATGGACCTCAGGAACTCGGCATACCGGTCAATATCAGGCTGTCCCTCGACGTCCGGAACAAACACCTTGAGGTTTCCCGCGACGTGACCGACCAAGAACCCGAGCATCACAAGCCCGGTAACGGCCACGATTGCTTTCGTGCCGGTGGTCGATCGAAACAGTCTGATGAGACGGTTCAAATACAGCTCCCTCTGAACTTGCCCGAGTTAATCTGATTTGCGGTCGATGTTGTTGCTGGCGTCTCCAAATCGCTTTTCAACAAATTCCTCGCACTTCTCTTTGTCTGGTGCATTGGAGCAAAGTGCGTCCGAGGCAGGCGATGTCGATTCAGCATCTTTCTTGGAATTAGTCTTCTTTTCTTCAGCCATAAATTTGAATCCCGATGTGAGTACTGCTAACTTACTTGCCTCTATAGGTTCTAAGACGGATGTTAACCCTGTATGCTTACACTCTTGTTCAAGTAACTGAATAGATTCGCTCGGAAGCCCATGTAAGCTACCGGCTGCTCGTTCCGTCTTCGGAACATAGCTCGAAGGATTCGAATTTCGGTGCGCTGGGTAATAGCGTCCTCATTGCACCGGCATGTTAACGTCTAAGGGAGTCGAAGTGTCATTGCCGCTGATTCACGATGAAGCCAGCTCGCCCATCGGGTTTGGAGAAGGAAAGCTCGTCAAATCAACCACCAGCATTTGCCCAACGTGCCTCGCGAAGCTGCCTGCGAAGGTGTTCGAGCGTGATGGACGTGTCTTCTTAGACAAGCAATGTGCGGAACATGGGGAATACTCCGCACTGTTGGCTTCTGACCCACGCCACTACTACCAAGCCAACGAAGAGATCGAATCGGTAGCCTGCTGTTGCGGTCCGGGGCAACATTGTGGTGATCAAGTCGCCAACCATAGTTGCAACATGTTGGTTGAGATCACACAGAGCTGCAATCTGACTTGCCCGACGTGCTACGCGGGTTCTTCGCCGCAAAACAAGAGCTTCATGTCGGTCGCAGATTTCACCGAGATGATTGACGGTTTGCTCGAGAAAGGAAAAGGCGGCGCCGATTTGATGCAGCTCTCCGGCGGTGAACCGACGATTCATCCTGACTTTTTTGAGATTCTGGAAATTGCGCTCGACAAAGGAATCCGCCAAGTCTACGTCAACACGAACGGAATCAAGCTGGCTCAAGATGAGTTTGCCGAGCGGCTGGCTTCTTACGGAAGTCGAGTTTCGGTCTATCTTCAGTTCGATGGATTTCGAGAGTCCACGTTGGAATTGTTGCGTGGTCGAGGTGACCTGCTTGAGACAAAACTTCGTGCTGCTGATCATTGCGAGCGACTGGGGCTGAATACGGTTCCCATCATCACGCTCACGCCCGGGGTCAACGACGACGAGGTCGGCAAGTTCCTTGATTATGCTGCGGCACGACCTCGTAGCATTCGCAAAGTCATGATTCAGCCAGCGATGTATTCGGGGCGTTACGACAACCCTCGTCTTATTGAACGGATGACGTTGGGCGATGTCGTTCGCTTGATTTGCGATCAAACCGACGGTTTGTTTTGCGATGATGACTTCACGCCGATTCCGTGCTCTGACCCGAATTGCTTCAGCATGGCGGCGGCGCTGCGTAGTCCCGCTGGGTTAGTCCCGGTGACTCGCTATTTGCCGAAGTATGACGACTGGGCCGAAGTAAAGAACCGCGATTTAATCGCAGCGGTTGCTGATACGTTCGATGACGCGGCGAGCTTCAATGACTTGCTGCAAAAGGTCGTCGAATTGGGCGGGCTGGCTGCGATGGACGAAGAAACGGTCGATGCCTTGTTAGACTTGCTCGAGCAAACCAGCGTCGCAGGTTCTGACGGGGAGGAGGCCGCCGATGGCTGGGATGGTATGTTTGCGATCGGCATCAAACCGTTTATGGATGCCTATACCTACGATCAGGATCGAATCGACAAGTGTTGCGTCCACATCATTTCGGCAGATGGGACGCCGGTTTCCTTTTGTGAGTACAACGCAATCAATCGACCGACGGGCCAACTATGAGTGACAGTTCGAGCGAAGCAGCCATTTGCTGTGCAAGCTTCTACGAGCAAGATTGGGTGCAGGGCTTGCTGGGTGACAGTTTTCATCCTGGCGGCCAGGCTCTATCAACGCGCCTCATACAGAGCCTAGGTCTGCCAAGCGATGCACGCGTCCTCGATGCGGCTTGCGGTATAGGAACAACCACTCGCATCATGTCCGCTGACTTCGGATTGCGAGCGACTGGGATCGACCTGAGCCGATCCAACGTCAACAAAGCGACAGAATTGGCAAAGGGCATGCCCGCAGTAGCCAAGCCAATTGATTTCGTTTGTGGGCCGGTGGATTCACTTCCCTTCGCTGACGATGCCTTCGACGCGGTCGTCTGTGAGTGCGCGGTGAGTACATTTGGGCAGCAAGCGGATGTGCTCGCTGAATTCCGGCGAGTCCTCAAACCGGGCGGAGTATTGGGAATTTCTGACATGGCCGTCGAAGGACACCTGCCAACCGAAATCCAGTCGCAGATCGCGCCGTGGACATGCCTTGCCGAAGCACACTCGGTGCTAGGTTACCAGCGATTGTTTCTAGATGCTGGCTTCACCGTGCTTGGTTATGTAGACGAGTCGCCTTCCTTGCTGGAGCTGGTAGGTGATCTTAAACGTAAGCTGCTTGCGGCCGGCTTGGGCAAAGCAATTGGAGCAACTATTGGAGCCGCCGACGGAGTAGAACTCAGCATCAGCGATATCCGAGGGTTGTTGGCGACGGCGAAGGGATTGATCGACAACGGCACGGTGCAATATTGCCGGATGCTGTTGTCGAAGGGACGACCGACCCATACGACGAGCCAAGCTGCGGAAATCACCTCCGGCACAACACCAAACGCGCGTGCATCGGATGCTTCAGAAGTGTCGAGCGACTGTGGTTGTATCGACGGAAATTGTTAACAAGACAAAGCGAACAAAGTCACGGAACGACATGAGCGAACCAAACGTACTTCATCCACAAGACGACCATAACCGCAAACTGCGCGACCATGTGCACCCAGCTTCATGGTCGATCAAGCCTTCGGACGAGATCTACGACATGGTGTCGATTGGCGCCGGAACGGCTGGGCTGGTATCTTCTGGTGGCGCCGCGATGCTGGGAGCCAAGTCAGCGTTAATCGAACGTCATCTTATGGGCGGTGATTGCTTGGTAACCGGTTGCGTCCCCTCGAAGACGCTTATCATGTCGGCTCACGTGGCACATCAAGCACGGAAGGCTTCGCAATTCGGAGTCAAAGTCGACAACGTGCAGGTCGACTTCCCTGCAGTGATGGAACGACTAAGACGTGTCCGCGCCGACATGTCTCATCACGACGGCGCCGAACGACTCAAAGGGATGGGCGTTGACGTATTGTTCGGCACCGCGAAATTCACGGGCGCCAAGACGCTGGACTTGGACGGCAAGGAAGTCCGATTCCGTCGAGCCATGATCTGCACGGGCGGACGTCCATTTGTCCCTGACATTCCGGGGTTGCGCGAAAACTGCCTCAGCAGCGAGAACTTCTTCGAACTCACGGAACTGCCAAAGCGTTTTTTGGTGCTGGGCGGCGGTCCGATTGGTTGCGAACTGGCTCAGACGATGCAGCGACTTGGTGCTCAGGTCACGATGTTGATCCGAGGTGGAACATTGATGGCGAAGGACGATCCCGATGCCGGGGCGATTGTTCAAGGCGTATTCCAAGAAGAGGGGCTGAATCTTCGTTTCAAAACAAATCTAAAACAGGTCGAGCGCACTCAAGATGGACTGCGTTGTTCGATCGAAGCGGACGGTAAAGCTGCGGACGAAATGTTCGATGCGATTCTCGTCGCAGCCGGCAGGCGGCCGAATGTCGAGAACCTGGGTTTGGAAGAAGCCGGTGTCGAATTCGACAAACGCGGCGTCACGGTCAACAAGTTGCACCAAACCAGTAATTCGAGCATTTTCGCTGCGGGTGACATTTGTTCGCCCTTTCAGTTCACACATGCCGCTTATGCGCAAGCCGAGTTCGCGACTCTCAACGCATTGATGCCGTTCCCATACCGCCTGAACGCGCGCGATCGCGTGATGAGTTGGGTAACGTACACGGACCCCGAAGTGGCTCATGCCGGGCCAAGTTGGTCCGAAATTGAGAAGATGAAGAGCGATATCGACACCTACGAGTTACCGATCAAGGACAACGACCGCGCTCAAACGGAAAGCGAATCGCTGGGTTTCTGTCGGCTGCATTGCAAGAAGGGAACCGATCGGTTGATCGCCGGGACGATCGTCGGCGAAAACGCAGGCGAAATGATTGCCGAACTGAGTCTTGCGATCACCAACAAGATGAAGCTGCGTCACATTCAGCAATCCGTGCATGCCTATCCAACCCGTGCCGAAATTATTCGCAATACGGCCACCGAATGGAAAATCACCACGCTGACGCCCAGCATGAAATCAGCTGTTGGGTTGTGGTTCAAAGTGAGTAGAATGCTCGGGTAAGTCATCGTCGCAATTCGCTCCGCGAAAGTGGCGGTCTTTCGCCGAGCGAAATGCGACAAACCTCGAATCGCCTCGATGTCACCTTTTTATGATGGATGAGTTCCCAACTATGCCAAGCCCCGCGAAACCAACTGCAAAGGTCAAACGAGGCAGCTATCTGGCCACGGTTCCGCCGCAGGAAATTCTGCCTGTCATCAACAGTCGCTACGAATCCAGCGTCAGGGGTATCTATGTCGTTGGTGATGTGACTGGGTTTCCGCTCGTCAAGATAGCGGCCAATCAAGGCACAGAAGTAATTCAAAAGATGGAAGAGTCGCGAGCGGTTCAAGCTCGAAACGGCGATTCTGAAACTGCAGGACTGGATGTCGTGATTGTGGGTGGCGGTCCGGCTGGCATCTCGGCAGGAATTGAAGCTGCCAAACGTGGTTGGAAGTACGTCGTCTTGGAACGCTCCAAAGTCGCCAGTACGGTGCGTAGTTTTCCGCCGGGCAAGAAGGTCTATGCCGAACCTCGATCGGTCGACACGAAATCCGATCTGCCGGTTGACGAAGATCGCGACAAGGACGAATTCCTGAAACTGATGCAGGACGCGATCCAAAAGAACGACTTGAACATCAAAGAAGACACCGAAGTCGCGCGTGTCCGCAAAGTGGCCAACGAGACGTTCGAGGTCGACACGAAAGACGGTAACGTCTTTCCCACGAAGCTGGTAGTGATTGCTGTTGGACGCCAAGGTCAACCGCGATTGCTAGACGTGCCCGGTGCAGACAATCCACATAAAGTCACGTACCGATTTCACACGGTCGAAGACTACAAGGACAAGGACGTGTTGGTCGTTGGCGGTGGTAACTCGGCTCTCGAAGCTGCCCTGATGCTGCGCGATACCAACCGGGTCACGTTGTCGTATCGAGGTGACAATTTCTACCGCGCAAAGGAAGAGAATCAGCAACTTATCAGCGCCGCGATGGAAAAAGGTGAAATCGACGTCATCTACGAGAGCAACGTCACGGCCGTCCGCGATAACGATCTGGACCTCGAAGTTGATGGCGAAACTCGCACGATTCCGAATGACAATGTTGTCATCCAGATCGGGACGCTCCCGCCGATCGACTTCCTGTACGACATGGGGCTGGAACTTGATGGCGTCTGGACCAAAAAACGCTTTGCGTGGGCCGGGATCGGATTGTTTGTCGGCATCTTCATCTACTTCTTTGCCAAGAAGTTTGTCTTGCTGCCGGAGAAAGCGGGCGAAGGAAAATGGCTGGTGCCGATGCTCTCGTGGTTGGATCATCCCGAAGTTCACATTGGGCACCTATACAGTTATCTCGGCCCGATCAGCGACGTGATTACGTACGCGCTGCCGATCCCGTTGTTGTTGATACTTGCTTCACACTTGCTGAACTGGAATCTGCGCAACAAACATCGAAAACCGTTTCTCGAAGTACCCGGTGCGACGTGGTTGCTTGGTATCGGCGGCGTGCTGTGCTATCTCAACTACGCAATACCGAGCTCTTTTACCGTGGACCCAGCGGAAGCAGGAGCCGGACCGTACTACCTTCCCGGTTTCAGTTGGCTGTTCAACTTGATTCCGCCCTACTTTGCGAACTTAAGCGGTTTTTACTATCTGCTTTATTTCTCGCTCATCGCAGGCTTCGGTTTGTTCTGGGCTTGGAAGATCAACCATCCGATTCTTTGGCGCCGCAATCTCACGATCATCGTCGTCCAATGGACATTGTGGTGGGGGATTCCGACGTTTCTAGCCGTTTTCATGGGCGCCAACCCGTGGACTCCGCTTATCTCGCGTTCGGTCAATGCATGGCCGCTGAAGATAGACGCCTTCAATGTTGACCCCAGCGTCGTCCGTCCGGGTGATCCGTCGTGGTGGTATACCGTTGCCGTGGTCGGAGTCGTTTGGGCAGTGGTGCTGACCTTTGTGATCATTCCGTTGTTCACAATCAAATTCGGCAAAATCTACTGCTCCTATATCTGTTCGTGCGGAGCGCTTGCCGAAACGGTGGGTAACGGATTTCGGCATCGCGGACCTAAAGGCGATACCCCGAGACGTTTGGAGAAATACGGTTTTCTATTTATTGGCTTGGCCGCGATTGCCACGGTGGCGTCGTTGCTAGGATTCGAAGGGCCACTGAAGTACTACCAGATTTGGGTCGGTACATTTCTGGCGGGGGCGGCTGCGATTGGACTCTATCCGTTCCTTGGGCAGCGAATATGGTGTCGCATGTGGTGCCCTCTTGCGTTCTGGATGAACTTTTGGGGACGCTGGTCAAAATTCAAGATCGTTCCTGAAAAGGGAAAGTGCATTGACTGCAATGTTTGCAACCAGTACTGCCAGATGGGAATCGACATCAAGTCTCGCGCCTTGCAGGGCGTGCCGGTGACGTTAGTCGACACACCGTGTGTCGGCTGTGCGGAATGCGTGATGCGTTGCCCGATGGATATTTTGCATCTCGGCGACGTACCCGAACAGAAACTCCATTCCATTGCCATGCCGATCGTAAATCAACCGCAGGAGACTACTTCATGAAGAAACAGCCTTATTACGGCGGCTTATTTTGGGTATCGGTCGTTTCGTTCGTCGTACCAGTATTCGTAGCCTACGCCGCTTTTAACAAGCTCACACCGACCACGAAACCGAGTCCGGAACCCGATGTATCCGGTGTAGATCACAATTTGTGGGACTACTTGCTACGGACGTACGTCGCGGGAGGGCTCGTCGATTACAACGGAATGTCGAAAGATTATCTGTTCACGACATATCTTCGACAGATCGCAGGTGCCGATCCCAGCAAGCTCACAACGCGCGAAGAACAACTGGCTCTGCACTGCAACGCCTACAACGCATTGGTCATTAACGGCGTCATTTCGCACAAGATTCATCGCAACGAAAAGAACGTCCTGAACTTCACTCCGCGTGATGTGGCCGTCAAAGTCGAAGTGTTAGAAAAAGAGATCGCGATGCTCAAGCGCAGTCCCGAATCTGATCCGCTTGCGATTGTGGAACTTACGAATCAAGTGGACAAACTGCGGTCTGATTCGCAGTTCTTTCGACTTCGTGAACACGTCTTTGCTAACCAGACGATTTCACTTGACCAACTCGAACAGGAAATGATTCGGCCAGTCTTTCAGGAACCTCGAATCCATGTGGCATTGGTGTGTGCCGCGAAGAGCTGCCCACCGATTCGTGCGGAAGCCTACTTCGGTGATCGCTTAGAGGCTCAGTTGCAAGATCAGGCGTTGCAGTTCGCCAACAAAACCGAGTACGTGCGATACGACGCCGCGAAAAAAACCGTATTGCTAAGTCCACTTTTAAAGTGGTATGAAGAAGACTGGGCTGCAGCAGGCGGAATTCTCGCGTGGCTGCATGGCCTAGTGAAAGACCAAGCGGTGCAACAGTCGTTACAGGCGGCGAGCACCAATCAAGTCGCGGTCGAATTCAACTCGTATGACTGGGCGTTGAATTCTCAGACCGGAGGTGGATCGGCCAGCTCGAAGGGCGGAGGCGGTGGTTTTGGATCAGGCTCCGTTCCAAATGAATAACCAAACATCATTTGGTACTGTGCTCGTTCGGGCCGCTTTACCTGACGCTGGTAAACTCAATCACTGGTAAGGGCGTGCCCGCGACCTCAGCTGCTCGAATCTTAATCGCAATGTCTTTTCCGTTGTTAAGAGCTTTGTACTCAATCTTGGAACCGTCGTAGGCGCTCATTGTACTCGTTTCATCGAGCAAGTTGATTTCCTGCAGGCTACTTGGGAGCCCGCTTGCGGTGCGACTGGCTGCCGATGCAAGCGCCACGCGAGCCATTTGTTTTTGAGCCGAATGCGTCAAATAGAATCCGGCTATCCGAGGAGCGTCGAGGATATGGTTATCACCGAGCTGCTTAAATTGCGGCGCGTATTCATTCGTCAATCGTGCCGCCAATTGCAATCTCTCTGACGCAGACGGTACGCTCATGCATTTCGCGACTTTGCTCAAATAGACTTTGCGGACATCGCGGATGCTGTCGAGATACGCGTAGAAGGTGGCTTTCGATTCAAACGCGCTTGCCGGCATGCCGCACTTAATGCACATCTCCTTTGCCTTCGTCTGGTGCTGCGAAAGACTTGCTTCGACCGCGGCGTATTCCCCCAGCGACTCAAGAAGCATTTCGGACCAATCGCCATCGGGGTATTCGCCCTTTAATCTCTCGATTTGCTGCTCCACAATGCTGGCTTCATACGCAAGCGTTTTCGCAGGCATGACGGAAAACTTGGAGTCATCGCGAAGCTGAGCGTATGCCTTCTTTGCCAATTCCACGTCCGGGCACCTCGCCGCCCATAATGCGAGTGCGTAATAGTTGTTTTCCAAAACCTCAACACCCACCAAGGATTCGATCAAGGTAGGCTGCTGTGTCATGTGAGCTCCCAACTTCATGCTGGAAAAGAACAGATCGGCAGCGCCAGCCCAGTCGCCCTCAATCTGCTTCCCGATTCCGGCAAGCGTTAGCAGTCGGCCCAACTGTAGCATCGGCTGGGCATGCGGTAATCCATTCGAGTCGAGGTCTGCATAATCAATGCCGAAGCTTGCTTCGGTCTGATCGCTCCCTCGCTGTGCTGCACGGAGGGCGTGCCGAGCATGCAGCGTGAGTTGACTAATTGCTTGGCTCAGTTCTTCTTTGCTTGACTCACCGAATGCTTCCCAAATGGGTTCGCCAAGAGTTTTGCGTTCCTCTATTGGGACGACGCTCAGGGACAGGATCGCGCGGTTGTAATGAAGCGCTCCATTGTCGGATGGTGGAGGAAAAGAGAGTTCCAATTCTTGTGCGTCTGCGATCATGCAAGCGGCAAGCAGAATCACGGCAACAATACTCGGTCGTGTAGATTGGTCAGACATGTTGTGGTCCTAGAATTGCAAACCACGTGATAACGTGGTCGATATGGCATACCTGGAAACACTTTTACCGTCGTAATGAGGAACGGAAAAAAAGGGCTGTATGGATGATTGTCTTTTGAAATTTGGGTACGGCCGGTTTGGAGCAACCGGGAGAGTGGGAAGGCGACTCGAATTGATGGCGTGACCAGTCGTACTACGATGGTTGCGGGCGGTACTGACTGCAAGTGCAGATCGTGATAAAGCCATCGATAGGGGTGGCCCGCTGTAACTCTGAGGTTTTAAATACGGACTCTTCGATTTTGGAAGAGATGGGAAACGAGGAGCTTGCGCCTTTAAATCAGCAACGGCAAGTGATAAAAGTACACCAATCGCAACCAAGATGTATCGGCCTGGACTCGTTAGCATGTCAATCACCATCTTGTATCGTTTCTTAAATTCCAGCCTGTTTTGAAGTAGGACAGAAATGCCACAAGCGGTAAGACGGGCAAGATGGCGATTTCCTTACACGGCGGGTCCTCTGAAGTCAGACGCCAGAATGAAGCTCGATCGTGAGGGCGACTAGCATCTCGGTTTCTCGGGCCACAGAGGACGCGTGTAAGCGAAACTTGGCTAAACGCGTCTTAATTCTTGGACGTGTCGACATTGTAATGTTAGCGTCTAACGGAAGTATAATCGCGAAACAAACAAGCTCCCTTACATTTTAGGCAACGAAACATGTTTAACCGAAAGAGTATTTCCATTTTTTCCGTCGTTGTCGTCGCTGCGATCGCTGGAATCGCTGTTGCCCAATCTGGCACGAGAAGCGTTCCGCCAAAAAGGAAAGCTACCTTCGAAGAAAACCTGTGGAAGTACCTCGAATCTGTCTGCTACGACCAATGGTCTCCGGCCGGAGACAGCGGTGATTTCCGCGAGAGCGACGAGCCACATGGCGCACTGGTCAAAACGTATATGAATCGGCTCGCGGCTGGCAGTCCAAAAACTTTGCCGAGCGGATCGATGGTGATCAAAGAAAACTATTCTCCAGACAAGAAATTGATGGCGATTACGCTAATGTACAAGCAGAAGGGCTTTAACCCGGAGGCAGGTGACTGGTATTGGGTCAAGTTTCTTCCCAACGGACAGGTCGCTCAGATGGATACGCCTCGCGGTAAAATGAACATTGCGGGCAAAGCCAAGGGGTGTATTGAGTGCCATTCTGGCGCCGATGGCGGCGACTACTCGTTCTTCAACGACTAAGCCCCTCCTTCGACAAGTTAAACTATATGTGACGGGAGCAATCGATGTGGGTAGAACCATGCGAAGACACTGAATGTTTTATGCGCGGGCTGGAACGCCGCAATCCGGGAGAAACGGAATTCCATCAGGCAGTGCGGGAGTTCGTGGAAACCGTGATGCCGGTGGTGCTCGAAAACCGCAAGTACAAAGAAGCTCAAATCCTTGAGCGGATGACGGAACCAGATCGCATCGTCACCTTCCGCGTCTCGTGGGAAGACGACAAGCAAAACGTTCGCGTGAATCGCGCGTGGCGTGTGCAGTTCAACAACTCGATTGGTCCCTACAAAGGCGGCCTGCGGTTCCATCCTTCGGTCACTCAGAGCATCCTCAAGTTTCTTGGTTTCGAGCAGATCTTCAAGAACAGCCTGACCGGATTGCCGATGGGCGGTGCAAAAGGCGGATCCAATTTTAACCCGCGTGGTAAGAGCGACCGCGAAGTGATGCGGTTCTGTCAGTCGTTGATGATCGAGCTCCACCGTCACGTTGGTGAGAATACCGACGTACCCGCTGGAGACATTGGCGTCGGCGCTCGGGAGATCAGCTATTTGTTTGGTCAGTACAAACGTCTTGAGAATCGATTTGTCGGGGTGCTGACGGGCAAAGGGTTACAGTTTGGCGGTAGCCTCGTTCGCACAGAAGCAACTGGCTACGGCTGCGTTTATTTCTGTGAGAACATGTTGAATCATCGCGGTGACTCACTGAAAGGTAAAACGATCACCGTATCGGGCTCAGGCAACGTGGCGACGTTTTGCGTCGAGAAAGCCAATCAACTTGGCGGCAAAGTGGTAACCATGTCCGATTCGTCTGGCTTTATTCTCGATCCTGATGGCATCGACAGCGAGAAACTGGCTTTCGTACGTGACCTGAAAGAAGTCCGTCGTGGCCGCATTTCTGAGTACGCGGACAAGTTCCCATCGTCAACGTTCCATGCTGGTGAACGACCTTGGAGTGTTCCCTGCGATATAGCGTTCCCGTGCGCCACTCAAAACGAAATCGACGTTGACAACGCGAAGAGTCTCTTAACGAACGGCGTAAAGGTGGTCTGCGAAGGAGCCAATATGCCGACCGAGCTTGATGCGATTCGGCAGTTCTTGAGCGCCGGCGTGTTGTTTGGGCCCGCCAAGGCTGCGAACGCAGGCGGAGTAGCAGTTTCCGGTCTGGAACAAAGTCAAAACGCGTTGCGTCTTTCGTGGAGTCGAGAAGAAGTCGACGCGAAGTTGCATAGCATTATGGCAGACATTCATGCAAAATGCGTCGAGCACGGATCGGGCGGTGATAACGTGAATTACGTCCAGGGAGCGAATATTGCCGGCTTCTTAAAGGTCGCAGACGCGATGTTGGCGTATGGCATTGTTTGAGCTCTAAGGCTACTTTGGAAGTCCGACACCTTGTTTGATCCACATGGTAGGCCGGACCAAGCACAGCGCAGTTCCGGCAACGCGGCCTCGTTTTTCACCGCAACCACTATTGCCGAAACTTCGTCGTTGCGCTCCTTGGTTCGGCCTACTTCGGGAAGAAAACTGCATCCATTGTCAGAAGTACATCCTCATATGGCAGAACCGCTCGCAACACAAAAAACAGCCCTACAACCTGAAAAATGGGTCGATGAGTACGCGGATTATCTATTTCGCTACGCCTATTCTCGGCTACGGGATGCGAACGCGGCTGAGGACGTAGTCCAAGAGACCTTACTGGCAGGAGTTCGCTACGCTGAACAGTTTTCAGGTCGAGGAGCGGAGCGAGCGTGGTTGTTGGGCATTCTAAAGCGGAAAGTTATTGATTACGTCCGCGTTCGCAACAAGCATGCGGCTTCATCGGGCTACGAAGACGAGACTGACCCGACCGCTCAGCTATTCGATGCCGCAGGCAATTGGAAATCAAGCGCGTTCAAATGGTCGCCGGCACCGAACGACAACATCGAGATGCAGGAGCTGTGGGATGTTGTGAAATCGTGCCTAAAGAATCTACCCAAAGGACAGGCCGACGTTTTCGTTCTAAGCGTTATGGAAGACATGGACTCGGCAGACATTTGCAAACAGCTCGAAATAAGTGCGTCCAACTACTGGGTCCGCATGCACCGCGCTCGCTTATCCTTGGCAAATTGCGTGAGCGAACGCTGGGAAATGGAGGCTCAACATGAGTAACGACGCGAAGAAACTGAGTGTACTGATTTCACAATCGTTGCGTGTCGAATTGGATAAGACAGACAAGGAGCAGCTAGAGAATCATCTGGACGAAAACGAACAATCTCGAAAGTTCTCGGCGCTGTCGAAGGTGATTCAAAAATCTGTCGCTTTCGGATTGGATTCGATCGCAGAAGATGTCTCTGAAGATATCCCGTCACTGTCCGTTGATTCCAAAAAGAGTTTAAGGGACTCGATGGCCACTGCACTGCGCGAGAAAAAGGAGCTCTCGCACGCTGGGCTCATTAACACGATGGAGAGAGATCACAATCGTGAAGTCGATGACGATGAGCTCCCCGGTAAACGTCAGGTTTCATCTGACTTTCAGTTGCTGCGGCGGATTGGGCAAGGCGGTCTGGGGAGCGTGTGGCTTGCGCGCGACGAGCAACTCAATCGCAAGGTCGCAATCAAGGAACTCAGACCGGAAGCGATGGAGTCACCGAAAGCATGGAAACGGTTCGAGCGAGAGGCTGAGATTACCGGACTGCTGGAGCATCCAAATATTGTGCCGATCTATCAGTATGGCAACGATCGAACTTCGGCTGAACCATTTTATGCAATGCGATTCGTGGGAAAGAGAACGCTTGCGGATGCAATTTTGGAATATCATGATCGTCTTGATGTAGGTGAAGCCGACCCGCTGGAACTCCACCGCTTGCTTGCCGTCTTCCTCGATATATGTGGAGCGATTGCCTACGCTCATTCTCGGGGCGTTGTGCATCGTGACCTAAAGCCTGAAAACGTCGCGTTAGACAATTTTGGTCAGGTGATTGTGCTCGACTGGGGTGTGGCAAAAATTCTCGAAGACGGCGAACTCACGGACAAAGTTTTGCCTTTGAGCGACACGATGATGAGTCAGACGATGCAAGGCGAAATTGTTGGGACGCCGCTTTATATGGCGCCGGAGCAAGCCGAAAGTAAAGTTGAGAATATCAGTGAACGAACGGATGTTTATGGTTTGGGGGCCACGCTGTTTGCAATTCTCACGGGCAGTGCTCCCCATGCGAATAGCATCGGCGACGGAGACACCGATATTCGATCTGCCGTCAAGGCGATCGCACAAAAAGAAGCGCCAAGAGCACGCGAGTACCGACCGTCGACGCCGCTGGAATTGGACGCGATCTGTGCCAAGGCCATGGCAATAAAACAACATTTGCGTTACCAAGCGGTAGGTGAACTGGTCGAAGCTGTTGAGCGATGGACGGCTGGGCAAAGCGGCAAACAGTCCAAATATGAAGCGATGCGTATGGAAGGTCGTGAGCTTCGGGCAGACACACAATCGGTTGTCGATGACCTCGAACGAAACGTTCAGTTCATGTCCCGGTTGCCGCCGATCCAGAAACTCATCGGTACGGAAACTGAGGAAGAAATCGGGGTCTGGCGAGAACGATTGGCGACCATCTATGAAGGCTTGCTGAGTGCCAACTCGGCGTATTCGAGCGTTGTCTACTTTCAAGTCGAGAACGATCAATTCACCGAGCTTGTTCGGGTCGAACGCAGTAGTCGTGACTTGGCCCGGATTCGCACGGTTCCGAAGAGTCGCTTGCGCACGACGAAAGCGAGCGACTACATCTTAGATGTCGCTAGAATGAAACCGGATGAAGGGATCACTTCGCTGGTGATGGATCCTTTTTGCGATAGCCAGGAGACGGACGAGGAAACGATCACTCTTGTGTCGGGGGTTCCTGTTTACGACGAGCAGACAGAAGAACTATTCGGTGTCGTCATGATCGAGTGCGACATTCGGAACGTGTTGCGTCGCCAGTTCAGCCGACAATTTCAATCGCAAGAAATCGTGGCCGTTTCAGATGAATCGAAAGTGATGATGCGAATCGAAAACGGCCAATTGAATGAGAGTTCCATAGGCAGTTCCCTCGCGGCTGAATTGCCTCACTTCGACGAAGCAGCCCGCAAGCTACAAAACAGTTTGGAGTATATCGACGAGACGGATGCGAACATCTACGGGCTCCGAATTTGGCTTGTTCCCAATCGCCACGGCTTGATGTACTTGCTCAAACGCAAGTGATCACCGAGGCTTGTCCTCAGTAGGCACTAATTAATTTCACTGCAGCTTGTCGTCGGTCGTTGTTAGCGCCGTCTGCTGCTGATAGGGCGAGCTCTCTTTTGGCGGCTCCAAATTCTTGACGAAATCGATGTCGGCAAAAACGGTTTCAACAAAGTTCTTTTGCATTTGGAACATAGCTCAACTCCTTGGCGTGTTTTTGTCAGATTCAGCACGTGCTGGATATGGTGGTCTGACGGGAGAGTAAGTGGAGCCTTACAAGCAGATCGGATTTTTTTGGGAGTTCGTGGCAAACGCGGGCGGAGTCGGACTGCGCCAAACAAGGCCACTCACTCCCCATCAGCGTCGTGATTGCCGAGTTAGCGAAGGCAAGGTATCAACAGACCACTAGCGTCTAGTCGTTTATTCAGCTGTTGGCGTCCAGAAAGATGAGCGCCCAATACTACTCTTCATCGAATCGGGTTTGCAGTTCGCTGCCAAGTGCCTGCCAGTGACTCTGCACTTGATAGAGAATTAGTCCCACATTCCATGTGACGAATACCTTGATTATATTCGGCCCCGCGACAACAAGACGTTGCACAACCGAGGGTAAGCGGGTCAAGAGCGCACTCGCGTTTACCATGTTCACAAGGAACACGGCTAGAAACACGTATGTCCAAATCGCCGCAACGCTCCAGCCAATCGCGAGGCGGTGAAGGTTTCGCATCGTCTTTTCCGGTAGCTTGTCGGCGGGAACAAAGTCCACCGGTTCGGCCATTTCTGTGGCGAGTCGACCAAGAAAAATGAATCCAATAACGATTAGGATTTCACGAGCGACGCTTAAGCATGTTGCCGCGATCGCAAGTGGGATGGAAAATTGTGGCGGTGGTTCAGTCAGAGAGACGGCCAGTTGTATTGGCAGGAATGACCGAACGACAGAAATGAGCACTATGCCAGCGATAGGTATCATTGCCGTCTTCGCTGCTTTCGAATATGAACACAGCGACCAGCAGGCATACAGCGCACACGGCCACCCCAGCAACCACGGCAATTGCTTCACAAGCGGCAGTTTTGGCAGTGCGGAAATAAACAACGTGACGCACAACACCACAAGTAATAGTAGCGACGTTCGAACGCGTTGAGCAAATTCTGGTGATTCCAAGTCTGTGATCAACGCCATTGGAGGACATGCGTGAGTGTCAACATCTACGTGATGCCGTTAGGCCGGTTTAAGTCTGGTGACTTCGAATCACCTTTGCAACAGGTATTCGGGGCGGACAATGTGACTCGCGTGACGCCCGATGGCATCAAACGGCGGCCCGAGCCGGAAACTATATCGGAAACCCTCGAATTGTTGGTCGCGGCTGACGAATTCAGGCTCGTCAGACAGTTCTTAGATCGGGCCGCATCGCAAATGTCTCTCGAACCGCAGGCGTTGCAATGGACTGACGAAGGTGACACGCATTTTGCTGAACAGGCAGTGTACCTTGGGGCCGCGAGCACTTATGCCCACTGGCTGTCGCATCAAGATGAATATCCGGTTTTCGAAGTTCCCGATCCAGATGACTTCGAGTCACATCCTGTCTGGCATCTTGTGGATGATCCGTCGAGCACCAGCTATCCGCATCTCGGGTTACATGATCACTACGTTGGATATTACTTGCCGTGTGACTTTCCAAGAATGCTCGAGATGGCCACTGGGTACGACGGTTATCCTTGCGACCGATCTATTGGCTCAAGCTATCGTCTTCGTGACGAGTTAGCGGAGGTTGGCAAGACGCTGGATCTCATATGGCAGTCGGGCGTTGGCCTCGTTGACGAATGCGATGAACGCGCCCCAGTGCTCGACCAAGTCTCGGCTGCGCTAGTTCAGTTGTCGCGAGCCGCCGAGGCAAGCTGTAAGCACGGTCTACCGATTATCTTTGATGGCTAGATGAATCGAGAAATAGAAAAAGGCCGCTCCGTTCAGGAGCGGCCTTTTTCATGACTTCGCCAAGCGTTAAGGCTAAGCTTGCAAATCAAATCGATCTGCGTTCATGACTTTTGTCCACGCGGCGACGAAATCACGAACGAACTTCTCGCCGTTGTCGTCCTGTGCATAGACTTCTGCATACGCTCGCAGGATTGAGTTCGAACCGAATACCAAATCGGCGCTGGTGGCAGTCCACTTCACCGTGCCGCTCTTGCGGTCGCGAATTTCGAATGTGCCGTCGGATCCAGCGGGCACCCAACTGTTGTTCATATCAGTCAGGTTCACGAAAAAGTCGTTGGTCAACTGGCCGGGCCGATCGGTGAATACGCCGTGCTTGGAACCGCCATGGTTGACGTCCAGTGCACGGAGACCGCCCAACAGCAGTGTCATCTCGACTGCGGTCAGACCAAGTAGTTGAGCACGATCCAGCAACAACTCTTCAGGGCCAACGGCATACTTTTCTTTTTCAAAGTTGCGAAAACCGTCTGCGAGTGGTTCAAGCACTGAGAAACTGTCTGCGTCCGTTGCCTCATCCGTTGCATCGCCTCGTCCAGGTGCGAATGGCACTTCGACGTTGTGACCCGCGGCTTTAATCGATTGCTCGAGGCCCACGTTACCAGCCAGAACAATGACGTCCGCAATCGAAGCGCCGCTTTCGGAAGCGATCGGTTCGAGAACACCAAGTACTTTGGCAAGACGAGCTGGCTCGTTTGCGGGCCAGTCTTTCTGTGGTGCAAGACGGATGCGAGCCCCGTTAGCGCCGCCTCGTTTGTCTGAACCGCGGTAGGTGCGAGCACTATCCCATGCGGTGGCAATCATTTCTGCAGCGGACAATCCGCTGTCGGCGATCTTTGCCTTCACAGCGTCTACGTCATACGACGTCGAGCCGGCGGGAATAGGATCCTGCCAAACAAGGTCTTCCGCAGGTACGTCCGGACCGAGGTAGTTGCTCTTAGGGCCCATGTCGCGATGGGTCAGTTTGAACCATGCACGTGCAAAGGTGTCGGCAAAATAGTCAGGATCTGCGATGAACTTTTGACAGATCTCGTTGTAGATCGGATCGACCTTCATCGCCATATCCGCATCCGTCATCACCGGGTTGTCGTGGAGCGACGAATCGGAGGCATTGACTGGTTTGGCGTCCTCCGGCATGTCGACCGGTTCCCACTGATGGGCACCCGCAGGTGACTTGGTGAGTTGCCATTCATAGTTAAACAGATAGTCGAAGTAGCCCATGTCCCATTTGGTTGGGTTCTGGGTCCATGCACCTTCAATACCCGAAGTGAAAGCGTTGGCCGCTTTTTCTTTGTGACCCGCGTTGGCCCAACCAAAACCTTGAGCTTCAATGCCAGCGGCTTCCGGTTCTGGGCCGATGTTGTCCGTATCACCGCGACCGTGTGCTTTACCGACGGTGTGGCCACCGCACGTTAGCGCAGCCGTCTCTTCGTCGTTCATTGCCATGCGGCCGAAGGTTTCTCGGATATGTAGTGCAGTACGTGCAGGGTCCGGGTTGCCGTTGACGCCTTCAGGGTTTACGTAGATCAGCCCCATGTGGACCGAGGCCAACGGGTTATACATGGTCGAAGGCTTGTCGAGGTCTTCGTAACGTAGCGCACTGTCGGCCAGCCACTCATCTTCGTTACCCCAGTTGACGTCTGTCTCCGGGCCCCAAATGTCGGCACGACCAAAGCCGAAACCAAAGGTCTTCAAGCCCATCGTTTCATAAGCCATGTTGCCAGCCAGAATGATCAGGTCGGCCCATGAGAGTGCGTTGCCGTACTTCTTTTTGACCGGCCAGAGCAATCGGCGGGCTTTGTCGAGACTGGCGTTGTCCGGCCAGGAGTTGAGCGGTGCGAAGCGAATGTTGCCACAGCCTGCGCCGCCGCGACCGTCCCCCATACGATAGGAGCCGGCGGAGTGCCAAGCCATGCGGATCATCAAGCCACCGTAGTGACCCCAGTCAGCAGGCCACCAGTCCTGGCTGTCGGTCATCAGCGCTTTGACATCCGTTTTGACCGCTTCAAAGTCGAGAGATTTTACTGCTGCGCGGTGATCGTAGTCCGGGTCCATCGGATTCGTACGTGCACCGTGCTGATGCAGAATGTCGATGTTTAGTGTTTTGGGCCACCACTTGGTGACAGGTTTTTCAAGAGTGGTGGTACCACCGTGACCAAAAGGGCAACCGCCCCCGACTTTGCCATCCATTCGCTTCTCCCCCGAGTATGTTTGAAGTTCGATTTGTGCTTCGTTCGCTTAATGCAGTTCGTAACTTTACTCTGACAGGGGAACTCTCTCAAGCCGCTCGCGCGCGTGGTCGTGCCTGTGGCCTTTTTGCATTGGCACAGACTCAGGGGGAGCGGTCATTGCAGACCGCCCCGCAGAGAGAGAACTCATCGATCGAAGCCGCGTTAGTTTCGGCCCGCCATGACGCCGCCATCGACGTCCCAGACCGCTCCTGTTACCCACGCAGTCTTTTCGGAAAGCAGCAATTCGACAGTGGCGCGGTGGGCGCGGGAGCGCCCATCCTGCGTGCAGCTGCCTGCTTGGTTAGAGCAAGAGCTAATGCCCCACTTCCACGGGTACGTACTCACCACCAAATCCAGAATAGCCTGGCGCCGTTTCCGTAGGCACGTACTCTCCTCCGAAACCAGAGTAGCCTGGCGTGACTTGCGGTTGCTGGTATGAATTTCCGTCGCGAAATGTGTCATTCACCTGTTCCGACAAGAGTCGATTGAGCACGTTGTCGACGAATGTTCGATCACGCGTCAGGCCGAGGTGGTCCGTTGACAAGAACGTTTCGCTGTCCCAATCGATCAAACGGTAGACTTCCGCGGCATTGCTGTGCTTTCGTTCCGATAGAGCACTCGTCCGTGATACCGTTCCATCGCCGGCTTTCTCGATTTTCTTAGAGATCTTGCGTCGCCGGGTGTCAACAACTAACGAATGGAGTGTCGGCATGGCATCACCGGCAAACAGATGGATCTTGAGCCCCGGCGGTGGCTTGGCAACCAAGTCCAAAGAAGCATGGAACTGCCGCGCCCGTACGAGACACTTGAATTGATGCTCCAACGCAATGGCTCTTCTTTGTTCCGGCGAGCAGTTCGGCATGAGCCGGGCGAGTGTTCGTGCCTGTTTAGGATCGGCAAGGCCCCACTCGAGATGTTGCCATGTCTCGGGCGCCAACATGTCGATGGCCTGGCAATTGGCATTTTTTACAGGCTGATCTTCGGTACGAGGGAAGAGCTGATAGACCGATGGCATCGTTCCAATAACCGCCGGCGGAAACTTTGGAAGTGGTGGAGCAAGCTGCATGCCTTCTTTCATCTCCACGATGGCCTCTGTGGATCCAAGATTCGGCGTACCAACAAGTATCAGACGACCAATTCGATTTGCTCCTGCCCAATTAAGAACGGGCAAGGACCCGTCGTCTGGCAGGGGTTGGTTGCCATAACGAAGATAATACCTGGCCACTAAGCCGCCCATCGAATGAGCCACCAGATCAAATTTGATGTCTGCGTTCTCGATGCCGTATCGTTCTCGGTATTGCTGTTGGGTGTACGCGTGCTTCTCTTCGAGATAGTGGTGCAGCAACGCGGCGCTTTCACTCACATCACGCCGCCAGTCATAGTCAAACTGAAAGCAAGTGAAATGCTCGTTGCCGTAGTCCACTTCGTTCTCGGCTCCTTTGCCACGGAAGTGCTGATCGCGATAGCCACCGACGCCCATGGCTGCGAGGATCTGAGCATAGGCATTAACCCGGATGGGAATCCCTAAGATTCGAAACGTTAACTGATCCAAGGGGCCGTCTGACCTCACGTTGTCGTGAAGCTGATGAAGTGGAACACCTGACTGCATCGGCAAAGCCAACTCGGTCAGACTACGCGTCCGACGAGGGCTAACCCCGCCCGGTCCCATTTCGCCCCAGACGATCTCGCCGGTTTGCCCATCAATCAGCCGTGAGCCAAGAATTCCGGGCACGACGACGACGGGATTTCGCTCGTAGTCGGGAATCTGAGCCAGTTCATTATAAATATCGCCCAAGTCGACGTGCTTGCGCTTCTTGATCGCTTCGCACCCCATGCTTGTGCAGAAGCCCACGATAAGCAGGCCTTGGAAGAGTAGATGTATGGGGCGAGAAATCGATTTCATCAACGTTGGCTCCTTGCCTGTCGAATCGACGCTGGCTCTACCGATACATCACCGAAAGTGACTCGTTGAAAGGTGATTTGTTGCGACTCAAGTGCCTGCTTAGCCTCGGGTGACAGCCATCCTGTAGATAGCAGTGTCAGCGAACGATTGGGATTTGCTTTCCGAAAAGCCACCGCAGCGTTTTGTACTGTTTGCGTATTCACCAGGTAGTCAACGGAACAGACTCCAACGATTTTCCCGTCACGAGTTACGGCTACCGGCAATCCACCGTCGCTCAGAATCGCAATGGGTTGCGTCCGATGTAGCTGCCCGAGCAATCGAAGTTCGGCGAGGCGGCGTAGCACATCTGCTTCGGTGGCATCGCGATTCGCCAAGTAGACCATCACGTCCGCGTGCTCGACATTAGCAATTTGTCGATAGAACTTCATGAAGGACAGTTTTTCCAACGTCGTCCACCGCGGATTCCGCACAAATTCGTCGCGAGCCGGCTTCCAAACGCCAAGCCGAGCTAGCTCTGCTTCAATTTCAGCAAGAATTTCGTGAGCATTTTTGGCCACGATCTGATCACGGAAGTCCTCCATCGTGGATAGCATGCCCAGGCCCGGTACGGCAGCACTCATCCCAAATTTCGTTGCGGTGGTGCCAACAATTTGCCTGGCTGCAAGTTGTTTCAGGAGGTCGCTTAAAACAGGGTTCCTCGTCTCTGGGTCCACGCCAAGGTTTACCGCTAGCTGCCTTCTTGTCTTCGAGCCGAAACGTCGATCGGTAGGATTCAGCACGTTGCTGGCCATTCGCTGAAACCCTGTCGGAGCAGCGCTGAGTGTGCCCAGCGGGTCGGATAGCAGGTGTCCGGCACCCTTGGGCGTGCGTCGTAGAGTTTCCCAGGCGGCATTCACAGCTACCGCACCCTGCCCCATGTTCGTGGCGGCATCGATGGCTCGAAGTTCGGACAACCGTCTTTCCAGCATCAAAATGCCAGATGCTGGGAACGTCCCGTACTGAGTCTCGATGGAGAACTGAAAACGATGATCCTTAACGGGAAGCTCGCGGGCGATGCGATAGGATGCGCCGTTGAGCATCGCCGGAGGCAGTATCGTTGCTGCATCGAAGGCCTTGGGGGCCTGCTGAGCCAACACGAGTTCAGCGCAAAGCAACACGCCAATAAGAATTAATCGGTTCATCACGTCTTCCTTGACGAAAATGGGTTGCGGACTTTTTGATGTAGGACGCGTTGGGAGCCAGATTGCTTACGCCATTTGGGGTGAAGCGTGAGATGAGATTGTTGCTAGCAAAGCGGCGGCTGATAGCATTGCGAAGTTTTTTGTAATCCGAAAACTCAAAATGGTGAGGCGGATAGCATAAGTTAATGCGTCCCACCGCACAGTTTCGAAT